>NZ_MTJN01000002.1:317693-635386 GCF_002017865.1 Rhodoferax fermentans | reverse complement strand
TGCTGCAAGCCGGTGTTTCGCATCCCGCCAACCCGAAGCAGCACCCGCTCAAACTGGGACAGCTTGTTCTCAGTGTTTCCCAGCGCCTTTTGAATCTTTTCCTGCGCCTGGGCCAGGGCAGCGGCATCGCTGCCAGCCTTTTCCTTGATGTTGCTGATCAGTTCAATGAAATACTTCAGCCGCAGCTCTTTAGACATAGGGCATCGCCTTCACTTCTTTGCGCGCCGGTTCAGCTCAAGCGCCATGGCCTGCAGCTGCCCCTTGGGCAGATTCTCCAGAGTAATCGGCGAGCAATGCAGGGCCAGGCTGAGCGTCATCAGCATACTTTCCCACGCTCGCAGCCTGGCCCCCAGGCTGTGGGGACTGGGGCACCCCAGGCACAGGCCGCCCAGCCACAAAGTCATCAAACTCTGCTTGCGTGATGGCCCCATAACGCACCTGTGCTGCCAGCGTGATCAGGGCTATCCGCTCCTCAATCAGTTGCAAGTCATGCGCTGACAGCTTGCCAAACAAGTCCAGATCAAGCAGCGCCTGAGAAATCGCCTGCCCGTCACACACAAACTGCTCGCAGTGCCGCAACGTCATGGCATAGCGAAAGTCAGACTCGCTCACCAGCAGCCGTGGGCTGCCACCCACCACCAGCACCCGTTCCGCCATGCGGGCAGCGGCCCGTTCATCCGCCACCGTGGTTTCTCGTAGCTTCACCACGCGGTACTTCAGGGTCTTGCCCTGGCTCTCGGTCGGCAGACCGTCCACCAGAGTCAGGGTGTAGAGATCGTCTATGTGTTTGCTTTGTGTGTCCATGGCACCGACTGTGCCGGTCCAGGCCCAGGGCGTCACGGTGAAACACTTCACCAAATGAAAAAGGGGCAGGTGATTAGCCTGCCCCTTAGTGCCCCCGCTGGGCCAGCCCCTTTCGGGTAACGTGGTTTATTTCATTACAGCCACTGCACCGGTGCCAGCACGTTGAACGTCACATCCACCGACCCGCCGCCAATGTCCCCCATCTGGCCAAAACTGCAATTGGGCATCAGCGCCCGGCGACCACTCTGCGCATCACGGGCGGTGATTTGCACGCCCAGGTAATTGGCATAGTCGGCCGGATTCACGGCTGGCCCAAACTGAATCTTGCACTTGAACAGCGTCGGCACCCGTTTGCGCTTGTTGAAGTCATCGCCACTGGCACTTGTCACCACGTCGTTCTCAAACCGAGCCGCACCGCTGAGCATGCCGGTGCCATCCTCAAACGCAATCGGCTTGCCGTCCACCACGATCTGGTCGATGTGGTAGAGCAAATTGTCTGTTCCTGCCATGTCTTTCTCCTGGAGTTGATTGGGTTACCGGTCAGGCTCAGACCTGTCCGGCCACCACAAAGCTGCTGATTTCGGTCTGGTAGTGCTGTGTCACGATCACTGGCTCATCCTGCACTTTGAGCTTGCCGTTGGGTCCATCCACCTCAACCACCAGCGTTTTGCGGTAGTAGTCCATGTTCTGGCACAGCCCGGCATCCATGAACAGCTTGTAGAGACCGATCATGATTTCTTCGCCCAGTTGCTTGGTCATGATCTTCTGGCCAGGGATCGGGTCGGTGATGTACTGGGCGATCTTGAAACCCTGGTACTTGGTCTGGAACTCAGTCACGTGAAACCACCGGTAGTAGCTCATCGTCTTGATCCAGGCCAGCTCGGCCATGCTGCGGTCGGCCGCGCCCGAAGTCGTTTTCTTGTAGTTCGTCACCATGCGCAACAGCGTGCCGCTGTAGTCCGGCGCGATCTGCAGCGGGCATCCACCGGCCACCAGCATGTTGTTGAGCTGGTCAATGGTCCAGTGGTTACCCTGACTTGGCCCCTTGTAGCCCGCCAGTTTGATGCCGGTGGCAGGCATGGCCGGGTCAATGGCGGCCAGACTCTCAATCGCCGCACCGGCAGATGCCGCCAGTTCCCAAGGGTTGGTGCAATCCTTGGTCGTGGTGATGGTGTGCACGTGCGGGCTGTTGCGGGTGCTCAGCCAGGTTGTGTTGGCGGCTTCCGTGCCGCGAATCGCATTGATCACCGTGCCATCCTGCATGTTGTTGGCCAGCCAGCGTGCAGCCAGCTCGGTCTCCAGGATGGCCATGTTGGTGCTGTCGGTGAACGGGCAAACAATCTCGGTCGCCCGGTACAGGTTCATCGCGGCAATCAACGGCGTCACATCCGGCAACGCAGCCCCACCCGACATGGCTGGCACCGTCACGATCAGGCTGTTGGGCAGGCGGTCATCGGTGTAGTACGTGGTGCGCAGGTCAATGTCGTTGCCCGTTGGGCCGCCCCAGCGTGCGGTCAGCTTGCACTCATACAGGTTGGCCGTAGCAGCGGCCGTCACAGGCAAAGCCACATTGGCATTCACCGCATTGATCAGCTTGGTGGCGACCGTGTTGGCAGTGTCTGCCGTGGTCACACCCACGCTCACCCGTTCACCACCAACGTACAGCATCACCTCGCCACTCATTGCCAAATTGCCCGGCGGCGTGATCGCAATGATGCTGGTCGCCGCCACGGCCGAGCCGTTGGGCGCAATCGCAAAACAGTCAATCGGCAGGCCCAAGTCCGCATTGGCCTTGGCGTCACGCCACATGGCCACCAGCATCGACCCCTCGCCAAACAGCGCAATCGCATCGGCTTCAGTGGTCACCGTGACCAGGGTGTTCAGCGCCACGCCACCGGCCGCCAGCTTGTGGCCCACCAACAGCAACCGACGCTGCATGCCGCGTAAGCCCCGGATAGCACGAGAAAAATCATTCTTGGCCGCCACAAAGGGCACCAGGAAACTCAAAGAAAGCAGGTTGGGTAAAGACATATCGTTGTTCCGTTAAAGGCAGTTTGAATGGGGGTTTGACGGCCGCGTGAAGGCGGTTCAGCCAACCAGCGTCACATCACCGTCCTGCAGGCGGCGCAGCAGCGTGATGGTCACCGTCGCCGGGGTAGCCACGTCGGGCTCAAAGTAAGCATTGGTTTCGTTGTTCACCAGCATGCAACCGCTGGCCACCTTCACCAGCACCTGCGTGCCCAGTGCGGGGGGTGCCACTGGGGTTTCAATCTTGGAATCAGTCTTGGCCATGGGTTACCTTTCAGGTTTGTATAAATTTCACGTCATCAGTCACCACCGGCACCACACCCGTGTCCGCAGCATCGGCAGGCACGGTGCCGCCCCGTGTGTTGTCCACAATGCCCACCGCCAACAAGTCCCATATCTGTTCCATAGGCACCTCGGGCTTCACGCACTGGTGCCAGTCGACCAGAAATAGCGCCTGACCTGCTGCGTCCAGCGCACGGCCGTACAGGTTTTCGCAAGTGGCATCGGCTTCCAGTCCGGCTATCGTCACAGGCAGGTTGGCATTTGCCGTCTCGCGCATCGGCTCCCACTGGCGCATCACGATGCCCAGGCGCTCAGCCAGCAGCATCGCCCCGGCCATGCGCTTGTTGCGGTCGGCATGTTTGAACACCACAAACGCTGCCAGCTGCACCTTGTTGGCATGCTTGCCAGTCAGGCGGCAATCACTGTCTGCCGGTTGCCAGCCCTGCACCGTCACAAAGATGGCCGGGCAGTTGTAGCTCTTGAACGGAATCTCAGCCGCAGAGAACTCACCCGCATACGGCTGCACCGTGGCCACCTCAGTCTTGGTGAACTTGGCCCGCACCCGTGCCACCACCTGGTCAAGAAGGACCGTCGCGCTCATTGGGTCCGCCTGATAGCTGCAAACACGTAGTCACCAATGGCCAGCTCTTGGCGAGGCCCTATTCCCATCACAGGCCGCGCCTGAAGTGTGAACCGATGCCCAGGGCGTCCCGTCTCACCACCAAAGTGATGAATGGCGGCATAGACCTTCTCCGAGCCAACCTCCAAGCCACTGTCAATCAGGTTGTACGTGTAGCTGTCATACAGATGGTGATCCTTGATCAGCGTCTTTCCTCGGCGCTTGACCGCCGCCTTGCTTTGCGGCATGGGCGAGCCGTCAAACAGCTTTTGCCCGTCCAGGTTGTCCTGGATTTCGCCGCGCATGAACTCACCAATCTCACGCCGAACGCCTCCAAACTTGCCATGGTCAAAAATCACCAGCCGCGCCAGATGGCCGGCAATGAGATGGGAGTCAAAGCCGAAGCTCAGAGACGTGCCGCTCACTGCCCGCCTCCAAAACTGCGCCAATCAAACATGCTCACAGCCTGTCCAGTGCGCACCCGCCCGGTTGAGGGAACCGCTTCACCAGTGGCCCCGACCAATTGCGCCCGCCCAGCCTGCACATCCTTCAACCAGGAGCGCCATTGCTCATACGCCTTTTCCATGCGCTCGGTCGCGTTGTCAGAGTCATCGGCCAACCCGTAACGAACCAGCGCCAGGCAGCAATCCTCCAGAACGCCCGCATTGGCATCACCGACCGCCAGCGGCAGGGTCACTGCGCTGCGCAGGTAGCCATCCATGAAGTTGCTGCTGACCACCAGTTGGCGGTTAAGCCGTGCCAGCGCCGCATTGGCCACATCCTTGTCAGCCTGCGCTGGCGTACCTGTCCAGGAGCCGCCCAAGCTGACGGCAACAGCATCCGCCAACAACTGACTGGTGAGCGTGTTCTGCTCATCAGCCAGCAGTTGGGCGGCGTCATCCAGACCAAACTTCTGGATGTACTGGGATGCGGTTGCGTAAGGCATGCTGGTTTAGGCCTCGGCAGCAACAGCCTTCAACTCGACCGCTTTCACGCCCAGCAGCGGCTCAGCCTGGGCATCGGTCAGCTCCAGCTCATCACCTGCAGGCTGGCCCGCGCCATATTTCACCTGGTCATGTTCGACCTGGGTGAGGGTCTTGTAGGTTTTTGTGGGCAAGGCTGCAGCTTTGTCATTCTTCGTTGCCATTGGGAATCTCCATCAAATTGAAAAAGGGGACTTGCAGCAAAGGGCAACTACTGCCCTTTGCCACGGAAACGCCTGACGGTTTACGCCACCACGTTCTGGAAGAAGTAGCCCAGCGCCGGGGCCGAGATCACTTCCTTGACCGACTCGCCCACCCGCGCCCGTTCACTGCCGCGCAGGCCGTTCTTGGGCTCTGGCAGGCTGCCTGCCACACGGGTGCCCCACTGGCCGGTAAAGCCCCAGGTCGGCTGGCTGGCTTGTGCGGCCTCCGGGTCGATGTACAGAAACGCCGCGTGTTTGCCCCACACCCGCTGGTTGTTCACTGCCTGACCCTTGCGCGCCGTGTTCACAAATCCTGCGCCCACCAGCACCTGCTGCACCTCCAGCACCTCGGCCAGTTGGGCGCGTGTCACCGTGCCACGGGTTTGCGCCGTGCCGTACACCGCCTGCACAATGGCCGGGTGTTGACGCAGCTTGGTAAATGCAGCCTGCCCAAAGGTCGCCACATTGGGCCGATATAGAGGGATGTCCAGCGCCGCCAAAATCGCATCCAACGGGTTGCTGTTCACAAAATCGCTCCACTGGCTGGTGCCGCTCAGCGTGGCCGTGTTGCCGCCATAGTTGGCCGCATTGAACACTTTGCCAGCCACTCGCACCTCACGGTCCAGCAGCACCAGCTTGGTCAACAGCATGGTGCTGATGTCCAGCGGGTTGATCGGCCCACCGCGCTCGGGTTTTTGCATGCTGGCCCAGGCTTCAATTTCGTCATTGGGCACCACGTCGTCCAGGCCAAAGTCCTGCGTTTCATCGTTGATCAGCGTGCCGGTGAAGTCCACCTCGGTGGGCGTGCTCTTACGACCCACCAATGTTTGGGGCACGGTAAAGCCCTGCGCGATGTCATACGAGCTGTAAGAGAACTTCTTGGCCACCGGAATGCGCGGCATCACATGGTCAGCGATCAATGTCACAGCCGGGTTGCTGTACATCATCGCAATTGCCGTCATCGTCGGGTTGACGGGGAACGAAGTCGTTGCCATAGGGGTTACTCCAGAAAAAAAGGGGGTTACTTACTCAAAACAATCAGGCGCCAGGCTTATCAGCCTTGCATCACACCCGGCTCAATCACATACCGGATCACGTCGCCCGCAGCAGTAGCAGACTCATCGGCAAAGCCCACAATGCGCGCATTCACGCCAGCAGCCGGTGCCGCCACGATCGCGCGGCCCGTGGCATCAGACGTGATGGGCGAGCCGCGCACAATCGCCGCCCCCGCCTCTACCCAACCCAGACCCACACGTGGCACATCCTGGCGCTCACCTACGGCGGCGCCAGACTCCATGCAACTGCCGATGATGAAATCGGTATTGGCCGAAGCCTGCAAAATGCCGCGATCAGTCGCGCCATACTTCACCAAGCGATTAATAACAATCGCACCCTCGGCCACGTGATTGGTGACCAACAAAATATTTGCCATGCGTTACTCCAGAAAAATGAGGGGTTGAAGGGATTGATCAGGCGCGACGGCCCACATGGGCCACGGCCTCTGGCAAGCTCACGGTGAGTCCCTTGTCAGACTGTTCTTTCATATAGCTGCGCGCGGCGTCGGCCAGCGCACCGGCATCGTTGCTATTCACACCAGGCGCGTCATCAGCAACCATTTGCGCACCCAGTTTCACCAGCGGCTTGCGTGCCGCCATGAACTCGGCAAAGAACTGCGCCGGCGTCTTCTTGACCTCGCTCTTGTCACTGGCGCTGAAGGTGAACTCGCCACCTTCGCCGCTTTCCAGCGAGCCCATGAACTCAGCCAGACCAGCCTCTTCAGCCGGGGTCACCAGTCCTTTGGCCTTCCAGCCGCTGATCTGCGCACCAATGCGCTCAGCCCGGCGCTCGCCGCGCAACTTGGTCAACTCGGCCTGGCTTGACGCAAATTCAGCCACAGCTTTGTCTTCGGCCTCTTTTTTGGCCTTGGCCGCTGCAGCATCAAGCTGCTCTTGGGTAAACGACATAACTCCTCCGGTTGGGGTTGGTTTGGAAAATTGGGGGGCAATGGGGTCGGCGGTCTCGCCCTCGGCCGCGTCATCAGCAGCATCCTGAAACTCCTGGCGCGCCTGGGTTGCGGCCTCCAGGGCGCTGTCTATCTGCCATTGCGGCAGCGTGGCATCGGCGGCCTCCAGGCCATCCTTGGCAATCATCTGGTCGCGCAGGCCGCGCAACAGGCGCACCACAGTCTCCAGGCCCCACACCAGGCTGTAGCCCGGGGCGGCAAACTCAAAGCAGGCATCGTCTGCCACATCAGCCGCAAACGACACCGGGGTCAGGCCCGCGATGGCCGGGGCCGCTGCGCCAAGCCAGCCCACATGCTGCAGGCGGTAGCCAGCGTCGGCATCTTTCACCACCGCCACCGACCGGTTGCGATACGCCCCGCTGGCCACACCCGCCTCAAAGGCCGGGTTGATATCTGAGAATTTGACGTACAGCGAGGCACCTTCACGCTTGGCACCGCCTTCGTTGACCCAGCCATACGCCGGGTCGTTGTGTTTTGGGTGGCCCAGCACGGCGGGCGCAGCGCCCAGCGCCAGGTTGCTCACCATCTGATCCAGGTCGGCCTCGCTGAAAGTGCAGCTACGGCCCTTGCTGTCGGTGTGCGTGCCAGCCCGGAACACTTCGATCCAGTCGGCCAGCCCTTTAAATTGGTGTGCTTTGTTCATGCCCTGTACTTTGCCGGGCATGGGGCGTCAGGTCATGGTGAAACAGTTCCCCAAAAGCAAAGGCCCTGCAGTGTGAACTACAGGGCCTTTCAGGGCTTCGGGGGTGCGCTGGTATCAACTTTCTTTGTTGGTCGCGCCGAACCCCCTTTTAAACGGCTTCAAACTCGGTTTCAAACGCCCTCTGATGCCACCGACTCCCCCCTCAAATCATCCTGAGCCCCCAAAGGCAGATCGCCACCACTATTTGCCCCCGGCCGAACCCGCCAAAGCCCACAGTTCGCTACAGCACATCCCTGGGCTTCCCGCATGGTACCCACATCTGAGCGCCCGCCGCAGCACTGGTGACAGTAGCCGCGCACTGCCAGCCCAATGTTTCCCGGGTTGGCCACCGCCTTGGCACCATGGTCCAACCGGTGCAGGCCTGCCCCGCTCACGTCGGCATCAGCGCGGGGCAGGCGCTTCACCCGTGCGCCCTCGGGCTGGTAGGGCCGCACCGAATGCAAGGCACACCCGGTGCTGCTGCACACCGCAATGCGCGTGGTGCCGCCATCGTCATCATCACCGCTCACACACTGCCAGCAGCGCGCCCGAATCGCCAGCGTCTTGCTCGGGCGTGTCACCGCGGCCGTGCGCCCCGGCTGATACATCACCGCATCAAACTCCGGGTCAAGATGTTTGCGGTCTTCTGTGGCACCGCCCAACTGCGCTGCAAACTCAGCGCCAGTCAACAGGCGCTCACGCGTGGCAATCAGCCAATCTTCATACCGCAGCCGCTTGGCCTGCGCTGGCTCACCTGCTATGCCTTTGGGGAAGTTCCCCCGGTGTTGCCCCACAATCATGCGGCCACCCCCTTGGCAGAGGCCACCGCCGCTTCACGCGCCGTGGCGCAATGGGTTTGCAGGTTGCTGGTCAGCACCGACAGCAGCATCGCCAGGTCTTCGCGCTTGAGCTGTGGCAGGTATTCCTCGCTACCCACCTTCTCATTGATGGCCAGGCACTCCACGGCGCGCAGCGCGCCCAGTTGGGCGTCCAGATCGTCCACCGCATCCACCACGCTGTAGGCGGCGCGTTGCTGGCGGGTGCTGGGGTAAATGGCTTGTACAGAGGCGCTCATGGTTCAGACCTCCAGCGCCATTTGGGTGCTGGGCGCTGCAGCCAGCTTGTGGCCCACGGGTGGCTTGGCGGTGGCGGGCAGCAAATGCCCCAGGCCTGCGGCGCGAATGGCACGCACAATCTTTTCTTGCTTGGTGCGGCTCACCTCCAGCACCCGCGCAATCTCCCAGCCCTCCAGGCCAGCGCCGCGCAGGCGGATGGTCTGCACCCACTGCGGGTTGCTGCGCAGCAAAGCCGCTTCGAGCTGGGCCACGCGCTCAGTGTCGGGGGCTTGTTTGGCCTCCAATTCCATCCAGCGGTCTACCACACGGGCCATGAATTGCGGGTTCAAGCGGGCCACCACCACCATCGTGTCACGCTGGTTCAGGTGGTATTCCTGCACACGTTGTCCAAGGTGGTTGGTAACTTCCACAATTTGTGGAAGTTGCTTTACGGCCCCTTTTTGGGCCAGTGTCTCGATAGTTCGTTTGACGCTGTCATGGCGTGTTTGCGTGAGGCTAGCCAATTCCTGGCTGCCCATAGTCAGGGTGTTGCTGTTGAAATTTGAAAGAGAAAAATTAGTCATATCGACTCCTTACGTTTCAGTTGAGAAACCATCGCTCGCTGTCAATCGGGCGGTGGCTCGAACGGGTTGACAGACCGGGAAACCCAAGGGAAACCGGCAGGGCTCGCGCCCTCCCATTCGAGCCACCAAAATTGATAGCGCAAACGAAAAAGCCGCTAGACCTGTGCGGTGTCCAAGCGGCTCTAAGAGTCGCTTAGGTTTTTGAGCCCTGTCAAGACCCACACCTGTTTTTTTCAGGTGCACGCGGAATTTAGCACAAGTTCCAGCGGAACAAAAAAAGGCGTTTGAGACCGGCGCAAAATTGCGCCGGTTAAGGACTCCGCAAACCTGCGGAGTCATCCCCGTGCCCCCATCCCAAACGGGTCATTGGCTTGCCCAGCGTAAGAGCAGGGTGCCTCCTCAAACATATCCATCGTCAGCGTATCGGTGCCGTCGGCATGCCCGCCAATGATGTTGATCACATGGCGGCGGCTGTAGCCCACCGCCTCGGCTGTCTCATCTACCGTCAGGCCCTGCTCACGGCACTGGCGCACCTGGTCGTGGCGCAGCTCGCGCAAGTAGGCGTCGCCCTTGGGCAGCTCAATCGTCTCGCCTGCGTATTCCGCCACCAGTCGCCCAAAAGCCTCCTCACCCAGCGCCATGCGCAGTGGGTGATCAGCCCGTGCCTGCTTGGGCACCGACACCCGCGCCCCGCCATGCATGCCCACCAGGCGCAGCGCGTCAGAGTCACCCAGCACCCGCGCCAGCTCGCGCAGGGCAGCGGGCAACGCCTGCGGCTTGACGGTCAGCTTGGGGGCCGGGCGGCTCATTTGATCTTGGCTCCCACGCGCAGGCCCCAGGCCTTCATTTCCTCAATCAGCTTGTTCAACTGCTCGCCAGAGGCAAACCGCAGCGCATCCAGCGGCCCCAGGCGGGTGCCATTGAGTTGGCGCTTGGCCCAGGCTTCTAACAACAGATCACAGGCGCCAGGGCTGGTCGGCTGCGCCACCGCACCCACTTCAGCCAGCGCGTACCACATGGCCCGCAGCTTGCGCACCTGCGGCTGCTCAGCCGCCGTGCGGGTCTGCTTTGACTTGAGCGTCGGTTTGACCTGGAAGCCCTTGGCCTTGAAGTGTTTGAGCAGCTTGTCACGCCCGGCCGCATCCAGATCGGCGGCACTGGTTTCGCCCGTGACCGTGCGCAACACGTGCTCATAGTCAGCCCGGCTCAGACCAAGCGTGGCCTTGGCCAGGTGGATCAGGGCCAGCTCGCGCTTGCGCTGAACATCGGTTGCAGCCTTGCTCATAGTGGTAGCTCCAGAGTGCAGGCGCGCTGTTTGCGCGACATGTAGGCCGTGGTCTTGTGGTGCTCCTGGTCATACGCCAGGTGGTGTCGCTGGCACCAGGCAGCCAGGTTGTCAGGGTGGCAGTGCTCGGGCGTGTGGTCCTTGTGGGCGATGGTCAGCACGATCCGCAGCAGTTTGAGTTCGGAGCGGTCTGAGCAAATGACAATATCGCCAGCTTTGTATCCAGCATCTTTCAGCACCTGGGGCATCCGCACAAACTGCTCACCGCGCCAATAGCCAACATGATGGTGACCCGCACCACAGCCAGGCCACTCACAGCGGTATTTGGCACGCTCCAATATGGCCAGGTGAATCTCCGGCCAGTCCTTTGGATAGCGAGAGCGGTTTTCAGGCTTGATTGGCATGACGCTCCCCCCACACCCGCCAGCCCGTGGCATCAGACCAGCACATCAGCGGCGGGCCGGGCAGCTTTGGCGCGATCACCCGCAATGTCACCCGCTTGTCGCCTCTGAAGAGCAGCTCGGCCGCAGTCTTGACCCGATCTTCATCCGCGCAATCAAAGTCCAGCACGTCACGCCAGGCACCCTTGGTGTTCATCTGCAACCTGACCGGGCGATGGGCAGCTGTATCCTGGCTCATAGCGCCGCCACATCCAGTGAGATCGGCACGTAATCACCAGCCTGCTCATCCAATTCGTAAAAACGAATATACGGCTTGGTGGAATGAACTTTCATGCTGTCGCCGATGGCCTTCATGGCCCGTTGCCATTTCTCATCTGCGATCTCAAGCGTGCGAAGGTTCAGAATGCGGCCCACATTGACCGCACCGGCTTTGTCCACCTGGAAGGCGTTGTTGACCAACACCTTGATGTTGTCGTTGCTGCCTTTGCTCCAGGCCTTCACACATTCGTCCACCAGTGCCTTGGCCGCCTGCAGGCGTTCGTCAAACACGATGGTGTCCTGCATGGTGCGTGTGATCTTGTAGCGCCCGTCAAACGACACCAGAGAGACATTGCCCTTCTTGCCGCCCTGGCGCACGTCATAGGTGGCCAGGCTCGTATCAATGAACGCCTGGACTTCCTGCATGGCGCACAACTTGAAAGACAACAGGTCGGCGCTGGCCTTCTTGGCGGCTTCGGCCAGGCCGGTCACACACTGGTGGCGCAGCTTGTCGATTTCCTTGATCTTTCCCACCGGCACCAGGGAGCCATTGGCATCCTTCCAGTAGCCAGCAGGCACAGTTTCTTTTTGTTCACTCACGGTCAGTTCCTTCTCAGTTGTAAAAATCAGGGTTTCATGCTTTGCTTCAGGTTCTGCAGCAGGGCACGCGCCTCTGCAGGTACAGGTGCGGCTTGGCTCGCCTCGGCCTTCCTCCTTGCCAGCTCTGGGTCAACGCCACCAAACACCTGATCCAGCGCCTGGCCCATCGGCATGGTTTGCCCGCGCACCTGGTAGGTGGCCGCAGGCGTGCGGCGCTGCGCTTCGGATTGCGCCTCTGCAACGGCTTCGGTCTTGTCAGCCATGCTCATCAAGATCGAATACAGATAGGCGTGCCCCTTCATTGGCAAATCCAACTTACCGGCATCGCGAGCGGCCAGCATCTGGTCAATGCCTGCCTCCCACACCTTCAGGGGAACCTGCCAATCGCGCCCACGGTGGGTGATGGCTCGGCGCTCAAGGTCGGGCAGCAACTGCAGCACGATGCGCACTTGCTTGCGCAGGGTCAGGCTTGTTTTGGGTGGGGTGAACAGGCTGATGTAGCGGCCCACAGCAGCGCCCACAGGCGTACTCAGGGCCAGCAGGCGCACCACAGCGGCGCGGTCATCCGCATCGACCAGCAGGTGGGCGATGCTCAGACCGGTGCCACACACGGGGCAGCTCAGATCAGTGTGTGACATAGAACCACCTTGCGCCGACCAGCGCCAATACGATCAAAACCACCACAATCTGCGCCCGATGCAGCGCTTTCAGGGCGGCGTGCTCATCCTCCAGGGGGTAGACATCAGTCCGCCATTTCGGCCCTTGAATCACGCCTGGCGCAAACGGGAAAGTGGGCTGCGGGTAAGCCTCTCGGGCCACGCCGGGCCGGTCGGTAAACCGGCGCTTCGGGAGAAGGCTGGGGCAAAGGCCCTTGGCCGCAATCTCGGCATGACCCTGGCAAGCCGTGTCGTTACACGCCAGCAGGTCATAGTCGGGGCAGGCGCTCACGTCGCTGCAATGGCGGCTGTTACACACGCCCAGCTCATGACAGGTGTGGTTCTTGCTCATGATGCGCTCCGGTGGGCTTTGCCACCCGACAAGCTGACGATCACCTTGGCATCGGGGAACAGGTCCAGCGCCCGATTCAGCGCATCCATGCGGTGATAGTACAAACCGTTGTGCTCACCGCGTGAGCCGTCTTCCATCTTGATCACCACTCGGCACGCCAGCAATTGGCCTGGTGCGTTGGCTGCGGCCTGCGGGGCAGCTACGGCCATCGGCGCGGCCATCATTTCGTCACCTCGACACGTGGCTTGGACATGAACAGCACGCTGGCGGCAATCGTCTCAATCATCCGGCTTGACAGGGGCAGGCTACCCATGCCGTAGTCCCGTACAGCCGGGATCAGGTTCTCATTGAGGACACGGGCACTGCCATCGCAATAAGCCCACAAGGTGTCCAGCACGTCATCACTCAGCTCACCGGCATCCGCCAGGGCGGCGCGCACCATGTCGTCAGCGTCGTCGCGACTGATGCACTGGATCGTCTCAGGCCACATGCCCACCCGGCTGCGCACCTGGTCAAACTGGCCGTGCTGCGGCTTGATCAGGCTGGTCAGCTTCTCGGTGCCCACCAGAACCACGCCTACCATGGCCATGTCGCGCAGGCGGCGCAGGTGTTCCAGCGCGCTGCTGCTCATCTTCTCGGCCTCATCAGCCACGATCAGATAGTTGGTGCCCTTGAGCACCCGCACCAGCTCGCGGAACTTGCGGTCCAGCCCGGCAGGCACCGCGTTGTTCAACTGCTCCAGCAGCTCGGTCATCAGCACACCAGGCGTCATGTTGGGGCTGACTTCGACCAGCAGCGTCATCGGGTTGGTTTCGTGGTACTCAGCACAGAAGCGGCTTTTGCCCACGCCCACATAGCCGGTGATCACGCCAAAGTTCTGGTGCTTGCGGGTGCGGTCACACACCACGACCATCAGCTTGTGCACGCTGCCCCTCACATAGCCAGGCGTGCCATCCTTCAGGCGATCAGCTTCCACGTCCAGCACCGACAGCATCTGATTGAGCTGGCGGGTCGGGCTGCTGACGTATTTGCCGCTCAGAATCTGGCTCAGCGTGCCGCTGGGGATGTCGGCCTTCTTGCTCAGCCAGGCACGGCTCTTCTTGCGGTCCTCCAGCCACTTCTTGACCGCATCCACCTTGGACACATCTTGTGGTGTGTAGGCAGTCGGGGCGCTAGCCATGCCTGGCAAGGCGTTCTGTGTTTCAGTTGCGGGAGTGCTCACTGGTCTTTCCTCCAATTTAAGAGATCAACTTTGAAATCGTCATCCACACGCGGGGCGGGCAGCGCCGGGCTGGGGGCATAGGTCAACGCCTCAATGGCAGCGGCCTGGCTGGCGGCGTCCACGGGTGCTCTGCTGCGCGCCAGGTCTTCTGCAATGTGTTTTTGCTTGCGCTTGACGGCATCTGCGGCACGCACAAGCCGCCGCTCCTCCATACGGTCGGTCGGCAAAATACCAATCGTGTGCACCAGGGGTGCCTCGCAGATGAGCACGCCTTTGGGTGTTCGCACCCACACCTTGGTATCGTTGTGCAGGTCGTATTCCACGGCCACCTTCTTGCCGTCCCACTCGGCCAGCATTTCGCTGTAGTAGTGCCGGTTGTCCAGGCGCACCTCTTGGTGACTCACAGTGCGCTCTACGCTGGGGCGTGCCACCGCGTCAAACTCAATGCCCACCGGCACGCGCTCCAACCCCGCCCACACCTGCGCAGGTGTTTTTCCGCCCAGCGCATCCATGGGCGTGTTGTGGTACTGCTCAATAAATGCGGTCAGGCTGTCCACATACTGGTTAAAGCTGGGCAACTTGCGTTTGCCCTTCTCTACGTCAACACTCAGGCGGCGGTTTATTTCTGGCGCCATGTCGTCGCCGCAATACATCAGGCCATCGGCAAAGAACTTGTCATGCTTGTCGCGCACCGTGCGAAAGGCGCGCTCAATCCAGCCCTTGCCGTTGGCATTACCGGGTAGCGCGGCAATCGTGGCGATGGAGAATTTGGCATAGAAGCCCACGTTCTCGTCGCTCATCATCTTGGCGCGGTAGCCAGAGCCGTGGTCTGTGTAAACCCACGCTGGCACATGGTCGTGGCTTGTCATGGCGCTGCTCAGCGCAAACAGCGTGCTCTCCTTTGTTTCTGCCTCGCTCAGCCACCAGCCAGCAAAGTAGCGGCTCTTCACGTCCATGAACAGGGTCAGCTCGGGGCGATACAGCCCGCCCGTACTGGGGTGTGCCATGTACGCGTCCACCGTGTGCCCATCGGCTGCGTATATCTCGCCCACCAACACCTCGTCCATGTTGCGGCGCTTGTGATGCTTGTAGTTGAGCTTGAAAAAGTGTTTGCCCACCCGGTCCGCACTGCGCGGGCTGGCCACCGTGGCACCCAGGCTTTTGATGTAGCGCATCACTTGCGCATCCGTGACCTCATACCCTTCGCCGCGCAGCTTCCAGGCCACATCTGCATAGCCGCGCTTGGTCGGATTGGCCCACAGGCGGGCGGCGCGCACATGCCATTCCTGCACTTGCATCGGTCTGCCCTGGTGCCGCTTGAGCAGTGCCGCTGTGCCCCCGTTGCGGTGCTTCAAAATGGCCCTTTTGAGCGTCGGCACGCTTTGTATTGCCCCATTGGGCCGCACCACGCCCGCCTGGCGCGCCACCACCAGCAGTGCCACGTACTCGGGTGCACCGGCCAGGGCTGCTGCCACCCGGCTGCGCAGTGCCTGCGCCTCTGCATCCGCACCGGCACCGCCCGTAGCACTTGCCAACAAGGTTGCCAAAGCCTGGGCCTGTTCTCGCGCTTTTGTGTTTGCCATCATCAAGGGGCTAACTGGCACCGCTTGCACCGCAAGAAGGCCAGGGCCTGTGGGCAGTCGCATTACGGCGCTCATGCTTTAAGCCCTCCCGCCCGCGTTGTGCCCTGGGTCACCTTGGGGGCTTTGCGCGGTGCGCCTTTGCTGGGGTTGGCTTCGCGTTGCTCCTGGTACTGCGCATACGCCACCTGGCTCTGGCGGGTTTCAAACCCCACCAGCACCCCCGTCATCGCCCGGCGAATCAGCTCTGCCTCTTCAGGCCCGGGTGTTGCCAAGTGCAATTCAGCCTTGCTGGGCAGCTCCACATCCAGTTCAAACTGGCTTACAAGCTCGCTTAACTGGTATGCCACCGCGTCTTGCACTGCTACGAGTAGCGACACCATAGACAGCGCCGCAGGCTTCACCCAGGCCCGCGTTGAGGGTTCGTTGTCCAGCGGCACCAGCCGGTTAGCCATCCCCGTGAACCCATGCACACAAGCCAAGGCATCTTGTGCGTAGCTGGCAGCCTCACGGCGCACCTGCGCCACCGTCAGCGGCGTTTGCACGTCCAGCGCCTTGCGCCCGGTCAGCTCGGCGGTGCGCACCTGGGCGGTCAGTTTTTCAATGGCAGAGCCGCGGGTTGCCAGCTCCGCATCTTTGCGCTCTAGGAGTGCCTTGTACTCGTTGAGCGTGAGCCGCTCATCAAGCTTGCCGGTGTCCAGCAGCTGCTGGCGAACTTCGTCATCCATACGGGCCAGGCCGATCAGCGTGGTCTTTGGCTGCTGCATCAGCCGCTTGCGATCTTCAGGTGTGGCGCGTTGCAGAACGTCTGCAATGGCCATCAACTCGTAGGCACGAGGCCGAGGGAAGTTGTGATTTTTTAGGAAGTCGTCAAAAAGTACGGATTCCGTACTGCACAACTCTCGCGCCTTCAGCAGACAAAGACCAGCACCAATATTCAAGCGCTCGGCCACATTCAGCGCCTCTACTGCACGCCCCACCAGCGCATCTGCTGGCAAGTCCAGCACCATGGCAAATGGATCTACAGACTCTGGTTTTCCGGAATCCGTAATCTCTACCAAATCACCAGCCTTCTTGCCCACCACCGCCACTTCATTTTTCTTAGCCATGCTGCACCTCCAAACCCGTTACCACCTTGTTGCCAGCCGCCTCAGAGGCCAGCAGCATCACAACCCGCCACAACTCACCCACCGGTGTGACGGCTATCACCGCTTCAGCAAAATCTGCCAGGCAGCTTTCAAGATCTGTCAGTTCGCCGGGGGTCAAAGGTTTAGCCTGTGCGGCAGCACGCACGGCACGGCACACCTCCAGCAAGTCGTGCAGGTACTGGTGGGCTTCTTTTTGCATAAAGCGCCTATGGCTGGCCCACGCGATGTGCCTGGACAACTCGGCATCGTCGGGGTCCGCAGCCAGGCTTGCAGCGGTCATACCGCGCCAGGTTTCCATAAACCCTTCAGTCGTGGCGGCGCTCATGCTGCCCTCCCATTGCCACGCAAAAGGCGGGGGGCATTGCGCTTCACCCAGCGCAGTGACGCGGCCATACCAGCCACGTCGCGCAGTCGGCACTCGAAGCCGTTATGGGTGAAATTGCCGCCTGCCAAACCGTCATGAACGGTCAGTGCACCGCGCAGCGCTCTGTAGCGGCGCAGGCTCACCTGGTGGCGGTGGGTACGTCCGTCAGCACGGACCACGGTCACCACTGCGCCACCGGTTACGCGGCGGGCTTTGATGGTGTCTTGGAGAGCAGCGGCAGTCATACGGCCACCTGCCCATTCCACACAGCCATACGGCGACCGCGCTTGGCCTTCTGCGCATGAATCGGGCGACCCGTGATCTTCTGTAGCTCCGCCTCCACGCGGGCGCTGCGCACCTTCTTGTTCACCACTTGGGCGATGTGCCCCGTGGTCACCCCCAGATAACGGGCGATGGCCGATTGATTCGTTCCGGCCCGTTCAATTGCTGCTTTAATATCTGCTGGCTCCATGTTCTTGCCCTTTCCTAAAACGCTGTGAACATGGTGAAACTATAGCGCACGTTTGAGTGCTTTTCAATAGAAAGATGCAAAAATGAGTGTTTCTTTTTCTGAGCGTCTGCGGACACTTCGTGTAGAAAAAATGCAAAGCCAAGAAGCGATGGGAACGCTGGGGGGCGTTAGCAAACGCGGCCAACAGAACTACGAGGCCGGCGAGCGCCTTCCGGACATTTCGTATTTGCAGAATCTTTATGGGCACTTCAAGCAGCTCCAGTCGCCTATTGACTTGGTTTACTTGGTCACTGGCGAGACATCTGAATCCAGTGAGCTTTCGCAAGACGAACGCGCTCTGATTGAGGCCTACCGCAAGGCCCCTGCGGTGGGCAAAGAATTCATCCGCCAAGCATCGGGCATGGCTGCCAATGTCACGGCCTACAACCCGGTTGCGCCAGCGCCTTCAGATGATGTGACGATTGACTTGGTCGCTGATTACAGGCCCAACCGTGAGGCCGCCAGAGCTGCGGTGGCGCCATCGCCCGAAGCCGCCCCGGTTAAACCTCGCGTGAAGAAGAACACACCTGCAGAAGACAATGAATCAAAGAATGATTGGGTGGTTCCGCAACCGAAAATCAAGACAGACAGCAAAAAGAGAGCGTGAGCCATGGGGTGGGCAATAACCCTGGGTTTGCTCGTTTTGGCCTGGCTCATGTGGGGCTACAGGCGCAGTCGCCTGGAGGTGCGTGTTTTCAACCCTGCGGACACCGCAGAAACCCGCGTGGCGGGTGCAATAAAACAGCAACTTACCGAAGGCACTTTTTCGCTACAAGGCGGCATCAAGCTAGTTCGTGAGGATCAGTACCGCGAGCAGTTTTCCGAAGTGGCAATGCTCATCACCACAGCAGAAGGCTATCCGGCTTCCAAGCTGGCCATGCAGGAAGTACTTGATCGCTACCCGGCATTTGCTGAATCCGCACGACACCTGCAAATCATTAACGAGAGTCTCCAGATCATCGAAAAAACCAAGAACTTAAAGACTCTGGAAAGTCGGGCAGAAGTTGTTCGCACCAACCAGACTGCAATGTTCGATGCGCTTCCGTTTCCAATTGACGAAACTGCGCGAGCTAAGCAAAAAGAGAGCATTGATCAAATCGTGCGCGAGGCGATTGCCAATTTGCCGCCACCAAAACCGAGGCGCAAAAAGGCTGAATGAACCCAATCAAGCGCTGGTGGCGCGGTAGACCCGAGAGGCATCAACGCTCTGATGGTGGCGTGGTAATGGCGGTGCGTTGGCACTGGACAGCAACCCTGGCACACAGGGTGGTGCGAGAAGTGCGTCTGGTTTGGTCATGGAATGTATTTAACGCGACTCTTGCCATTGCAGGCCTTTTCCTTGCCTACCTTGCTCTGAAATAAACTGCCCAGCGTGTGGCGCACCAGCACCCCAATCAAAATCCCATAGGCGACAGGGTGACCTGCAAAATACTCTCGGATAGCATCAATCATGGCGCAATCGAGGTAGAGGTTTGATCATGCCCCGCATTCTTCGCGCGTGCGCGATTTCCCGCACGGTGAACCAGTTCACCATGACCTGAATGCCCTGAATCCAGACACTGGGACTACTTTTTTAGTAGTCCTTTTTTACGTCTGGAGTTCTCTATGTTTGCGATCCCGCGCATGTTGGTCTTTCTGGTGCTCATGCTGCTGTTGATGGTTTTGAGCCTCTTTCTGCAGCAATCTCAGCCCGGCAGCCTATTGGCCGTCACCGTCTACAAATCACACCTCATGGCCTTGGGCGGCTGGGGTGGCTACTGGCTTGACCGCTGCCTGTTCCCTTATGACCGCCCGCATCAGTACCTGGAGATAGACGACACGCCGGAACCGGATGATCTGCCGGGTGAATTTGCTACGGCTGTTTGTCATGGCGGCACGTTCAGTCAGTCCATGCTGCGCCGCGCCATCATCGTCGCGGCCTGTCTGATCTGCGTTGGCCTGGGGGCCTGACATGCGGCCGATCACTCGCCTGGCCATCTGGGTGCATGTCGGCATGCTGCTCTTCGTGGCGGGCGCTTGTCTGTCTGTGGCCATGGCTCAAGCTATCCCGCGTGACGCTCACCGCCATCAGCTCACCCTCAAGCGCGAGGCCCAGCACGTCTGGGGCCTGAATGCGCCGATTGCCACCTTTGCGGCCCAGGTGCACCAGGAGAGCCGTTGGCGTGAGTCTGCGCGCAGCCCGGTTGGCGCTGTCGGCCTCGCGCAGTTCATGCCCGCCACCAGCACCTGGATCAGTGGCCTCTACGCCAGCCTGGGCGAGCGCGCCCCCACCAACCCCACATGGGCCTTGCGCGCCCTGGTTACCTATGACAAGTGGCTGTCTGACCGCATCAAGGCGGCGAACGACTGTGAGCGAATGGCCTTCACCCTCAGCGCCTACAACGGCGGCTTGGGGTGGGTTTACAAGCGCCAGAAGATCAGCCCGACACCGGGCGTGTGCCTGGACCGCACCTGCAACCTCAACCCCGGCGTGGCGCAAGCCAGCCAGGCAGAAAACCAGCATTACCCCGTGGTGATCCTGCGCAAGTTTGAGCCGCTGTACGCCAGCTGGGGCACCAGGAGCTGCGCATGATCCGCTCAGCCATCTATCTCGCCCTGGCGACCATCGCATTCATGGCAGCGCTCCTATATGTCTATGACCTCGGTGCCTCCAGTGGTCAAACCACCTGCGAAGCCGCCCAGCTGAAGGTCAATGAAAAGGCCGAAGCCACCCAAAAGGCCGACACCCAGGCCGTGATCAAGCGCGCCGATGTTGTGGGCACCCGCCAGGAACGCGGGCGTGTCGCCGTCAACACTTTTTTCAATCAACTTGCCAAGGACCAAGATCATGCGCCTGCTGACCCTGTCGATAGTTGCGTGCTGCCTGCTGAGCGCTTGCGCCGTTGGGCCGACGCCAACGCCGGGCACACCACCGAAGGTGCCGCCCCCGGCCAGCCTGACAGCACCGCCCCAGCCGTTGCCACCCCCGGACTCCGGCCAGATGCGGGACTTGGAATCAAACCACCTGGCCACAGCGCGGGCCTATCACCTGCTGGCTCAGCAGATGTGCAACCTGCTGTCCTTCCTGGAGATCAACCATGACATCTGCATCAAGTTTGAAGCAGATCGCTAGGAGCCGTGTCTGTGGATGAAAAGTTTCATGAACAAGCCGCCGCCCTGGAGCAAAGCCGCCGTGACGATGGTCTATCCGCCGCGCGCCGTGCACTGCAGGGAAAAGGCAAAGCCCGCTGTGAAGACTGCCGCGAACCGATCCCGCGCGAGCGCCGCAAAGCGGCACCCAACGCCATCAGGTGTGTCACCTGCCAAACCATTTTTGAAAAGCTAAAAGGAAGAAATCATGAGTGACCCCACCGCTGTAGCCAATGCCTTGCTGGTTGAAATGGGCCAGGTCAAGGGGCAACTCACCGCTATGACGGCACTGCTACAGCAAAATCATCTTGCCACGCAAACGCGTATTGAAGATTTGAGCAAGTCGGTAGGCGTCCAATTTGATGATGTCAAAAGCCGTTTGACTACGCTGGAGGCGAATGAACGCGGCACCGCGATCCGCGCCGCTGGCACCGGCGCTCTGGCGGGGGCCATCGTGGCAGCAGGTATCGCAGCAATGCGGGGCCTGGGGCACTGATCAATGGCTTACGAACGTTCCACCCGCAACAAGGTGCGCGCCAAGTACGTGCAGGGCCTGCCCCTGGCCACCGCTGCCGAAGCGTGCAAGGTGCCCTACAACACCGCCCGCAACTGGAAGCGCCAGGACGCTGACGACGGCAACGACTGGGACTTGACGCGCAACGCCAGGCGCATGACCAAGAGCGGTGTGGAAGACATGGCCAACGAGGTGTTGGGCGAACTCGCCGAGCAGTTCCTGGCCACACTGGAAGCCGTTAAGAAAGACCCCAAGATGCCTGCCGACAAGCGCGCCGACATCATGGTGCGCCTGATGGACGGTTACAACAAGGCCATCGGCGCCGCCAGCCGGGCCATGCCCAACGCCAACCGCCTGGCCGTGGCCATGGACGTGGTCAAGTTCCTGAGCGTGTTCATTGCGGGCCGCTACCCCAAGCTGCGCGAACAGTTCATTGAAATCACCGAAGCCGCAGCAGACGACTTTGTGCGCGAGTTCAGTGGAGGCGGTGCCTGATGGCAAAGCAAAAACGCCTCAAGGACAAAGAGTTCCTGGAAGAGCTGCGCGCCTTTGCAGACGAACAGCGCCGCCTGATTGCAGCCGAGTGCGACGGTTTCTCTACGGACCATGCGGCACGTGATCAACGGGCCAGCCGCGCACAGAACGACTTCGAGTTCTTCGGCAAGACCTACTTCCCGCACTACATCAAGGGCGATCCGTCTGTCTTTCATCGCTGGTTCTATGACAACGTGCCACCCATGTTGGATATGAAGGTCGGCCAGCTCATCGAAGTGTCTGCCCCGCGTGGTGAGGCGAAGTCAACATTGGGTACGCAGCTGATCAACTTGTGGCTTGTGGTGACCGAGCGTCAGTGGTTCCTGCCCATCGTCATGGACAGTTTTGACCAGGCCGCCACCATGTTGGAAGCCATCAAGGCAGAGCTGGAGAGCAACCCACGTTTGGCTATGGACTTCCCCAATGCCTGTGGTCGTGGTCGAGTGTGGAATGCAGGCGTGATCGTTACAGCCAATGGCCGCAAGGTTCAAGCATTCGGCTCCGGCAAGAAAATGCGTGGCCTGCGCCACGGCCCACACCGCCCTGGCTTTGTCACTTTGGACGATATCGAAAACGATGAAAACGTCCGCTCAAAAGAGCAACGCGACAAGACCGAGGCATGGGTCAAGAAAGTGGTGATGCCGCTGGGGCCGCCCGATGGTTCCATGCACATCCTGTACCTCAACACCATCTTGCACCACGACTCAGTGGCGAACCGCTTCCACCAAAACCCTATGTGGAAGCGGTTCAAGTTCAAGGCTATCGTGCGCTGGCCTGACCGCATGGATTTATGGCAAGAATGGGAAGACGTCTTCAAAAGCGAAGGCGAGGAAGCTGCGGACGCCTACTACGCAACTCGCAAGAAAGATATGGACCAGGGCGCCGTGGTCAGCTGGCCCACCGTTCGCCCACTATTGCGCCTGATGAAGATTCGGGCCAGCGATCACCACGCCTTTGACTGCGAGTATCAGAACGACCCATCAAATGAAGAGAACGCGATCTTCACGGGAATGCAGTTCTGGTTTGAAATCAAACGTGAGTGGATTTATCGCGGTGTTGATGACCCCAGCATGGGACGCAGCGCTCGAAAGGGCGACCCCTGCTGCATCTTGGTTGGTGCCTCTCCTCGTAACGAGTTGAAGCTGCATATCGTTGAAGCCATTCTCGCCCGCATCAAACCTGATAAGCAGATCGAAAAGATCATCGACTTTCAGCGCGAATACCGATGCATCACTTGGGGCATTGAAGACACTGCCTTCCAGGAGTATTTCAGGCAGCAAATCGTCAAAGAGTCGGCGAAGCTATTTGTTCCGGTGCCCGCCGTAGGCATCCACAACGACCGGGACAAAGACATCCTGATCGAAGGTGTCGCGCCGCACGTCAATAACGGCCTGATCCTTTTCAACCAGCGCCACACCGTCTTCAACGACAACGTGAAGCACTACCCAGAGGCCGCACATGACGACGGTCCCGATGGTCTGCAAATGCTCTGGAAGCTCTTTCAAAAGAGCGCCGGGGGCATTCCCAAAATCAGAACTGGAAAAAGAAAATGATTTCTACACGCGGCCTAGTTCAAACAATGAAAGGCTGGCTCGGCAAGCCCATCGCAGGGCCTGATACCGACCCGCAAAAGTACTTTGGCACGATGTTCTCGCTGCCCAACCCCGACCCCATCCTGCGCGAGATGGGCCAGGCGGAAAAGGTCTACTACTCCATCATGGCCGACGCCCATGTCATGGGCGAAATCCGCTCTATCCGGGGCTCCTTTCGTTCTTACCACTACCGACTGACTCCCGGCAGTGACAACGACAGCAAGGCCGCAGCGGCCATGGAGCTGTGTGTTAAGTGGATGCAGTCCCTGGCACCCAATGACGTGTCTGACTGGCTGGAGGTGATGTGGCAAATGACCGCCTCCATCTTCACTGGTTACCGGGTGCATGAAATAGTCTGGGACCTGGTGGACGGTCATTACCTGCCCAGCATGGTGCTGGACCGCCCAGGTCGGCGCTTTCGCTTCGATGCCTATGGCGCGCCGCTGCTGATCTCACGCGACCAGTGGCAGGGCGCGCCGGTCGAGCCGTATCAGTTTGTGGTGTCCCGGCACATGCCCACCACTGACAACCCCTATGGCATGGCCTTGCTTTCGAGCTGCTTTTGGCCCTGGACCTTCAAGACCGGTGGCTGGCGGTATTTCGTCAAGTACTGCGAGCGCCACGGCCTGCCTTGGCCCGTGGAGCGCTATCCGGCTGGCACCAGTGAAGAAGATCAGGACAAACTGGCCGATGCACTGGCCGGGATGATTGAAGCCGGTTATGTGGTGACAGAGGTAGGCACTGGTCTGGAGCTGTTGACGCCCACAGGTGGTGGCAGCAATCTGCCACAGCAAAATTTGATCACTTTGTGCAACCGTGAAATGAGCAAGGCGCTCACCAGCCAGGCCATGATCGGCGAGCAGCTCGACGTAGGTGCCCGCGCTGCTGCAGAGACAGCGATGGATCGGCAGAACTCGGTGCATGACTCTGACCGCGATATCTCGGCGGCCAGCATGGCGCAGATTTTCAAGTGGATCACCTTGTTCAACTTCGGTGATGGCGTCTCGCCGCCAACACTGGAGTTTTTCAAGCAGGAAGCTGCTGGCAAGGCGCGGGCCGAGACCTATCAGATCGCCGCCAACATGGGTGCTAAACCCTCACGCAAGGCCATGCTGAATGAACTCGATATTCCACCTGCGGTGGATGATGCCGACGCCTTGTTGCCCCTGACTGCACGCCTTTCCGGCGTAACAAGCAACAAGCCAGCAGCTGCAGGCGACGCAAGTCAGCCAGCGGTGGACTTCAACGCCGTGGCCGGTTTCACCTTTGCCAAGGCTGCAGGCATGACAGAAGACGAAGCCATGGCGCTCGCTGCCGATGCCGCTGACCAGGCCATCGAAGACAACATGATCGCGCCCGTCTACCAGATGCTGGTGCAGTTCGAGTCCGAAGGCAAAACCCTGGCCGAGTTCCAGACCGCCCTGGAGGGCCTGGTCGGCCAGATGGACAACGAATCCCTGCGCGAAGTCATCGACCGCGCCTTGACCTATTCCATCCTGCGCGGCGCTGCCACGCAGGCCAACTGATTTTTTAACGGAGAGCACCATGACTGACCAATCTATCGAGCAAGAAATCCAAGCCAAGGGCAAGACAGCCGCGCGTGTGACGCCTGCGGACATCGAAGCTGCGATTGCCGCCGAGCACTATTTCACGGCTGATGAAGGCGTCGTCGGGAAGTTTGCAAATAGGCTCGCCGCTGAGGGCCTTGGAACATACCCAGGAGACCTTCCAAAAAGGAATCAGCAACTCAGTCTCCTGACATTCTGCGTTCTTGTCCTGCGCAACGGCTTCACCGTGACCGGCGAGTCGGCCTGCGCATCGCCTGAAAACTTTGATGCCGAGATTGGTCGCAAGATCGCCCGGCAAAACGCTGTCAACAAAATCTGGCCACTCATGGGCTACGAGCTGCGCTCAAAGCTGGCCGCCCAGGACGACCGGGAGGAACACCATGGCTAATTCGAGCGACGACGCTGTTCTGCTGGCGGTCAAGGGTGTCATCTTTGATCTTCCCGCGTCAGACCAAGAGAAGGTGAAACAGATCGCTGAACAGATCAGGGCAACCGTCGAAAGTGCGGGTGTGACCGGCCAACTCGCGCTGGCCTTGGTCGGTGCTGAAGCGGCAGCAAAGGCATAGGCTGCATGAAAAAGCGCGTTTACATCGCAGGCCCAATGACCGGTTTGCCCCAGTTCAACTATCCCGCCTTCAACGCGGCCGCCCAGCGCTTGCGGGCGCTCGGCTTTGAGGTTGAAAACCCTGCTGAGAACCCGGACCCCAAATGCGGCACCTGGCTCGGCTACATGCGCTTGGCCATCCGTCAGCTGGTGACATGTGATGTTGTCGCTCTGCTGCCGGGCTGGCGCGGTTCACGCGGTGCCCGTATTGAGCGCTGGCTGGCTGGCATGCTGGGCTTTACTGTCGTTCTGGAAAGCGCCATCCAGCATGGACCGGAGGTATTCAATGGCTGATGGCGTCAAGTTCACCGAAGCCATCGACTATCTCAAGGGCAAGCTGCCCGAGGTCAGCCTGAAGTGGGACGATCTGGCAGGGCCGGTGCATGGCAAGGTGTTCACCATAGCTGGTGCCACATCCGCTGACCTGGTTCTCGACATGCATGTGGCCGTGACAGATGCACTTAGCAACGGCAGCACCCTCAGCCAGTTCCGAAAAGACTTTGACCGCATCGTGCAGCAACATGGCTGGACCTACAAGGGCAAGCGCGGCTGGAGGTCAGCGGTGATCTTCAACACCAACATGCGATCAGCGCACATGGCGGGCCGCTGGAAGCAACTGATTGCCAATCAGGCACAGCGCCCCTATCTGCAATACCGCACAGCGGGTGACTCACGCGTGCGCCCGCTGCACAAGATGTGGAACGGCTTGATTTATCCACTGTCGGATTCATTCTGGCAAACCCACTTTCCACCCAACGGCTGGGGCTGCCGCTGCACGGTGCGGGCCTACGGAGAGGCCGAGATGAAAGACAAAGACCTGTCCGAGTCCGCCCCGTTTGAGATCAAGACCCGTGAGGTGATCACAGGCGATGGTGAAATCAAGGACAGGGTGCCTGTCGGCATCGACCCAGGCTGGGATCACAACGTCGGACAGGCCTGGATCAGTCCGGAACTGGCCTTGGGCAAAAAACTGGCCGCTTTGCCGCGCCAATTGCAGGGACCATTGGTCGACAAAACGATTTCACCCGCCTTTCAAAAGGTGCTCAGCGACAATTTCAAGGGCTTTAAAACGGGGATTAAACAGCGCAGTGGTCAGGCCCAAATCGTTGGATTTATGGACAGCGGCATGATCAACGCGTTGGCTGAAAAGCTGCCCGCTATTGAGCTTCAGTCCACGGCTGTTTCAGTGCTTGACGGCTTGACCAACCATCTGGCTGGCGGTCACAAGGCATCATCCCTGCAGGCTTGGCCGGATGAGTGGGTCAACAGCCTGCCAGAGCATTTCAGGAATTACCGGGCGGTGCTTTGGGACAAGAAGAAAAATACACTGATCGTTGTACCGCAAGGTAGCTTTAACAAGACCCTACCGAAAATCATACTGCGGTTAAACGAGCCCACCAAATTTGGCACGTCTGCATCTGTCATCTCTCTGGGAAGTGCATCTGCCGCAAACTTGCAAGACCGGAATGCCTACGATCTGCTGCTGGGAACCCTAGACCCATGAAAAAGCCCACACAGGGTGGGCTTGGGTCAGAAAGGGCGCTACGTCTTCATAATAAAGCCGCCTTCGCGGATTTTGGCTGGTGCATTTCCAGTCCACTGACTTGGTCGAAGTTTAAGCCCATCGTCTGTTCTTAGCAATATTCGGGCATTTTTCTAGCACTTCACCAGGCATTTAATCGGCATTTAATGAACACTTTCAGTCGAATTTTGGTCACTGACTGGATCAAAATAAACGTTCCTGGCGTTTTTGCTCTCTTTCCCGTAAATCATTGATTCAATAGGCCTTTTTCGGTATTTCTGGCGCCTTTCCCCTGGATCAATTCAAACATCCCCCCCCTGGCAACCTGGGTCATTGCCCGCCTGGCGGGGCTGGAGGCAGCCAAGGAAGCGATGTTTTACGTGGCCCCAGTCGGTGAAAAAGAGCTGTATGTTGACCGTGCGCTGGCCAATATCACGTCTTATCTTCCCGTGAACCGCTGATCTGGATCTGAGTGCGCAGGCATTTGCTGTGGCCTGATTGCCTGCTGAACTTCAACGCTGTGATTGAGAGAATAGGCAAGGGCGGCGTGCCTTGCTTGCCGATCTGGTGGTGCGTTTTGCAAAGGTGCCCGGGTAACGCACAAAAAGAAAAACGCGCTTGCCCCGAAGCCGGGACAAGCGCGTTGACGCAAGCTTTTATCAGCCGATTTGTGCGATACGCATCAAATTGGTGGTGCCTGAGGTGTTGAAGGGAACACCAGCCGACACCACGATGGTGTCGCCCGTTTTGCCTAGACCTTCTTTTTTGGCGGTTTCGCAGGCCCAGTCGCTCATCTCCAGCACGTCTTGAACGTCATGGCACAGCACGGGGTAGACGCCCCAGGTCAGCGCCAGCTGACGTGCAACGGCACGGCGTGGGGTCATGCCGATGATGGGGGCTTGGGGGCGTTCACGAGCCATACGCAGCGCGGAATAACCTGAACTGGTGTAGGCCACAACAGCCGCCACATTCAAAAGCTCAGCCACACTGCGCACCGCCACACCGATGGCATCAGACGGCACCGGGATGTGGGTGGTCTGAGAGGCTTTGATCGCCTCACGGTAGTAGGGGTCAGCTTCGGTTTGCGCAATGATGGAGTTCATCATGCACACAGCTTCGACCGGGTATTTACCGGAGGCGGATTCGGCGGACAACATCACGGCATCAGCACCGTCGTAAATCGCGGTGGCCACGTCGGAGGCTTCGGCACGGGTGGGCACCGGTGCGGTGACCATCGACTCGAGCATCTGTGTGGCCACAATCACTGGTTTGCCGGCTTCGCGGCAGGCACGGACGATGCGTTTTTGAATGGCTGGCACTTGTTCTGGTGGCATTTCCACACCCAGATCACCACGCGCCACCATCACAGCATCCGTTTCCGCCACGATGGCATCCAGGCTCAGGATGGCCGCCGGTTTTTCAAGCTTGGCCACAATACGTGCGCGCCCCTTGACGATGGATTTGATCTCCACAATGTCTTCTGGCCGTTGCACAAACGACAAGGCGATCCAGTCGATGCCCAGTGTCAGTCCGTAGTCCAAGTCTGAGCGGTCTTTTTCGGTCAGGGCCGACAGCGGCAAAACGACGCCAGGCACATTGACACCCTTGCGGTCAGACACAGCACCACCGGCGATCACGCGGGTTTCTGCAAAGTCGGGGCCAAAACTCTCCACACGCAGACGCACCCGGCCGTCGTCGACCAACAAGTCAGTGCCAACTTCCAAGGCATTAAAAATTTCAGGGTGGGGCATCGGCGCCCGGGTTTGGTCACCGGGTTTGTCGGTGTTCAGGTCCAGGCGGAAAGACGCACCTTCCGCCAGCATGATCGGGCCCTTGGCAAATGTGCCCAGGCGCAACTTGGGGCCTTGCAGATCAAGCAACACACCAATCGGGCGGCCTGCATGGCGTTCAATCGCGCGGATGGTGTCCAGGCGTTGTTTGTGATCTTCTTGTGTGCCGTGGCTGAAGTTCAATCGGAAAACGTCGGCGCCAGCTTCAAACAGGGCTTGAATGGTTTCGCGGTCAGCGCTGGCTGGTCCGAGGGTAGCGACGATTTTGGCGTTACGGTTACGGTGCATTTTTTTCAATTCCTTAGTCATTTTAAAAATCTCGCTCTGTGAGTCATTAACGTTCACTCGATGTTCCGCTAGGGAGCATCGAGTCAGGTGGAGTCTGTTCACGCTTGGTGCCATCGGTGGTCGACTTGCGCCAGATCGTGCCTGTGGTCATGGTGGATAGTCAGTTTTCTGTTAGCTTATTGATGTAAAGCACAAGACCCTGTATTTTGCCTTCTTCACGGGTTCACAGCGCGCCCATGGCCGACTTGATACCGATCTCCTTGATCCGGATCAAAGCGCTGGCCGTCTGCTGGGCCAAGCCAGGAACCTGGGTCAGGTCCTCGCCCCACAGCCGGACGTCTGCCAGCAGCGTTGATGCGACTTGGTTCAAGTCCGTGGCGCCATGCCACGCAGCGTGCATGATGACCAGAATGTCGGCGTTGTCTTTGATCGGATAACTTTGTCCCTGGCGCAGACCCTCGTAGTCTCCGTTCGCAGCGAACTGTCCCTTGTAAAAAGTGAGCAGCGCAGCCAATGAAAACGAGAGCCCGGCAGGTGCTTTGCCGTGTTTGGCAGCGTAATCCTTGATGGTTGGCAACACCCGCACCTGCCACTTGGAGACCGAATTCAGCGCAATCGAGATCAGTTCATGGCGGATGTGTGGGTTGGCAAAACGCTCCACAATGGTTTCTGCATAAGCCTTGCGCTCGGCCTCTGGCAGTGGCACAAAGGGGACAATTTCTTCGAACATCACCTTGTTCAGGAACTTGGACACCACAGCGTCTTCGGTCATCTCGCGCACCGTGTCCAGCCCGGCGCAGTAGGCCGCAAGAGAACTGGCGGTATGGGCGCCGTTGAGAATGCGCACCTTGCGTGTGCGGTAGGGCTGCAAGTCTTTTGTCCACACCACATCCAGGCCCGCCTTGTGCAGAGGCAGTTCGTCGGCAATCTTGGCCGGCCCTTCGATGACCCACAGCAGGAACGGCTCGGCCGCCACCGTCAGCGGATCCTTGTAGCCAAACTCGGCGAACAGCGCCTCGGCTTCGGCAGCAGGATAACCCGGGACGATGCGGTCCACCAGGGTGTTGCAGAACACGTTGTGTTCTTTGACCCAAGCGACGAACTCTGAGGGCAACTTCCAGACATCGGCAAATTGCAACACATAGTTTTTGAGCTTGGTGCCGTTGGCTTCGATCAGTTCAGCGGGCAGGAACACCAGGCCCGATTCAGCGGAGCCGCCAAAGGCTTTAAAACGCGCCAGCAGCAGCGCCGTCACCTTGGCCGGGAAGTTGGCCGGGCATTGGCCTTCGAACAAGGCTTCAGGGACATAAGCGATACCGGCCTCGGTGGTGTTGGAGACGACAAAACGCAAAGTCGGGTCCTGCATAGTGGCCAGCATGGCGTCCCATTGGGTGTAGGGGTTGAGGGTGTCTTTGACACAGCTCACCAAGCGTTTGGACTGGACCGGTTGGCCATTTTGCACACCGCGCAACAATACCGTGAACAGCTGGTCCTGGGCTTTCATCAGGTCGGCGATACCGCGGTCGATGGGTTGCGCCATGATCACTTCGGCGTTCATCAGGCCCGCACCATTGGTCACATCGACCATCCAGTCGACAAAGCCGCGCAGGAAGTTGCCGTCACCAATTTGCAGGATGCGCACGGGCTTCAGGGACGAGGGGGCTGTTGATTCAACACCCAGTTTGCCTTCGGCAAGCCTCTGGCGGTTCAGTTCATACATGTCTTGATCCTTTCTGGTCATTTATTCCGCCGTGCCTCCAAGAGCGCAGCGCACTTCAGGTGTTTGTCAGAATGTGCCGTCAAAGCGGCCAATGGTGGTTAGGCTTGCCCTGGGCAGGCGCTTGATCGCTCGATTCACACTTGTGTGTGCTTGACAGGCGCGGACTCTACACCAAATCGGGTCAAAATCCAAGAAACATGAAACACTGTTTTGTTTACGATGACTATTTTCACAAATTATTGAAACGATGTTTCATAAATTGCAGACTTTGTCGTATATTCTCTGCATCAGCCTGAAGTGACTTGATGTCCATTGGGCGCTGTTCAACCTACACAGTGAAACATGAACATGACCAAGCACAAAGCCTATCTGGTTCTCAACGCCGGTTCTTCGAGCCTGAAGTTTTCAGTATTTCGCCAAGCGACGGGCTCCACAGAGTTGCAAACCATCCTGTCTGGACAGATTGCGGGAATTGGCAGCCTTGCCACCTTTGAAGCCAAAGACGCCAGTCGCCGCGTTTTGGCCAAACACAGCTGGAACGAAAGCGACTCGAACAGCCGCGACATCATGCTCCAGTATCTGCTGGACTGGATCAGTAGCACCCTGGTGGACGATCAGATTGTTGCCGCCGGCCATCGCGTGGTTCATGGCGGGCGCTTCCTGGGCCTGCCAATGAAGGTCACACCTGCGTTGTTGAACGATCTGGAGCAACTGGTTCCGCTGGCACCGCTGCATCAGCCACACAATTTGGCACCCATCCATATCCTGGCACGCAATCACCCTGAACTGGATCAGGTGGCTTGTTTTGACACCGCTTTTCATAGCACCCAACCCAAGCAGGCTAAGACCTACGCACTGCCACGGGCACTTAGCGACGAGGGTGTATGCAAATACGGTTTTCACGGCCTGTCTTACGAATACGTCAGCAAACAACTGCTGGCCACGCGCCCGGAGTTGGCCTCAGGCCACATCGTGATCTGTCATTTGGGCAATGGATCCAGCCTGTGTGCAGTCAAGGATGGCCGCAGCATGGACACCACCATGGGCTTCACGGCGCTGGACGGTGTGCCGATGGGCACCCGCTCGGGCAGCATTGATCCGGGTGTGCTGCTCTACCTAATGCGTGAGAAGAAGATGGACCTGGAAGCCATCGAGGATCTGCTGTATCGGCGTTCGGGTTTGCTCGGTGTATCCGGCCTGTCCAATGACATGAAGGTGCTCGAGGAGTCGGACGATCCCCACGCCAAAGAAGCTGTTGACCTGTTCTGTTTTCGCGTAGCCAAGGAAGTTGCTGCGATGGCTGCCTCCATGGGCGGGCTTGATGCTCTGGTGTTTACGGCTGGTATCGGAGAAAACTCGCCCTACATTCGCAACATGATTGCTCAACGTCTGGCGTGGCTCGGTGTCAAGTTGGATGCTGATGCCAACTCTTCACGTCAATTCAACATTTCGGCGACAGATGCACGCGTTCCCACCTTTGTGGTGCCGACCAACGAAGAAATGATGATTGCCAAACACGCGATGAACCTGCTTGCGGCTGCTTAGATGTTGTGCGAGTGTCAACACCAGGGTGTTGGACACTTTTGGTAAGTCTGTCTAAAGCATGACAACACGGGGGCCACGGGTCCCCGTTTGCCTATGTGGCGTAGCGAGTTTGCACGCCTTGCATTGATCCGGTCATTGGTTTTGGGACTTGGATGGCATACCTGTGAAAGCTGTCTTGGCGTGCATCACGGGGGTTAAGCCTTGCCAGATACAATCATCGGCGCCTGAACCAGATGCTTGGTTTGGGCATAAGCCTATGATTTATATTAAAAAAATATCCATGTCGCGTTGTCTGTGGCTGTTTGTTGAAGCCACCACGGTGGGCGCGGGTGGGCGTCGCTTTGACTGACCACCCCTTGGCAGCGCTGTCGCTGGCCGCGTTTGACCGGATGGTCGCCAGCACTTCGGCGTTCCGGTCGCGTCCCGGCCAGCGCGAGATGGCAGAACGCATTGCCACCGCCTTGCACAACGTCACCCTCGGTGAGCACGCTGACCCCGAAAAAGCCATTGCGGTGATCCAGGCCGGTACCGGTGTTGGCAAATCGGCAGCTTATTTGTCGACCACAGTGGCGCTGGCGCTGGCACGCAAGACACGGGTGGTGGTCTCTACCGCCACGGTGGCGCTGCAAGAGCAGCTCATGACCAAAGACCTGCCCGCGCTGGCCGCAGCGTTGGACACCCCGTTTGTGTACGCATTGGCCAAGGGCCGGGGTCGGTATGTCTGCAAACTCAAACTGGAGCGTCTGGCCGGAGCCGGTGAGGACGACAGCAGCGAGTTGTTTGGCGTGGATGAAGATGCGCCGCCGCCCCCAACCGCGTATGCCAAACAGCTCAAGGGCCAGGACTGGCAAGATCCCGAAGAGCGTCGTATGGCCTTGTACGACACCCTGGCCAATGCGCTGGCCGCTGGCCGTTGGGATGGTGACCGCGACAGCCTGGCCGAGCAGCCCGACCCGCGCGACTGGTCCACGGTAGCCGCCGAGCGCCACACCTGCACCGCACGCCACTGCCCGCTGTTTCGCAATTGCAGTTACTACAACGCACGTACGCTGTTGGCACAGGCCCAGGTGATTGTGGCCAACCACGACCTGGTGCTGGCCTCGCTGGGTATGAAGGCGCTGCCCGAACTCGACAACTGCCTGGTGGTGTTTGACGAAGGCCACCACCTGCCTGCGGTGGCGCTGGACCAGTTCTCGGGCGCCATGGACCTGACCGGCCTGCGCTGGCTCGACAAGCTGCCCAAAATCCTGCACGAAGTGGCTGAAAAAATGGGAGTTGCGGTCGAGCAAGATGTGATCACCTTGGCCCAGCAGCTCAAAACCGCACTGCTGGACGCTGGCCGCATTGCCATGGACTTGCTGCGTGGTGTGACCGACAGCTACGACATCGTGCACCGTTTTCCGGATGGTGTGCTACCCGAAGCTTTTATGGACCCGATGTCTCTGATTCAGGGCCATGCCAAAGGTTTGTCGGAGGTGCTTGAAGCCCTGGGGGCGGAACTCAAAGCCCGCGCCAAAGAAGACCCGACACAAGCTGCCCAAAACTCGGTGCAGTACGCCAAGCTGGGCCAGATGGCGCCCAAACTCAACAGCGTGTTGGGCACCAGCGCGATGCTGCTGGCCCATGACGCGCAGCCGATGGCCAAGTGGCTCAAGTCCGACACCAGCAGCGGCTTGGTGTCATTGAGTGCCCATGCCTGCCCGATCGTGCCTGGCAGCTTGCTGCGCCACCACCTGTGGCGTCAGGTGCGTGGTGCGGTGATCACCTCGGCTTCTCTCACCAGTTGTGGCAGTTTTGACTATTTTTTGGCAGAAACCGGGCTGCATCGGCTCGACCATGTCAGCACGCTGGCGGTGGACAGCCCGTTTGATTACCGCAAGCAGGGCCAGTTACTGGTGGTCGACACCGTGGCCGACCCACGTCAGGTGGAGAATTTCACCCGTGAGATGGTCGCCACCTTGCAGGCCGATTTGCGCTTGGTCGCGCACGGCGCATTGGTGCTGTTCACCTCGCGTGCGCAGATGAAGGCAGCGGTGGATGCGCTGGACGCTGCACTGTTGGGCATGGTGTTGGTGCAAGGCCAGTTGTCGCGTGCGCGTCTGCTGGGCACCCACATGGCGCGGGTGGAGGCGGGCCAGCCCTCCGTGATTTTTGGCATGCAGTCGTTTGGCGAGGGGCTGGATTTGCCTGGCCAGTTGTGCGAGACGGTGTTCATCACCAAACTGCCTTTTGCCTCCCCATCCGACCCGGTGGAGGAAGCCCGTTCTGAGTGGCTCAAGCGCGAAGGGCGCGATCCGTTTTCTGAACTGGTGGTGCCTGCCACTGGCATTCGCCTGCTGCAGTGGACCGGGCGCGCCATCCGCACCGAAGACGATTTGGCGCGGGTGGTGTGTTACGACAAACGCCTGCTGTCCACCCCGTATGGCAGACGTATGCTGAAAGGCTTGCCGCCGTATGCGGTGCTGCGCCGGGTGGGCGGGCAGATACAAGCCGTTGCCGGGTCGCTTTGAAGAAGAAAGCGCTTGTGCCACAGAGTGTGGTGGCTTGCATCGGCGAGGTAAAGTGGCTTGCAAAAGGGGATGGATGCCCCATTTGAACGGTTCACAAGGAGCAATGTTTTGAGTGACGTGTTGTTGAAATTATTGGGTTTTGTTGTGCGGGTCGGACTGCTGCTGGCGGGGCTGGTGTTTTTTGCCAGCTTGATGGCCGCAGGTTTGCTGGTTCTGATCCTTTGGCTGTTGCGTGCGTTGTGGGCCAAGTTAACCGGCCAGCCGGTGAGCCCATGGACGTTTCAGATGAATCGCCAGGCCATGTGGCAGCGTTTTAACCAAGGCGGTTTTGGCCAGCCTGGCAGGGCAACGCCGAGCCCTGACAACGTGGTGGATGCAGAGGTGACGGACGTGACAGAGGTCACCGATGTAGAGCCCAAACGAATCACACCGCGTTGATCCGGCACTAAAAGCCTGGTTATCTTGCAAAAATTTATCTGTGTTCTACGCAGGCATGCCAAAAAACATGCGAGTCTGAATCCGCACTGTGCTCCCCCTCACAGCGAGGCCATCGAAAGTTAATGGCCTTATCTCGCTTTTGGATTCAAGTGCGCGGCATTTTGGTTGTGGTGTGATGTTATAATTTTGGGCACGGTGGCTGTAGCTCAGTTGGTAGAGTCCAGGATTGTGATTCCTGTTGTCGTGGGTTCGAGCCCCATCAGCCACCCCAGTAATAAAGGGTTTCGCACTACAAAAATAGTAGCGTAAATCGTAGCAAAAACGGTGAAACGTAGCAAGTCGCAAAGACCACAGCTCGACACCAAAAATAAACCCGCCTAGAGCGGGTTTATTTTTAGCCGAGGATGTACGTCGAGCCACACTTTCGACAGTACGCGGCCCAGAGTTCTCCGCCGCCTTCAACCGGCGCTCTGTGTTTGACGTCGAAAGGTATCAGGCACTTCGGGCAGAGCCCTGAGTTCGCGGTGGCTGACTCAGCAGGCGTCATGACTGCGTTAGCTTCCCATCGGCACAACTTGCGACGCGGGTCCAGCGTTCTGTGAACGTCTGGCCGGGTGTACCGTTACCGACTGCCCCGGTCGCCGTGTTGTGCGTCGCCTGACAAAACACTTCGCCTGTGTCAAGGCGTACGTCGAGCGCGGCTTTCTTGCCTGAGTTCAGAAGGTCAAAGAATTGTTTGACGTGTTCAGCACTTGTTGACATTTGGTCCTCCTGCGTTTCACTGTGCCGGGTTGGCGTCGCTATTCCAACCCTTGCACGGGCGAGACGATGTGTAGTATTCAGCGGACGGATCGCTCAGCCGATACTCGCCCAACATCTTTTTTGCCTCGTCCATTGTTTCAAACTCGTCTACTGTTTCGAGGTATCCGTTGCCGCGACGTTGTATGTAAACCATAGTTCTTCCTTCACGCCAGCGGCGTTACCTTGATCAATTCGCGCCGGTCATAGACCCGGTTCATGGTCTTTTCCTGGCGGTGGGTGTTGGGATCACGCTCCTGGTGTTTCATTTCTGAGACATAAAGTGCGCGCAGGTCGTGCGCCGTGAACCACTTGGCGTCCTTGGTGCCGCCCGGTGCGTAGCTGTGCATCAGCCGGTTCCACAGGCACTTGAAGCCTGCGTCGACGTACGGCGTGCCGTCGAGCGTGGCGAACAGGTAGATGCTCGACACCCGGCGTTTGATCGCTGCCACCTCAGCTATCACCTGGTGCAGCAGGTCGCTCCAGGCGATGAGGTAGTGGCGCTCAGGCTCGTTGAACTTGGTCTTGGAGTCCTTGACCTTGAAGCCCTCGGGCTGCAGAGCGCTCTTGGTCAGGTGCAGTATCTCGGCCCGGCGCCTGCCGGTGAGAGCCACGGTGCAGCCGATCAGGGCCACGAGGTAGGCCGAGCCGCCCTTGCTGCGGGCGTGCTCCAGAAAGTCGTTGAACTCTGCGATGGAGACCTTGCGCGTACGGGCACGCTCCATGTTGCGCGGCACGCCGATACAGGGGTTGGCTTGCGCCAGCCCTTCACCGAGGCCGAACTTGTAGGCGCCGGAGAGTGCAGCGCGGTCGCGGTTGGCCCGAACACGCCGTGTGGCACGGCCATCCTTGAGGTACTTGGCGATGTGGTTCTTGGTCACGCTGTCCGGGTGCATGTGGCCGAAGACCGGGATGATGAAGCGCGTCAGGCTGGCCTCGTAGTCGTCGATGGTGCTGACCGCGCGTGCCTCTGGGTCATGCGCGGCGATGTACGCGCGCTGCTCCTTGATGAACTCGTGGCACATGTACGCCACGGTGTGCTGGCCTGGCGCGGGCGGCGTTTCCATGAGCTTGGCCAGCTCGGCCTTGGCCACTTCGAGGTCGTAGCCCAGCGGCGTGTATTTATTTTGAGGCTTGCAGAAGTACAAGACCCGGCGCTTGCCGGGACGCTGGTACAGGCCCGGCACGCCTGGCACGGGCAGGTTGTTGCTCATTGATTGCTCCTTGTTTCGCGGTCCAGTTCGGTTCGGGCTCTTTGATCTTGCCAAGCCCCATCTTGGCGTGGTAGTGGGCTCGGTCGACCTTGGGCTGTTTGAAGCGGTTCATGATGAACTTGAAGCCGTTGGTCTTGAGCCACTTGGCCTGCCGGGCAGGCTGCTTGTATCCGGTCAGGCTGACCAGTTCCTCGGGGCTGAGGACGAGGGTCATAGCTATAGATTGAATTCGTCGAGCAGTTTGAACTGGGGCTCAGCCCGAACCCAGCTATACCCATGCTCACCGTCAGTTTCCTGTTTTTCGATCTCTTTAATGGCGGAGTCATAGTCCTCAGCCTCGATAGTGATCACGATAATCTTCGTGACTTCGACGTAAAACGCTTTCATCTGATCCTCCGTACCGGTTGCTCGTCGTGGCGTTTCCGAGCTTTGAGAAAGTCGTACACGCCCACCGTGATGACGACCGCCGCACCAAGGGCTGTGGCTGTGCGACTGAGATAGAACGAACCCTTGGCCATGCCAGCTAAAACTTTCCAGAACATGCTCAGCCTTTGTACTTAGCGTTGATTTCGGCCAGCAGCCACACTGCCGTGCGCTTGCACGTCGCGGAGTTGAGCAGGCCGTTGTCCCAGACAGCGTCGCTCTCGGACACCTTCTGGCTGTACTGCATCAGAGCTTCGATGATGAAGGACTGAATCAGTGCGCCCGTTGGGCAACCAAAGTTCATGACGCGGGCGATGAATTCTTCGTTCGTCTCGGGTCGCGGCGGCGTGGCGGTTTCACCCAGCAGCTCGCCCAAGGCGCTGTCCAGGTCGGTGTCTTCGTCGATGACGATGGGGTTCAGGCCCGAGGCCCGTAGTGCTTCGATGGGGTTCATAAATCCTCCTAGTAAATTACAAAGTGCGGAACACGCAGTTCCTTCAGGCCGGGTATGGCGACCAGCGGGTCGAAGACCTGATCGTCGGCGTCGTAGATGTCGTCGAGATCACGGATAAAGACCTCCACACCGTCGGGCTCAGAGCACCAGACGGTGTTGACGATGCCGCCACGGACTTCGATCAAAATCATGGACATAGTTGCTGCTCCTTATGCTTAGCACGGATGGGCCGCGCGAGTATTTCGTTTACGGTCCAGCCGCGATAAAGGCGCGTACACAAAGTGCTTTTTGATACACCTAGTTCTCTCGCCCATTGCGCGATGCCTTGCGTGCGCCCAGCGTGGGTTAAGCGAACTGTGCGGCTCGTGTTGTTTTGCTGCTGTGTGGATGTCGCCCAACGTGTGTTATCGGGTCCATAAGGCTTGCTGTTGTCTATCCTGTCCAAAGAATGCAATTTGCTTGGGCGGAGCCCTACATCCGAAAGAAACATTTCAAATGAGCGCCAGCGCAATGGCGGCGTTCGCGCTTTGTATTGCGGGTATTGTTTGTGCGTGGGCCGCGTACAACGGTCCCACATGTTTGCCCAAGCGCGGAACTCGGCGGATTTAGACATTCCATGCGTTTTAGTGGCTTCAGAGAGAAGGTCTTTTGCCATGCACCCACATGACAGCGAGTCAAACGAAGAAAGTCTGGACGCGCGAATCAAGCGCTCAGTGCCGCACACGCATATGCATCTGTATTTTGTTTCTTTGCGTGGTTCTGCGACACGCTCAAAAACACGCCACCTCCCGATAATTGAACCACTTAATGTGCTCATACCTTGTCCTCCAGTTCCTTGATCTTCAGTTTGGCACCGGCCTGCTGCGCGTGCTTGAGGTAGGCGCGGGCGTTGCCCAACTGGGCCAGGCGCTGCGCCTCGTCGGTGTACGGGAAGTCGATCTGGGTGGCAGACAACTTGACCTCGATCCGGCTGCCACGGCCCTTCTTGCCGTGCACGTCTTGCAGAGTGGCTGTGGCTGTGGCGGTCATGATGTGGCTCCTGGGCAGACGCTGCTGTGCGAGGACCCCATGTCCTTGTCAATCGGTTCACCGTACGCAGACTCGCAGAATTCGCCACAGGCGCTGCACTCCAGATGCGGGTCTTCGTAGTTGATGTCAGCCGCGACGATGTGCCAGTCCGCCTCAGCGTCTGGAGTGCTGGTCAACTCAATCTCTTTGTTCGCGCACTTGCTGCACAGCACGCCGCCGTCAGCGCAGAGGTAGTAGAGCGGGTAGCCACCGGGCCAGGCCCAGCGTTCCCACTCCTTGTGGTCGAGGCGGATGGCGTAGTAGCCCACGTCAGCCAGCTCTTTGACCAGCTTGTCGAGGTCGGCGTCCACAGGCGCGCCTCGGGTGGCCACGATCTGGCCGAGTTCAAAGAGTGGTGTTTTCATGTCTGTTCCTCGACAGGTTGTTCGTTCGTGTAAAGCAGCAGGACTTTCTCGCGCGGCGTGGTCGGGAAGCCGTCGGCGTCGACACGATGTGCGAAGCAGCCGTTGCCAGTGGCCGAGCGCGCGGTGAGCTTGTAGCCGTCGACGACGCTGCCCAGCGGCAAGTCTTTGAGCGGTGTGGTGGTGAATTTGAATTTCATACCCCTGCCTCCGCAGGCACTTCGTCGGCCAGACGCTTGCACACCGGGTCGAAGAACTCGCTCTTGAGCGCTTCCTGGGCGTGGTCGTCACCGATGAAGCCCCAGCAGCTGTCGTGGTCGATGCTCGTGCCGTCTTCGTCGAACCACTCGACGACGCAGCCGAACACGTTGCCACTGATGATGTCGTTGTACGTGTCGAGGAATTGCTCGCAGTAGGTGCGAGCCTGGTCTGCGCGGTCTTTGCCCTTGGCTTCGTCATCGTCGAGCTGCTGGCGCAGATACTCGTCAGGCACCCAGACGCCCGCGCCGCTGGCTGTGTCCCACCTGCAGCGCATGCCGCCGCCGCTCAGGCTCCAGTGCTCGCCGCTGTGAGAGTAAACATCCAGCAGCTGCGCGTCTTTGTCACCTGGGAAGTAGGCGGGCTCGGACCACATTTCTTCGAGGACAGCCCGGAGGTCTTCGTCGTACATGATGTTGGCCCAGCCGCTGTCATTGCAGTCTTGACGCAGGCACGACTCGACGTACTTTTCCTGATCCTGGTACGGCTCTTCATACGATGTGCCGTCGTACGTTGCTGCGATGTCGGCCAGTTCGTAGCGCAGCATGACGCGCTTGACGAGCCGATCTGTGGCTTCATGCCAGGCCCTGTCCCACACCGCGTCGAGGTCCGCTTCACCGTCAGAGGTGTTGCCCAGCGCTTCGAGGCCGTTAGAGTGGTCGTCGTGCCCAGCGTGCCGGTGGAAGCTGTACATCTTGCCCATGCAGTCGCCCAGGAGGTCGTCGATGTCGCGGTAGTCGTTGTCCTGTACGCAGTAGGCGACGACGTACTTGTCGTCGACCTTGGCCTTGTGCATGTCGATCCATTCGACAGGTTCAAACGTCAGTTCGCAGTCAACGCCTTCGACGTCTTCAAGATAGGTGGTGCGTTTACGCATGAGCTGTCTCCAGGTAATCCGTGAACGAATAGGGCAGGCCGTACGGCGTGTCGCCTGCGTCGAACTCAGCACGCAGGTCCACCGCGTCGAGCTGCACAAAGATGTGCTTGCCGTCGAGGTGCGGGTGGTCTTCGTGGATGGCCTCAGCTATCGAGCGGAAGGTGTAGCGCTGACCGCTGCGGGCTGCGAAGTAGGGTTCGTGGGTCATGGTGTGATCCTGACAAAAACGACTGAGGTTGGCGGCACATCCGGGTTCATTGCGTTGTAGCGGTTGACATAGTCGGCGGTGTTGGACCAAGCCACTGGGAACCGCTTACCACCGTCGTCGTCGGACTCTTCGAGTTCTTCGCGCAGCTCGCGCCGTCCAACGAGCTTGCCGATGTTCAGCATCAAGGCTTCACTGTCGAGTGCGCCGTGGAAGGCGTTCGAGAAGTCGCCGTTGGAGAGGAAGTCTTCGTAGATGCTCCAGTCCCAGTCTTCTTCGTCCAGGGCGTCGACCGCAGCAGTCAGTAGGCAGTACAGCTGGTTGTGGTCCCAGCCCCGCAGCGGTCCCCAGCGTGCTATATCGGCGTCATAGAAACTGATGAAGCCGCTGCGCGACGTGAACATGTCCTTGGCAGCTTTGCGCAGCGCCTTGCGCCCGACGCGCCGGGCCAAGCGCAGCATGTCCTTGTAGGCCACCTCGACGAAGACACGGTCGGTCTCGAAGTTGTACTCGCGCGGGCTCGTCATGTCCTTGTAGGTCATGGGCACGTCGATGAGGGCTGAGAAAGAAGGCACGTAGTCGCGGGCCACTTGGCGGTAAGCGTCGTGGTACTTCGTGTGACGGAAAAGCAGCGCAGCAACTTCGCTCATAGGAACGTCGTACTCGGCAGCCAGCTCTTCGGCGTAACGGTTTTCTTCTTCGTCGATGCCTTCGGACCACTTGGTTTCGTAGAACCCGGAAAAAGGGATGCGCGCTTCCATCACGCCTTCTCCCCAGGCCATTCCTCGGGCCACAGCTCACGGGTGATTTCTTGAATGACGTGGTCGAGCACCATGCTCTGTCCGGTGCAGCAGCGGCCCCAGATCGTCAGGCCGCACAGGTCGCCCGTGATCTCGCCTTTCTCGGCCAGCTTACGCTGCAACCAGCCACTGACCACCCAGTGCTCGTAAACCTCGTCGTAGTCGTAGTCGAGGTCGTACTCGCGGCACACCCACTGGTACTCGTCATCGGTGTTGATCAGCTCCCAGACGCAGGCTCGGATGGCGGGCAAGACGGACTCTATGGCGGCTTCGCGGGCATCGTCTTCGTCGCCGTACGTGGGGTCCGCCCCTTCGTAGCCCCAGAGCGTGTCGCCGTCTTCGTCGGGCGATGACTCGAAGACCTCCGGCACCTTGGCGTCCACCAGCACCTCGCTCCAGTAGCCATGCTGTTCAGCCACTTCTTCGAGTTCGACGCGGTCGGCATCGTTCATGATGAACTGACGTACCGCTTCTTCGTAGTCCTGTCTGACGAACAGTTCTGAGAGTTCGTCAGAGTCCGTGCTCAGCGCGTCCTGCATCTCTTCGTAGCTCACGAGTTGGCTAAGCCGCATGACGCCTGTCATCAGGCTGCTGACGCAGCACACCACTTCGCGCTGCACCAGGCGACCGGCCAGTTCCTGGCGGATGGATTCAAGTTCTCGGTTTTCCATGGAGTCTCCCTTTGCGGTTATCTTCCCCGACGTGATAGGCATCACAGTGCGGGCACTTGTAGGCCGTAATGGCTTTCTCGCGGACCTTGGACATGCGCTTGGCGATGCCACGCGCCAAGTTCATCGTGCTGAGCTTGTCTTTACCCAGACAGCAGACCTCAGCGGCTGCGTACTCGGGGCGGGTCATAGGCTTTTGCGCAGAGCTGGCGCTGCGAAGGCTTGCGCGGGAGGCATACACGAACGAAACAATCGGCTGTAGGTCCGTGCGTAGTTCAATTTCAGCTCGGTGCACCACTGTGCAACGGTTTGTTTACGCCCGAGGTGTGTCACAAAAAGACAGTTGCGTCGGTTGTTGTTTTGGACCAAACGTGTAGACCAACAACAGTTTTCTGGCGTGTAGTCGCCTTCGCCATCTTTGCGGTCGAGACTGGTGCCTGGTGGGCGCTCGCCCATGTCTTGAAGGAACGCTTCATATGAATCCCAGCGCGGGCAAATACGTATACCCCGCCCGCCGTAATTTTTGTAGCTGATCACGTTCGGGTTGTTGCACCGTTTACGCATCTCTTGCCAGCTGCGGTAAGTCGTAGAGATACCCTTTGCAACTGAGCCGTGGCCGTGCGTCTTCATGACATATCTCGCGCGTCGCGGAACCCCTTGAACGAGGGGTGTCGGGGTCGGTCAACGCGCCCAATAGGGAAGTGGTTGTAGCTGACGATCTTCCCGATAGGTGGTTTGGCCCAAAGGGCTGCGCGGTCTTCAGCGGTAAAGCCTGTTCCAATGTGAAAGTCGATGCCGCTCTTGACATCACGCACATGCAGCGCGCCCATCGAACCCTTGCCCGTCTTGTTCGCTTGGTGCGAACTGCGCTTGGTGCGGCCCAGCTCACTGGTTGTCGCCTCGTTGCCGTTGTGCTGCTCTTCGACGACCGCAAGCACGACGGCTTCGTCGGTTTCCATACGCTTGAGCTTGAGCAAAATACCTTCATTGGCCGTGCTGCGTCCAAACTTGTATTTGCCGTTTGGGTCACGTAGGATCAAGCCTTCGTAGCCCAGCGTCAGGTGGCGCTGTTCCATTGCCAGTAGCTCGTCGAGGTCGTTGATGACGGTCTGCTTAACTTCGACGAGGTGCTTTTGTTCGTCTGAAAGCCGAGGGCGGCGCTCGAAGTAGGTGCGTTGCGGAAACTGAACGCTGTCGAACACGTAGAACCGCACGTCGGGTTGCCCGCTGACACGCATGACCCCGGACACCGTGTCGGTGTAACAGGTCTTGCTGGTCGGTTCACCGACGATGAGTTCGCCGTCGAAGTGCTCGCACTGGCCGAACAGAGTCTGAACGTGCAGATTTGGAATCTTCTTCAGACTTCGTGAGAGTACGATGCCATCCTTAACGATGGCGCGTACGCCGTCGAGCTTGGCGGAAACCATCCAGCCTCGTGAAAAATCTAGCTTGGTGACGTCTTCAATAGCTGCAGCAAGTAATGGTTTAAACACAGATTTTCCTTACAGGGGTTGTTAATGATCTTTCAAGACTCCAACCTTGGCGGCAAAATCTGTCGCGCACAAGGCTAAGTCGTAAACCGTGGTCTTCAGCCGCTTGAGCCAAAGTGATTTTTCGGCCTTTACGCCGCACATAAACAGTGGTGCGTCTATTGCGGGCTTGCGTTTTGGCTGAAGCCCAGATGCAATTTTTGGGGGTATAGCCTCGGTTCACATCTTTGCGTTCGAGAGTGAATCTTGGAGGGCAAGGCCCCATGTCAGCAAAAAACGCTGCGAATGAATTTAGCCATCGACGGCACATTGTTATTCCACGCCCACCGTAGTTTTTAAACGCGCTTACGTTTGGATTAGAGCACCGACTCTTGGCTCCGGCCCACGCGTTCCATTCGCGGGTGTCTGTCTTGCTGTGCGTTCGATTTTTGCATCCAACGTCAGAACAGGTGTCCACAACCAGGCACCCGCAAGAACGTGTGTGAGCTGAAGCAAGATTGCTGGCTTCAACCAATATCACGTTTCCGCAGGCACAGATGCAATGCCATTGAGCGCGCTTTCGACCGTTTGGCTGTACGAAGTCTTTGGCACGGCGTTGAACGAACAGTCGCCCGATGACCTTTCCCGACAAGTCAGTGAGCTTTGTCATCTTCAGTGCCTCGTTTCTTTGCTGCGGTTCGCTGCGTCCGCAGCGGTCTTGAGAAGTTCTGCGGCCACCACATCCAGTGCCTGGAGCTGAATCTCATGCATCTGGTTGCAGCGTGCGTTGTGCTGCTGGACGGCGCGCTTGATCTCGAAGTAGGCGCGCGTGGCGGGGTCGTTCTTCCAGCCCGCTCTCATGATGCGCCGCCGATCAGACGTGCTCGTTCGTCATCTGTATTGATGTTCATAAGACCTCGTTAGAGTTGTGGGTTTAAATAAAGGCTGCAGTCACCCGCAGCCCGCTTTATTTGCGCTTGACCGTGATGGTGAATTCTTTGAAGTCAAGCGTGATGCTGCCATCGTCTTCGACGACCGTCACGTTGGGCTTCTCTGGCGCGGCTTTGCGCTGAGGCACTGTCAGGCGGGATACAGGCTCAGGCTTTTCTTCAGGTTGATCAATCCAGGTGTAGGCATAGCGCGAACGCTGCGCGGTTTCCTTGCTGGCGTACCAGCGCTGTACTAGACCTCTACGCCACATGTGGCCGAGGTAGTCGCTGACGCGGTTAGGGCTGGGTGCGAGCGCCCGCACGCGTGGGTCGTCGTGCAGGTCGACACACGTCTGGGGTGTGTTGCCCGCCGCTCGAAGGAGTTCTTCGAGTATCTGGTAAATCTCCGCTTCGGACTTTATCATTTTGGACTCCGGTTTCGCTTTGTATCCACCGCGCAAGTTCCTGGCGGCTTTTTAAATTGTTTATAAAAGTCTGTTGTGGGAGCTTAGTTTCCCACTCAAGATCACGCAAGAGGACGCCGCCGTCTTTGCTTCCAACGATAACCGCTATGTTGCGGCCTTCTGAGTACCGATCACGCAACCACTCAGACTGCAGTGCGGATAAGTTTGCACAAACGCCGTCTTTAGCTATACGCTCGATGAATTTGTACTCAATCCAAAGGTCTGCGTATTTTCCGCTATACCAGCAGTCGGCTTGGCCTCCGTTGAAGGGATTGTTGTTTTTGATTCGGTACAGGCTCTTGGGTAAGTGCCTGTGGACCGAATCAATGAACGCTGTCTCGGGTTTGCGGCTCATTTAAGGCGGGCTTCGCCATAAAGGCTGGCGTAGGCGACGAGGTCTTCAACAGAGTCGACGTGTGGTTCGGCCCGCTGATTGTCGCGCACGGCTTTGAGTAAAATCATGAGCAGCCACCCATGCGATTCGGTGAGGGTGTGCCCGGTGACAGCGTTGAACGCCGTCACTGTAGCCGCCATCGAGCGTTCACCTTCTGGTTTGTCGTAGGTCGCCGCGCGTGCTTGCATAATGCTGGCGGCTTTGATGAGCAAGGCTGGCGCTGTCGGTTCGCAAGGCGGTGCAGTTTTGTCTTTGATCCATTCGGGTTGTTCTTTGGCTTGCGTAACAGCGCAGTTCATCTTCACTCCTTTGGGTTAATCGAAACTCTGTTGAGAGCACGTTGTGCTCTCAACAGAGCCGCCTCGTTGAGAGGCGACCCTTGATCAGATTAGATCAGATCAGACTGCAGCTGTGGGTGCCAGCGCGTCCAGAGCAGCCTTGGCTTTGTCAGCTTCTTTCTTGAGCTTGATCAATTCCTTGTCGGCTGCGGCCTGAGCCTTGGCGTACGACTTGGCGGCTGCGACTGCGGCTTTTTCGCTGGCGCTCACTGCGGCTGCAGCAGTTTTTGCAGCGACCTTGGCGTTGGCCAGAGCGGCTTTGCGGTCAGCGGGAGAGAGAACTGCGGATGGGGAACGTGCCATGATAAAAATACTCCAGGTTGTTGTGAAAAAGAAACGAGATGGCCGTCTTTCCGGCCTGCCATTCGAGAATCGAAACTTTTAGCGGCGCACAGCCTTCTTGGCTGGCGCCCGGCGAGCCGGTGCAGGTTCGGCGGTGGCCGCAGTCACGTCGGGCTCAGTCTGCAGTCGTGTGAGCGCGGTTTCTTTGAGGCTTTGCGCGATGGCGAGCAGCGGGTCTTTGGGGGACAGCTTCTCGATGACAGAGAAACGCAGCGAGGCGTATTCTTCGTCGCTCATCGTCACACGGGTGGTGACACCACGGATTGGCACGCCGTACTTGCTGACCACGTTCGCCACATGACCGTCGAAGCTCTTGAGTCCGGTGCTGGACACCTTCAGAATCATGATCTGCGACTCGGCGTCGGCGTCCAGCGGGAGCACCGCCAGCAGCCGCGTGTTGGAGCACGCTTTGCCACGACCGTTCTTGGCTGACTTGAACTGGTTCGCCCAGCATCCGGCGCACGCAGCACACTGCTTGTCAGGGCTGTTGTCCGAAGGCACGAGGCCCGCAGGCTCCATACCGATGGCGAAACAGTCTGGTGGCACGATGTTCTGGCGGTCGAAGTCCGACGAGTAGTAGAAGTTGGCTGCGACGAAGTCGACGATGACGCACTCGATTTCATCGACCTCCAGGCCGTTGGGCAGCTTGAGGGTGCGGCCTTGGGTCACTGTGATGCGGTCACCGCTCGGCGCAGCGATGCGCTTTTGCAGTGCGGCCACTTCAGCAGCGAACTGCTCCTGGATGTTCGCGGGGAGATTGACTTTCGCTTTGACCAGCGCAGTGCCGACGGGCTTGGTAGCGTCGAAGGCAGAGGTGGTTTTCTTGGGGGTTGCTTTGGTTACCATGGTTTTCCTTGCAAGGTTGTTGAAGAGTGTCGTTGGTTCGCTTCGATTCGCTTAGAGTTGAGGATCAGAGATCGCGCAGGCCAATCTTCTTTTCTTCAAATGGGACGAGGCCGGGGACGGCGCCTTTCATGCTCCACAGCTCGCGCACGGCGGGCACCGAGATGCGCCGCTGCAGCAGGTCGGGACGCTTGATCTTGGCCGCGTAGGCGAAGAAGGCGTCGAAGCCAGTTTCGGGGATGAAGTTGAATGTCTGCACCGTGGAGAGCGAGGCGGTGGCTGTCTTGCCAGTGGACTTGGTCACGCCCTCGGCGTCCATCAGGGCCATGAGCTGCTGCTCAGTGGCTTCGTATTCGGTGGTAAGTTCTTTCTCACGGACTGCCAGCTCGCGCTTCTGGGAGCGTATGGTGTGGAGCTGGTCGATGAGACTGCCGACGGTGACTTTGGGTTTTCGCAGAGCAGATACGGTTGCCATGGTTTGCGTCCTTTGGGTTTGAGAGAATATCAGATTGCGTTAGATTACAGTGATTGAAAAAAGCTATCGCGCCTTCACGCCGATTGACTCCAAGATTGCGTACGCCTCGTCGACGTACCACTGTTTGTTCAAGTCCTTGGGCAGCTTGTCGGGCAGCGTCATGCAGATGCGAGCGCCTTCAGTCTTGGGCACCTGGTTGCCCGAGCTGAGGTACGTGAGCGGGGGCAGGTCAGCCGTCGTCATGTACCAGCGTGCGACACGCCCAAAGGGCTCACCACCGACACCGACATCCACCGGAGCGGGGCGCGACTTGCGACGTACCGAGGCTTTCAGGCTGGGCCAGTCAGGACGACGCCAGTTGCCCGGCGCGGTCTCGACCCAGTCGTCCACCTTTTTGTACCCGGTGTACTGGATGCCGCCGCCCTGGACGTTGCGGATGGCCACGAAGTCCTTCATGTCGGTGTAACCAAGGATGCTGGACTCAGGGCGTGTGCCGCACTTGAGATAGTCGATGACCATGCGTGTGCACACGTCCATCGTCGGGTTCTTCATCAGGTACAGCGGATTATCTTTGGGGTCATTCAGGGTGTATAGCCCCTTGGACTTGACTTTGCCGTCGGTCTTGAGAGCGATAAAGTTGTTTACGTCCTTGGCTGCGTACTTGGCGTACGGAGTTTCTTCGTACTCGAAACCCGTGTGCTTTGCGTTTTTAGCAAAGACTTTCAGCACACGCTCACGAACATTAGGTTTGTAGGCAACAAGTAGGCCGTCGGTGTTGGCCGACTTGACATTACAACCTTTGATCTTCTCCAGCTCGTGGATGAGGCACAACAAGTTGAGCTGGCCTGTCAGCGTCACAGCGAGCATCAGTTCAGGCGCATAGAAGCTGCAGTAAATGCTGCCTAGTTTGCCGAACGTGCCGTTAAGGCAAATCTTAAGCGCGTTTGCAACTTGAAGGTTTTTGCGTCGCTCAGTTTTGAGCTTTTCCAGCTTTGTTTGCAATGAAGTTCGTTCTTGCTGCGACAGCTTCTTCGATGGTTTTGAATTTTCCAAGGATATATCTCACTTTGTTGATATGAACCATTGCTTGAAAGCAACCGGGTTTGATTTGGCGAACTCCGGTGTGACCGCTTTCGCTGGTCACAAAGCAACGTCGGTTAAGCCGTTGTGCTTCAACGGTTTCCCATTTGCAGTTCTCGGGCGAGTAACCCTTGTCGTTGTCTTCGCGCTCAAGAGAATGCTTTTGCGAGGGCTTCATCCCCATGTCCAGCGCGAAGTTCTCAAAAGATTGCCAGCGTTCGCAAACTGTGATCCCTCGGCCACCGTAATGACGGTACGCTGGATTATTCGGGTTGTCGCAGCGTTGACGCATCAGCACCCAGGTGTTATAGAGCGGGTGCTTTTTGCAAGGAAAACCTTGGATTAGTTTTCCTCGCTCGTGATACGTTCGATTAGCCATTTGCCAACTGGGCCTCAATCACTTTGATCTCAGCAGATAGTTGTTGAGCGCGTCGCTTTGCCGCAATGCGTGTCTCGTAGATGTGTCGGTACTCTTCGAGAAACTTGTTGCCCTTGTTGCCACCGAGCTTTGGAGCCAGGCCCGCCTTGAGCATGATGTTGGGGTAGTAGCTGGCCACGTCAAAGTCACTGAGCAGCAAGTCGTCAGAGGCTTCGAGGTACATAGCTTTGTCGTGGGTGCTGTGTAACCCACCCACGCCGCACTGGTAGGTGCCACTGCCGATGACGACTGGCTCGTCGAGGAACTTGGGTGCCGTCGGACTGCCGTTGCCACGGTTGAGCACGAAGGGGAAGCGGCTGAGCAGGTCGGCCAGCTCGTTGATGACAGGGCTGTCTGTGACGATGAAGTCAGGGGCCTCGTAATCGACACTGTGCGGTACATGCTTGGAGCCAGCACCGATGCCCACGCGCTTCTTGAGGATGGCCTCGGCGATCTGGGCGTCGCTCTTGGAGCGCAGGTCGATGCCGTACTCTTCACTCATCTCGGCACGCAGCTCCAGCTCGGTCTTCTGGCTCAGAAACGCCGCTTCGGTGACACCCAGATCGTTGTCGCAGTAGGTGCTGAGCACCTTCTGCTGGGCTGGGGTCAGGTCGGTGTCGTGGTGGAAGGGCAGGTCGACCATGGTCTTGTAACCCATGCGCCCGGCGTAGGTCTTCAGACTGATCATCACACCAGGCATGACTTCAAACAGGTCGATGTGGTCGTAGTCGATGAACTCCAGGTTGAACTGCTTGTAGGTCTGCCAGGAGCGCAGCCGTTCTTCGATGATGATCGTGGCCAGCTCTTTGATACCGTGCACGTCGTACTCCGGGTCCATGGCCATGGCGATCAGAGGCCGGTCGAAGTTCTCGCTGTTGAACCCCACCCAGGTGTAGTCCGGGGTGGCCAGCATGCGCGCCAGCTTGTTCATGTGGCCGCGCTTGTGATACCAAAACTCGCAGCGCTCGCGCGTCTCGACGTTCAGCGTGCGGACCAGGAAGACCGGCTTGTCTTTGCCGATGATTTCGCAGTCGAAGATGATGTGCTGGTTATTCATGCAAAACCTCGCCCTTCTTCGATCAGCACCCAGAAGCCGTCTTGGCGTTGATAGACAGCGTCGTACAGCGGTGCGTGGTAATTGATCTGCCAGTCATGGTCCGGGTCAGCAGCTGCCAGCAGTTCGATGTCAGCGCAGGTTCTGTACTCATCTCCTTCCGGCACGTCTTGCTCGTCGCAGATGAGTTCAAGGTCTTTAGTACAGAAGGCTGAGCCAAAACCTACCGCGATGATTGAGTCTGGGCTGAGGTGTGGGCGATTGAGGATCGCAGGTCTGCGAAGCCATGTAGTGATGACGGTTTTATCTGCACCTGTGGCGGCAGGGTCGAAGGTGATGTTCATGCCGCTCTTTTCAGTTCGACAGGAAGATGTTCTGCGATGTTGTTCACAGCGCTTTGCATGTGGAACACTGCGACCATGTGGCTGAAGTCAGCCCAAACATTCTTCATCCAGAGGTCGTCGCGCACTGTGCCGCGCTTGGAGAGACGGGTGACGAGGCGGTCTCGGATAAGGTTCACTGGGTCTTGACGAGTAACTTTTGTAGTCATGCTAAAAACTCCTTTGTGATGTGTTTCCAAGCGTTTCCTTGAGCAATCTTGTCTACCATTGCTTTTGAGATACCAAATTGGTTTGCAACCGATGCACGGGGCTGTCCTTGGCGGCGTTTTGTGAATATCTGGCGCACTTTTAAGGCAGTTAATTTTGAGTTTGCATGCTCTCCGCAGGCTGGCTTCTTCAGTCCTGTTTTGTAAGCGTGGCGCAGGTTGTCTGAATAGGAACCCAGATATAAATGATCTGGGTTACAGCAAAGTTTGTTGTCGCATGTGTGTAGGACGTGCGTTTTGTCTTGCTTATTTGGTGGCGCTTTGACGTCCACAATCATGCCGCTTATGAAAGCTGCGACTCGATGTGTGACTCGTTGCTTTCTGTCCCACCTGACAAGTCCGTAGCCATTCGGAACGTTTGTACAGCCTTGCCACTCCCAGCAGCCTGACGGTTGCTTTTTGACGTTCGCCCAGAAGGATTCAGGAGTGTGCGGGGCGCTCATGAAAGAAATTCCTTCAGCTTCTGAGTGAACTCATCTGAGCGAAGGCACTTGCCTGTCAGGCGCTCCCACTCGACTTCGTCGTAAGTTCCTGCTGCAATGATGGTGATGGTTTCGGTTTTCTGCGTTTGGCCAATGCGATAGATACGCTTTAAGCCTTGCCTGTACCACTCCAAATTTGATGAAGGCGACGCCCAGATGGTGCGTGTACCCTTGACCCAGGTGAGCCCGTGCGCCGCACTTTTGGGGTGGGCGAAGATGCAGTCGTAGGCGCCCTTCTGGAAGTCCTCGGTGATCGCCTTGCGTTCTTTGTCCGTTGTTTTGCCGTCGTAGACAGCGAAGTTCAGGCCACGTCGTTCGGCTTCTTTGACGAGTTCGTCGCGCTGGTGCTCCCACTGGAAAAACACGACGCTATGCTCGCACTCCTGAACCAGATCGAGCACAAGCTCATAGCGGTCAGTATCGAAGCGCGTATAGCCGGTCTCTTCGCTGTTGTACACCGCGCCCGATGCAATTTGTAGCAGCTTGATACAAAGCACCGCTTTGTTGACAGCTGACAGGACTTGACCCTTAGCCATCGTGACCATGTCCTCAGCCATCTCGGTGTAGTGCTTCGCATGTTTGGTCCCTAGCGTGACGGCGCGGGTGTATTCGTGGTTGGGTGGAATGTCGACACACTCTTCGAACAGGTGCTTGATGGTGATGTCTTTGACCAGGGCGGCGACGATGTTGGCGATGCCTTCTTTTTCGACCCACTTGACCATGTTGGGCATCGGGCCGACCTGCTGTGGTGTGCAGACGGCGCTGCGAAACCCGAAGAAGCTCTTGCCCAGGCGCTTGCCTTCGTCGAGCAGGAAATACTGGTGCCAGAGGTCAAGGATGCCGTTGGGGTCAGCCAGGCCACTCATCATGCGCCGCCACTCGAAGCGCTTGATGATCTTGGCTGCGTTCTTTGAACGCATGCTTGTGTTGTGCTTGAAGGCAGTGCTCTCGTCGACGACCAGTGTGCCACCCTCGAACTTTTTCCAGAACGGTGCCTTCTGCTTGGCTAGCCAGTTCACCGCATCGTGATTCGTGATGTAAACATCTGCGCCCGAGGCGAAGGCTTTCTCTCGATTGTTCGCGTAGGCCACAGCGACTTTGAGGTCTGGGGCGTACTTTTTGAAGTCGTCGCCCCAGGCCGAGTCCATCGTGGAGCGGGTGGCCAGGACGATGGCTGGCTTGCCACCACGGGCGCGGCGCTCTGCGAAGTCTTCGACCTCGACACGGGTTTTCCCCGTGCCGGGCTCGCTTTGGTCAAAGAATCGGTGTGCATTTTTGAGCGCTTTCTTGGTTTGGCCTTGATGCTTGAAGAGCGGGGGTGGTTTATGCGAGGCCATTAGAGTTCATCCCCATAGTACGTTCTGTCGTAGTCGCCGTTGTTGCGGTCTTTGTACGCTTCACGTTCGTACGCGGCTTGGGAAGTGAACGGCTTTACGATTTCGCCTTTGCCTTCGTATCTGCAGTTCTGGCATTTGTTATTTACGATGTCTCCGTTGCAGCGCGGGCAGTGAGGGATGTTGAAATTGAAGGTGCTCATGGCTAAAACCCTCTGCTTGGACATTTCAGAAAATCCAGCGCACCTGGCCTGCCGTCAAATGGACGCAGGTCTTTGCTGTCGTACTCGTCCTTCGGAATACCGATCTGGACAGAGAGCGCTGTGCCCGGTGCCTTGGTACTGGCGTATCGTTTGACCGGCTTCATCGGAAACAGGTGTGTGGCCGAGGTGGGGTTGACTTTCATGCTGGTGTGAGGATGTTCATCAGTTGGTGTACGGTGCACTCGAAGCCTGCGGCGTTGCGATGTCCGCCGCCACCTAGGGTCTTGGCCAGGGCGCTGACGTCGTAGTCGCCGTTGCTGCGCAAGCTGGCCTTAACCACGAGGTGCTCGTCGATGGTGTAGGTCATGCCGTACGTGCCGCTCTGGATGGCCAGATCATGACCTGCGTCGCTGCTGACGTAGCCTGGTGCGTTGATGGCCAGGCCCGGCTTGCCTGCGATGGAGCACATGCGAGAGCGTTCGACGTGCTTAGAGATTCGGGCCGAGTGATCGCGGAGCAGGGCGTCGCCGGTAGCCAAGAAAGCGTCGCATTTGTCCGGGTCTGCGTTGACGATCTCATCCCATTGTTTGAAGTTCCAGGGTGCGTAAGACCAGAGCGCTTTGTTGAATGGCTTGGTGTCGGGCAATGCGAATTGCCAGCGGTCATAGTCGTCGATGAATCTGATTGCCAGCGGCGGGTTTGTCCCGACGAAGTAGCTCCATGCAATCAAGGCGCCGGAGCGTGTGTTGTTCAGGAGGATGATCATCACATCGTCCTGCTGGACATAGCACGATGTTGGTGTGAACGGCTCTTCGGGCACCCACATCTCGAAGGAGGTCTTGTGGTGATCCAGCCAGGTGGTGTGCTTGGCAACGGCCATGATGTGAACCATCACGTCGTGCGGAAAGCTGAAGTCCAGGATGTAGACGTTGCGCCCTTCGATCTGGCCGAGCAGGTCAATGTCGTCGGTCGTTTTGATGTCACCGTATTTAACAGCGACGTACTCCGCATCGTCGCCGAAGCGTTTCCAGGCGGCGTATGCAGCACCGAACCCGTCGGCGCAGTTGGCGTGGTAAAAAATGATGGGTTTGGTAGTCATGCTGCGAGGCTCAGAATCTGAGCGTGGAAAGTTTGTCGGGCGATGGGTGCGTCGTTGGCGGCGCGGTTGCGCTGGCGGATGTCAGCCAGGTCTGGAGCCTGAAGCCTACGGATCAGGTCAAGGCACTCAGCCACCGAGCTGGGTTCGATCAGAATTTCTTCTGTGCGGACCAAGGGCGTTGCAAAGATGCCGTAGTCCTCAATGTTTTTGTACTCCGTGTTGACGAACTGTGGACGAGCGTCAATTGGCTTAAAGTCGAATGAGTTTGCTAGCACTTGAACGCCCAGGTTTGAAGAGCAGTGTGTGATGTGGAACTCAAGTGGTCGACCCACGGACTGTGGGTCGACCCATTGATTGGGTTGCCCTGCGAAGTAGAAATCTTGTAGTTTTGCCAGCATCGAGAGCTTCAAGACTGGGTGGTGTAACGCGAGGTTAATCCGCTCACCGTAAAAATCTTGTTCAACGGCAATTTGCCACCCGGCTTGTTGAAGCCTGTAGGTACTGGACTCGAATCCTGCAAAGTGAACTTTGTAGGGTCGACTCAGAATGCGTGGCTCAAAGAGTGCCATCTTCGATCTGCCGTTCCAAGTCAGCGATCTGGATTTCGATGCCCTTGACCACGGCTTGTGCCGCAGCCAAGTCACGCAGTTTGGCTTTCATCTTTTCTTTGGCTTTGGCGGCTTGCTCTTGGCGCACTTCTGCCTCGGCTTGTTCACGGACAGAAGGAGTTGCGGTGATGGCTTTGATGTTCATGGTTTTTTCCAGGTTAGGGTGAAGGGAAGGAGATCGGCGAGGCGCTGCCAAATGGTTTTGCGCGTGCGAAGCTGTGCTTTGAGGGCTTCAATTTGCTGGCGTGCATGTTCCTGATGAAGCTCGTAGATGGCCTGTTGTTTGACGTCTTCGAGGTTCATGCGTACTTTCTCCGGTAGTCAGCAATGGTCATGGAGGTGGTGTAGGCGTGTTGGCACTGGTTGCCCTTCTGCGGGCCGTAGGGGCACCACTGACAGCTCACCATGTTGGGCGAAGGCTCGAAGATCCCGGTGCTGTGTGCGTGGTCGATACGCTTGGCGCGTTTGTCGAAGCTCTTGACAAAGTTGATGGCCTGCTCACGGGTGTACGTGACTGGGGTCAGCTCGTCTTTGTCCAGATACCAGAGTTCTGCGGTGACCTTCTTGACAGTCGGGTTGCGGATGGCTGTGGCCAGCGAGTAGAGCTGTGTTTGTTCACCATGCTTGAGTTCGTTGCCCCACTTCTTGCCGGTCTTGAAGTCGATGACAATGGCCTCAGTGCGGTTTTCGTTGAACGCCACTGAGTCGGCCTTCATGCGAAGCCACGCTGTTTTGTAGGCGGCGGGTTGCCAGTTCTGATCGAATCCCCATTCGCCCTCGTTCGATACGAGTCCGTTAGAGTACCGTTCGCGAAGAGCGCAGAAGTCGTTCTGGAACTTCATCAGCTCGGTGGGCAAGCTCTTCAAGCGACCGTCGACGAACTTCTCAGCCAAGGTATGGATGGCTGTGCCACGGTCTGCTGCGGGACTCTTTTCTTCGGGCACACGGTCGATGTGTTTATATTTGTAGCGCAGCTTGCATTGCTCGAAGTCGAGTAGCTTGGAGTATGACCAGGGCATGGTTCGCTTTCGTAAGATGGCGTTAGAGTGTATGAGAGTAGTGAGCGAAGTGGCGTTGAATTTCGCTACTGTGGGGGCTGGTGGGATAGGTTGGGGCTATCTGCCCGTTACATCGTGACAATGCCAATGCGCCTACTTTATTCGCCGCCGTAGCCGGAGCCGTCGCCGGAGCCGGAGCCGGAGCCGGAGCCGGAGCCGGAGCCGGAGCCGTCGCCGTAGCCGTCGCCGTCGCCGTAGCCGTCGCCGTAGCCGGAGCCGGAGCCGGAGCCGTAGCCGTCGCCGTAGCCGGAGCCGGAGCCGGAGCCGTCGCCGTCGCCGTCGCCGTCGCCGTAGCCGGAGCCGTCGCCGGAGCCGTCGCCGGAGCCGGAGCCGGAGCCAGAGCCGTAGCCGTCGCCGTAGCCGTCGCCGGAGCCAGAGCCGTCGCCGTCAATAAACGCCTTATTTTTTGAACTCATTGATGGACTCCTTAGCTGTTGCGCTGCAAGGGATGAGTTCGCAAATACCTGTGAGATAAATCTCAGGATTGAGCACGTCGATCTTGCAACCGCTTTGCACGCCGTTCTGAGCAACACCGGACAGAGCTATGCCGTCTTTGGCTTTCCAGCTCCAGAGGCGGCGCGAGTTTTTCAGGATGACGTTTTCGCCCTCGGCGCTGATAACTTCGCCAGCATGCACGCCAGCTGTGTAGCAACGTGCGATGACATATTTGCCGACGAACGGGTGGGTGGGTTTAACTGTTGCCGTTGTTGCGCCGAACAGAGCTGCGAGTTCTTTGGCTTGGCCCAGGGTAAGGTCGTTGATGTTCACGGTTAATTTCCTTTAGGACGAGGTACTGCGTTCGCAGCGAGAAGCCACTTGTTGCCAAGCAGCTGAACCATGCGCAGCCAGGCTGCGCGGTAGCTTGGCTGCGCAGGGTAGAGTTGCTGCGCACGTTGTTCGAGGTCGTTAGAGTTCACGAGTCGAGCGCTGCCAGGCGAGCGCGTAGTTCTTCAGGCTTTAGGCTTTCCAGCGCTGCGTCTTCCTTCTTACTCAGGATGTCGAGCAGCTTGCGACGTTCTTCGGCACGTTGTGCGGCGAGACGGCGAGCGTCGTTCTGGGCCAGTTTGATAGCGATGATGTGCTTGAGGATTTCGAGTTTCAGTTCCAGGCTGGGCTTAGCCGGGTTGGTGCTGGTCGCTACGAAACTTTCTTCCGTTGCACCACGCAGCTCATCATTGACTGACTTGGCGATGGTGTCCAGGTCGAAGCTTGTCTTGGAGGTCAGCGGCAAGTCCCACAGTTGTTCGGTGGTCAGGTCGCCCTTGTTGGTGGAGAAGCGCAGTTTGTTGATGGAGGCTTGTTCAAAGATGTTCATGGTTGGCTTTCAGAAGTTGACGTTGTAGACACGGTTGGACTTGGCAGTGGTGACGCGCACCACGACCGTGTCCTTGTTGGTTGAGGAAAATCCTACGCCGCTGAGCTGCTCAGTCGACGGCGTGCATTGCGTCCGGTTGCCCAGGACTTCAAACACCTTGCGGTGCTTTTCCAGCTCGGGTTTCAGGAACTCGTTGTAGATGCCACGGGTGGCGGCATCGCTGACACAGCCATCCAGGATGAAGAACACATGGCGGTTGCCGGTGTGGTTGTCATCCCAGTAGTTGGGGCTGTACATCAGGGTGTTGACCTTGGTCCAAGCTTCGGTTTTGATACCCCACTTTTCTTGCGAGAAGCCGCCACCTGTGAGGTCGGCGTGCAGCTTGATGTCCACGACAGCGCCGTTCTTGACAGTGAGCACCAAGGCATCACACTCGTCCATCAGCGCTTTCTTATAGGCGAAGCGGTGGATTTGTCCGTTACTTTCGACTTCCAGTTCAAAGCCGACGTCCTTGGTTTCGCGGCGCGACCACTGATCAATGATCACCATGTACACACCGTCACGCAGATTGGCGGATGTCCAGCTCACGTTCTCCACGGGCTCACGGGTCTGGCCACCACCAGCATTCATGTCCACATCCAGCTTGCCGCACTTGTTGCGGAAGTCGATGTGGTTGCCACTGGGTTCAATGACGTGAATATCCAGGTCGTCGTAGTTGAACCAGGCCAGGCTGACGCGCAGCTTGGCGGTGGTGATGTTGCCACCGGCACGTTTGACGCGCTCCTTGATGGAGTCGGTGACGTTGCCGTCGTAGCTCCAGGCAAAGTTGTTGTCCCACTTGAACAGTGGGGCGACGTCGGCATGCACCGGAGCAGTCAGGCTCATGAAGTTGGCCTGCTGGCTGTTCTTCACCATCACCGACATGGACACAGCGGTTGGAATTACTTTGGCCATGAAGTCGTCGATGCTGATGTCTTCGGGCTTGCCCTTGGGCTCCGGCGCCACGGCGGCGGCCAGCAACAAGGACTCAACACCGCCTTTCATCTTGGCCTTGGCGTCGTTGTCCACCCACAGCACGTTGTTGACGCTGACATCAGACAGCGTGGCGTGGCGGCGTTCCAGTGCGGATTCCAGGCCCAGGTCATTGATGGTCTTCATGGCGTCAGCCACCATGCGCGGCGTGATCAGGGCCGATGTGCGTTTGTAGTTGGCGGGTGCTACCTTGGCCTCGAACGAGCGCACCGCGGCTTCCAGATCGACGCCCTTGGACAGGTCGTCCACCAGCGTGCCGATCACGGTGTTGCGGAAACGCACGGCGGGGTTGGTGGCGTGCTGCCAGATGAACAGGTCTTGCCCCTTCGAGTCCACGAGCCAGTATTGGTTGTGCAGCTTCTGGAAAGCCTTGACAGCGGCCAGATGTTCTTCACCGCGGTACAGCGCGTTGCCTTCGATCAGCTGAACCACTTGACCGATCGCATCCCTCGTTAGCTCTTCGAGGCCGCGCAGGAACACTTGGGCGGTGGTGTTGATGTCACCACGAGCCTTGTCGGGCATGTGGTTCTGGTGGCGTTCTGCCACCCGCCCGTGGAAGTGGTTCCATGTCTTGGTGTTGCCATCCTCGAGACTGCGGGTCGTCTCGGCGCCGTACTGGCTCTCCGAGGTGCGGAACACGCCTTTGATGGTGGCGCTGCCCACAAGGCTGTCAAGCTGGGAGGCCACGACGTTGAAGGGGTGCTCCAGACCCTCGGCGCGCCAGATTGAGTGCGTCTGGCCATTGATGATCGCCACCAGCGGCCCGAAGTTGCGCACGAAGTTCTTGCAGCAGCTGCAGTCGTGCTCAGTGCGGGTTTTGTAAATCGGGTTGGTGCCTTCAGGGAAGGCGGCGAGGTACGCGGCCCACAGCTCGTCGCCGGTGATCGACGTGGTGTACAGCTCGTGTTTGGACAGCTCGACCAGACGGTCGTGAATGACTTTGGCGAAGGGTTTGAATGTCGACATGGTGGTCCTTAGTTAGAGGTGGTTAGAGTTGCGGGTCAGTGAAAGGTTTGATCAGGTGCGGTCATCCGGTACTTCGACTTCGTCACCCAGCTTGGACGCCACGAAGCAGCGCAGACCGGCGATCAGCATGGTTGGGCCAAACTGCTCAAACAAATGCTCACCGCCATCAGGTGCATAGCCAATAATTCCCCGCCACTTTCCTATGACCCGACACGCATTTCCGTAAGTCAGTGGGCCAGTATGGACGCCCTCCCGCTCCAAGATCGGCTGACCTTGTGCTGGGTCGGTGGAGAACGGTTCTGGAGTTAGGTCACTGATTGGGCATTGACTGTGCGTTTCATGGTCAGAGGGCCAGCTATGGATTGCACCCGAGCCGTCTTCAAAATCCATCTTAGGGTGATGACAGTATTGAATAGCCTCGTCTCGCCCTTGTCTTTCTTCATAATGCTTGCAGTCGAAACAGCGGCTAGGTTTAACGACGCCACCCAAGCACTTCGCCACCAGCCAGTCGAGCTGGATGGGCGTGGTTTCGCTTACTTTGATCTTCATGGTGCTTCCTTTCGCAACTCCAACTCGGTAGTCCCGTGTTTCGTTGCATTCGTTTTAACAATCACGAGGCCAAGGTGCTCAAGGATGAGCACGATGGCTGTGTCCCGCTCGTCGTCTGTAGCTGAGCGGATACCGTACCTAAACAGGTGCTCTTCGACGACTGGTTCGCCGCGTTGATTGACTTGCATACTTACTCTCCGTGGTATTGCCAAAGGACGGCGTTGCATGTGCTGTGAACGGCACCGATGGTCATGCCTGTGTCGTGATCGTGGTGCAGGTGAACAGGCCACTTGAAGAAGTTTTCGGGGAACAAGCGTGTGTTGATCCGTTTGCTTAGGATCTCGGCGGTGGGCGCGCCATCAAGCTGTGCGCCGCAGTGTGAGCATTTGCCTTCTTGAATGCGGGCGTACTCTTCACGGACAGCACGTCGCTCAGAGAACGGTGTGTCGTTGTAGTTAACTGGGAGTTCCATACATCCTTCTTTACGAATTTGATAATGTTGCACGCAACGCTATCGAATTTGTGGACGGTAGCAAGTCCCTCCAAGCTACCGTCCGGTTACTCTGTTGGTTTGTGTTTTGGGCTATGGGCCGCTAGCCATAGTCGAGCTGTTCAGGACGATGGATCATGGTCAGCCTTTCGCTGCGGCACGGTGCCGTTTGACATTGCGTGCCTTCCGTGCGACACGATTGGCATGTGCGTTCGTCCAGCCATAGCCCGCGCGACGTCGTGGCCGGGTGGCGTAAGAGATGTCGAAGCCCAAGGATGCGAGTTTTTTCTGGCGTGGCGTCCGTTCGACAGGCAGCTGTTTTTGCAGTTCAGCGGCAGTAGGTGTGTTTCCAGACACAACTACGACTTGAGTATTACCGACCGATCCTGCTGAGGCCGGCATGGCTGCTGCCATGGCGGCGAGGCGGCGAGGCGGTTTGTGTTGAGCATGGTGAGGTTTCTTTCAGAGTTGTTGAATAGCTGCGAGCACAGTGGCTGCGTCCGAGGTGTCTGTGATCTCAGGTTCGTTGTCGTTGTCGAGGTCTTCGACGAACACGTAGAAGAAGTCTTCGGGCTTGGGCAGCACGTATTCTTTGCCGCCGAACAGCACAGTCATGAGGTTCGCAAGTGCTACTTCTGAGATGAAGTTAGCGACGCTGTCAGCACCTTCGTGTTCACAACCTGAGACGATGGGCTTGCCAGTCAGTTTGTTGTGAGCGATGGGCGCTGTGCCTTTGCTTGTACGCAGGTAGACGATGCCTTTGCGTCCTGAGCAACGGATGACGTTGCCCTCGAAGGTGGCGCCTAAGGCACGAAGGACTGCGAGTTGAAGCTGGTTGATTTCGACGGGTGTGTTGCTCATGGTTTCCTCATTTCTGCGAGTTGACGAGTGAGATCCAGAGAAGCTCGGCGCGCAGCTCCGCTGGTTTTGCCTGTGTTGATGTAGTCGCCAGCCGGTGAGCTGGTTCCACTGAAAGTGGCACGCTCGACTTGTTCAGCTGCTTTGATGAAGCGCTTGGCAGCTGCGATGGCGAGTTGGATTTGTGAGTGCTTCATGCGAGAGCCTCTTCTGGCGGGTTGATGGTGAGTTGCTTGTCGGCGGCTTTCTTGCCGCGAATGGGTTTGAGGTCAGCGTCGAAAAGAGCGCAGGCTTCTAATCCGACTGTGCTTTGTGTTTTGTCGTCACTTACCCAGCCGCGAATTGGTTGCAGCGGTTTGCACTCCCATTCTTCTCCGCTGTATCCATACCACGCATCGGTGTCTGTGACGCGCTGAGTAACCTTTACAAAGGCCCCTATGTTTTCTGGATAGGGGTCATTAAGGATGACGGCGAGATCGCCCGCGACGCACTTCATGCTGTCCTCCGTTCTGAGAGCTTGATGATCTTGGCCCGGCTGGTGCGGGGCTTGGCTTCTTCGATTTCCTGCATGACCTCGTCGAGCCAGGAGCGAGGTGCTTTCCATTCGACTTTGAGGCCGAAGGTCTTGGCACCGTTGACACGAAGCTGTTCGGTCTTGATGCCTCTGTGCTTGAGCAGCGAGGTGAATTTGTTTGGTGTCTTGGGCATGTTGCCCACGCAGTGCTCGAATACAACCAGCAGCTCGTCGCGGCTGAGTCTTGACTCGGCAGTCACGACGATGTCTTGCTTGGCAGATTTGGACACGCGGCCTTTGTAGGTGTCTGCGTTGGGGCTTGTGGCCAGCAGCTCTACCTCACGCTTGATGATGTCGTGGTACATGTGTGCGAAGCCTGCATTGCCACCAGTGATCTGCAGGGCCAGGTTCAGGTCCATACGCATCTCCCACAGGGCCATGATGTCGCCGTTGGCTAGCTGGCCTGCGGTGATGTCTGCGCTGGTCTTGTTGCCTTCGACCAGGTCTTTGTGCGCTTGGTTTTTGAGTGCTTGGCCTGCTGTCTGTACGTCGGCCTCGCGCGTCATGATGTAGCTCATGAAGGCGGGCAGTTCTTTGGGCAGTGTGTGGTCGAGTTCGTTTTGAGTAACTTGGAGACGTTGTTTCTGGAAGAAGCCTACGTTGTAGCGGCGGTCCCCAGAGCTGATGACGACGGGTGTCGTCTTGTTGGAGCTGAAGATGAAACCGGTGTAGTTCGTGGTTTGCACCGCTGCGCGGTTCATGTGTCGGATAGTGACCACGTCCTCTGTGATGAAGGAGCGCAGGTCGCCGCTGATGGTGTCTTTGCGCTGTGAGGCTGAGACCTCAATCTCGTCGATGAATGCGATGAGGGCTTTCTCCAGCCACCCAGTGAACTTCTCTTCCAGCTCGCTGGCGCGCTTTTGCTGGACGTACTGGGCACCCAGTAGCGGCGTGAGTACGCGGCTGACGATGACGCCCTTGCCTGTTCCTTCTTCGCCATGGAGTATCCAGGCTGTCTTGGGTTTGACTTTTTGCTGGAAGATGACGGCCAGCCAGTTGAGCCAGTGCTCGAAGGTCTCGTCTTCTTGTCCGCCGCTGATGGCATGCAGCATGATGCGCTTGATCAGTGGGCAGTCGTTCAGGGCGGCTTTGGGGTTGTGCTCTTGCCTGAAATACTTGGTCGGCACATACGTGTTGATAGTGTGTGCAGCTTCGTCAATGATGACGGTGGATTGTGGGTTGAACAGCATGTCCCATACAGGGATCACGTCAAAGGGTGGGAGCTGGTGGCCTTGCATCCAGTGGTTGAGCTGCAGCTCGGACTTGGCTGGATGAAGGTCAAGGGTCTGGGTTTCTTCTTGCCAGGTTCCGTTCCAGTATTGAGCTGTTCGCTTGTCCCTGAAGGCCAGCACCAGTTCACCACCTTCGGTGGGTTGGGACTGTTGTATGCGCTGCGTGATTCGCTGGTCTTTGTAATAGTCAGGCAGAAGCTCACGGGTGAGGTAGCTGAGGTCAGGATCTTTGAAGCATCGGATGAACTCAGGGTTACCAACAGGGTGGTAATAAGACCAGCTGTCGCCGCCATTAAGGTTGAAATATACAAACCCACGTTCTTCCTTTCTGCCGGTAATACTGGCTACACCTGGTTTGCTTTGAATCTCCAGTTCACCGACCCATTTGGTTCCTGAGCGCAGAGCTGGCAAGTTCGCCGCTTTACGCAGGTCGTCACGCAGTTTCTTGGATTCTTCTTTGACTTGTTCGAGTGTGCGTTTGGGTTGGAGGTGTTTGACAGATAGGACTTGGAGTCTGCCTGGAACGTATTGGATTCGTTCAGATGCCTTTAGAGTTGAAGTGACACCTTTCCCAAGAGTTGGCGGTGCGATATACAGCAGCTTGTCGTTCTGGCACGCCGTCACGTCGAGTGGCCAGTGTAGCGTTGCACCTATGCGGCTGAGTGTGATGCCCTTGCGCAGACCGTCGCTGAGGTTTTTGTCCATCAGCCAGGTCTTGATGTTGGCGGCGGGGAGGGCTTGGTCCAGGAGCATAAAGATGTGGCAACTCAGTTTTTTGTTGCCGTTGATGCCATAGGACGCTGAGTATTGAACGATGTGCGAGACATCTTTGAACTCAGGGATTGCTGCCATGAACTGCTGAGGCGTGTCATAAGGCGCACCATCGAGGTCCAGACATAACCAGTTGGTTGGGTCATCGGACTTGGTGCTGCCTGCGCGTGATTCACGGTCGAGCTTTTTGTGCAGCTTGCCTTTGAGCAGGCACATGCCTTCAGCTGCGTGTTTGATGAGCGCCGCATGAAACTCTTTGAGCGAGCTGCAGTGCACTGTGGTCGATGTGAAATCACGGACATTTGGGTAGTTTGATTTGCAGAGTTCGCCTTGACTGTCTAGCCAGAATGACTTACCGAGAGTCATTTCCGCCGCTAGAAAATGTATAGCAGTCGAGTTCATGGTGGGAGCACTTTCAGATGTTGTGCGAAGAGGCGATGCCTGTTGTTTCGAGGGAGACGATTAGATCACCTTAGAGTTCAGATTGTCGATTAATTCTTTCAATGAGGTTTGCTCCCTCAATAATCAGCCAAGTGCTTTCTCTTGAAAGAACCACATACCTTTCACACGTTTGAAAACTAGTTTGCCTTGGAGGTGAACTTCAAGAGCGTCTTCTTGTTTGAGGGCTTCCACGACTGTTTCGTGACCATTTGTCCCGCGAGTGGTTTGAACCCACAGATTTATGAACTCATCGCCGGTTGCTTTAGTGTTTCGTCCGTAGATACTTGTTAATTCGCCTAGTTCCATCTCTAAGAGTTCCGTGTCCAGCCCGGCTCCAAGTTTGATGTAGTGATTAGCTAGGGCGCTGAAGTCAGCCCAGAAGGCATTGCGTATAGCAAGGCGGGCTAATGAGTTCAGTTCTGCATCAAGTGCCATTTGGATTTTCTCCTGTGTAATTTGGTTACCATCAAAAATGATAGCAAAGAATTTGAATAGGAACAACGATAGTTTGCTATTAAGATCATAGCTGCTATCCTATTTGACTGTGAAAACTGTAAGATTTCAGTCAGGAACAGGCTTTTTAGAGTTCAAAGCACGGTTTGTACTGATTTTTGAACTCTAAAAAGTCGGTAATTTAGTTACATGTTTCGGTGTGGCCGAGGCACCTGGTTCGTCGTGGCGCTGAACGGTGAAATTCTTGGTACATTGGCGGTGTTATTGGACGGTGGTGGTACACACTTTGGTACGTAGGGCTTCCCTCTGAGAACTACCTCTTTTGTACCAATGTACTGAAATTTATTTATTATTCAAATAAATAGATAGAGATAGAGAGAATATATATTTGTATTGTAGGATGAGCTAAAACTGTTTTGGTACATTGGTACTGGTACACGTTCAAACCGTTCAAACCGGCCATGTTGCACTGTCACGTCGTCACCATGTTCGTGTTTGCATTGCTACAAAGTTCATAGCACCATGTTCGTCAGCCCGACGCACAAAATGGCCACCACACCGAAGTGTGATGACCAGACTGTTTACGCTGTTGCGGCTTCAACCGGGCGTGTCACCTTGAAGCCGTTGTCGTTGACCGTTGTCACGACGCTCTTCTGTGTTGGGCGCGGTGCGCGTTGCACGACGGGCGCTTTGACTTTCTTCGCACGCGGTGCCTTTGCAGCTTTGGGCTTGGCCACGCCGGTCATTGCATCGACCAGCTGAGGCACGATGCGCTGCGCGATCATGTAGTCACCCACGCCGAGCACGTTGTCACCGGCACGACCGAACAGTGTGTTGTTGACACTGGTCGTCATCGCCTTGTTCATCGAAGCCATGAGCTTGTTGGCCAGGTACTCCTTCACCTCGACATCGAGCGTCGAATAGTTCTCGTCGTCATCGCCGTCATACTTGCTGTCGTTGCTGGCAAACAAGTTGTCGATGATGTACTCGATCATGCCCGCGCGTTGCTTGCGCATGTTGGCGAAGTGGTTGTCGTCCATGAGACGCTGTTTCTTTGCAGCAGCGATCATGTCCGGCGTCACGGTGATGCCAAGCGAGGCGAGCAGCGGTACCGCTTCACGGTTGATGTCGCGCTCCTTCTGCGGGCCAGTCATCATCGTGATGGTGCTGGCAATGCTGCCGAGCGTGTCGTCAGCCTTGCGGCCTGAGCTGACCACAGTGGTGTGCTGCAACTCGGCACGCCATTCAACGTGCAGCTTGTACAGCTTCTTGTTGGCAGCGATGACATCAACGCTTGCGCCGGTCTCGGGGCCAGAGCAAAGCGCCTTGATCTCGCGCGTGCTGAGTTCCTTCAGCTCGGTGTAACCAGCAGCTTGCAGCTTTTGCACGATGGCGTCGGCTGCACCGAACAGCGAGGCGTTGACTGAGCCCACAAGGCTGAGCCAAGCAGCTTTGCGCAGCGCCAGCGAGGGGATGTCTTTGACGAAGTTGGTGAGATTGAATGAACGATTGAACATGATGGAAGCTCCTTAGAACGATTGAGAGGATTGACGTGCTGCGGTGTAAGCCTGTGCAGCGAGCAGGGTGGACTCGCGCTGAGCGCTGAGCGCAGCGAGTTCGAGTTCGTCTTCGACGTCCTCACACTCGCGTGCCATCAGGATCAGCATCGGGTCGGTGGCGAGCGTGTAAAGCTCACCGGATTGAAGAATCATGAAAGACTCCTTGGTTGATATACAGAGCACATCGTCTGCACAACCAAAAGTCTTAGAGCCACGCGCTGCGTGGCTCTGGTGGTCAAACAACACAGACGATGATGAGCACTACAAGCTCGATGATGAAGACCACAACGAGGCAGGCTTCTGTTACGACGTCAACAAGCCAGTGTTTGTCGAAAAGCATAGCGTTCTCCTTATTTAGACCAGCGCACCACGAGCTTGAAGGCAAGCCCGACGATCAGTGCGCAGATGGCAGCGGACATGCCGCCTGTGAGCGTGCCCTTGTGCATGCTGAACACCACATAGAACACGATGACCTCAACAGCGAGGGTGCCGAGGTCGAACTTCAGCAGCTTGCGCAACATGCTGAAGATGCCGATGGCCAGCAGCAGGCCGTAGAACAGCGGTGCTGCATCTATATGACCAAAGAAGCCGTTCATAGCTGATACGCCTTCTTCCACGCAGCCGTCGGGCTGTAGCCCAAGGCGCGAAGCTCGTTGTAGATGCGATAGCTGACCATGCTCTGAGTGAGTTCAGTGACGTCCATGACGTACTCCTTGTTAGTTAGCACCGACGCACCATGCGTAGGTTGCAATGCCACAAGGGCCTTGCGGCCCTGTGGTGTCACTGAATGCGGTGGAACTTGTACGCAGCTTGTGCGTTGGTGAAGAAGTTGCGACTGTCAGCGCCGAACTTGCCGACTGTTTCAGCGAAGCTGGTGTCAGACTGCTTGACAGCCTGGTTCTTGGTTGCTTCGCGGTAGAACGCCAGACGTTCAGCAGCGGTCATGTTTGCAAGGGTCTTGGGTGATGTAGCCATGATTAACTCCTAGTTGGTTATGAACACGTCGTCCACACAACCAAGAGTCTTTCAGCTTCGCTCTGCGAAGCTGGGTGTTAAGGGACTCCAAGGTTGCTACGAAACCGAATCCGAAGTGGGGCGGTGGAATTCCGAGCCCTGGGAGGGTCGGCAGCTTGACTTTGTTCGCGTCATTTCCCAGAACCCCGCTCCCCTTTTCATAGCACGAAGTTCTCCATAAAAATTTTCAAAATTTTCACAGACCTTGCTCTCATTTCCATAGCACTTAACATAAATCTCACGGACTCTTATAATCTCGAACCATGGCCCGTCGTCCCTCAGCCCTCACCCCCAAGCAGAACGCCTTCGTCGACGGCGTGCTCACGGGCAAGTCACGGCATGCGTCGGCCCTCGCTGCGGGGTATCCCAACTCCAGCGCCCCAGACATCTCCGAAGCTATCCGCCTTGAGATCGCCCAGGCCCGCGAGAAGCTCACCGACCTGACCACCATCAAGCGGGTGGACGTGATCGACGGCATTCTGGACGGCATTGCCTGCGCCCGCATGCAGGGTGACTCGGGCAACATGATCAAGGGCTGGACCGAGGTGGCCAAGATACTGGGCCACTACGCGCCAGAGGTCAAGACCATCAACGTGAACATGAACCAGCAGCGGCTGCGTTCCAAGTTCGAGGCCATGACCGACGAAGAGCTACTTGCCCTGCAGATGGCCCCCACACAGGAGGTCGTGGATGTCGAGCCCAAGACGCAGCACTAAGTTTGTCTGCAAGCACTGCGGAGAAAAGCGGCCACCGACGCTATTCCCTCGTGACAACGACACGGAGTGCACCGATTGCCTGGCAAAACTCGCAGCAGACGCCGAAAACACGCTCGAATCACCCGAGCCGGTAGCTCCGCCGCCCAAGAAGCGCACGCCCAGCCTCAAGATCACCGCTGTACCGCCCGAAGAGACCCCCCAAACACCCCCGCCGGGCCTCGAAAACGCCTCTACGGGCGAAGTTTTCATCTCCCCCGGCCCACTGAGCGGGGTTGAGAAGGAAATCGCTGCCAGAACCCTGGCCCGACGCCGCTTGCTGGCGTTTATCAAGCGATTCCGGCCCAAATACGACGCTGGCTGGGTCCACCAGGACATTTGCCGTCGCCTGGAGAAGTTCGTCGCTGATGTCGAAGCCGGTCTGGAGCCCCGACTGCTGCTGATGATGCCTGTGCGCCACGGCAAAAGCGAGATCGCCAGCCGCCACTTTGCCCCGTGGGTGCTGGGCAAGCACCCCGACTGGGAAATCATCGCCGCCTCGGGCGCCCAGAGCCTGGCCATGAGCTTCAGCCGGTACATCCGCGACCTCGTGCGCGACCCGGCGTACCAGAGTGTCTTCGAGCACATGCGCCTGGACCCCAGCAGCCAGTCCGTCGAGAACTGGAACACGACCTACGGTGGCGGCTACCTTGCAGCCGGTATCGGCACCATGATCACTGGGCGCGGCGCACACATCCTGGTCATCGACGACCCGGTGAAGGACGCCGAGGCTGCGGACTCACAGGTCATCCGCGACGCTGTGTGGGAGTGGTACATGTCCACCGCACTGACCCGGCTCGCACCCGGTGGCGGCGTGCTGGGCATCATGTGCATGACGGGTGACACACCTGTTTTGATGGCTGACGGCTCTCAGCGCAGGCTCGACACGCTCAAGCCTGCCGACGAGATCGCCACGTACGCTCGCGGAACGCTTGCACGCACAACTGTCGCAGCTATAAAGTCAAGTCGTCGTGATTCAGTCTACAGAATTCTAACGAACTCTGGTAGAATCGTTAGAGCCAATCAGAGGCACCCGTTTCTGACCGTGGCACCTAACGGAGAGGTATCGTGGACGCGTCTGAAAAACTTGACTACAGCCCTGAAAATCGTAACCGTGAAGGGCAGTGGGGCAAATGGCGAGGCGTTACGTGCTCTGCCGAGGGGTGCGAGCAGCCTGCCGTGTGCCGCGGACTTTGCGCAAGTCACTATTCCAAAAAACGCTGGGCAGATGGACACCGTTCAGGCTCTGACAATGCCATCCCACGACGCAACGCGCGTCTCAAACACCGATACGGCATCACAAACGCGGACTACGACGCCATGTACGAGCACCAGAAAGGCTGCTGCGCGATTTGTGGGAAGCCTGCTGAAGCGGGCAATTCGCCTGCTCACTGGAAGCACAAGCTCGCCGTCGACCATTGTCACGACACAGGAAAAGTCCGAGGACTCCTGTGCAACGACTGCAATGCCGGAATCGGACACCTTGCTACTGAGCCAGTGGCACTTGCCGCCGCTCGGTATCTCCGACTTCACTCTGGAGCGCGTGGTAAGCGTAGAGCTTGACGGAGTAGAGGAAGTCTTCGACGTTCAAGTAAACGACACAGAAAACTTCATTGCCAACGGCTTGGTGAGCCACAATACGTGGTGGAACGAGGACGACTGGGCAGGGCGTATCCAGCAGGTCATGGCCACCGGTGACGGCGACACGTTCGAGATCGTCAAGTACCCAGCCATCAACGACCAGGGCGACGAGTACATCCTGCCCGACGACACCATCGAGCAGTTCCCGCCCGGCACCACACCGCCCGAGGGTTCCAAGCTCACCCGGTTGATGAACAGTGCGCTGCATCCGGCGCGCTACACGTTCGAGATGCTCAAGAAGCGCATGGCCAACTACTACGCGCTTGGTCAGCAGCGGTGGTGGGCGGCGCTCTACCAGCAGAACCCGACACCCGAGGATGGCTCGTTCTTCACCAAGGACATGTTCATCGAGTACGTGCACGCGCCACAGCGCCACGGGCGCATCGTCTACCAGGCGTGGGACTTTGCCATCACCGAGAACCAGAAGAGCGATTACACCGTCGGTATCACCGTTCTGGTCGACGAGTACGACAACATGTACGTGCTCGACGTCTGGCGCTTCAAGACAGACGACGGCATCGAGCTGGGCACCGCCGTCCAGAGCTACGCCAAGCTCTGGAACGCCGACCAGATTGCGGTGGAGGATGGTCAGATTTGGAAGTCCATCAAGGCCAACTTCAGCAAGGCGTGCGAGATGGCCAAGCACTACCCGTCGTACGAGGTCATCACACCGCTGACCGACAAGCGCACCCGTGCCCAGCCCGCACGCGGGCGCATGCAGCAGAAGAAGATCCAGTTCCCCAGCCGGGCACCGTGGTACGCCGAGTTCAAAAAGGAGCTGCTGCGCTTTCAGGCTGGTGGCAAGCACGACGACCAGGTGGACGCGCTGGCCCACGTCGTGCGGCTGGCCACGACGCACGCCGCACCCAAGGGGCCACCGAAACCGAAGATGCCTGAGAGCTGGAAAACCAAGCTGATGAAGCAGCTGCGCGGCGGCGGGGCCTCGCACATGGCCGCTTAGTCTGATAAACTCTAACGTCATCGCACACACTCGGAGGCTTCGTACGCATGCAAACCGCCACGCCATCGGAAGCAGAACGGAAAGACGCCAAGGCTGCGTACGACCGTGCGTACCGGGCGAAAAACCGCGCGAAGATCAAAGCTGCAAAGGCCGAATGGAACAAGAGCGCTACCAAGAAGGCATACGACGCTCAGTACCGCAAGGAGCATGCCGTCGAGGTCAAAGCCTACAAAGATGCCTGGTACGCCGAGAACCGTGAGCGGATCAGCGCCGAGGCAAAAGCCGCACATCTGGCAGACCCTGAGAAGCGCCGTGCGAAGTCCGCTGAATACAACCGGCGCAACGCTGAGCTTGTTCGCGCTAAAACACGCGCCTGGGCTGCAGCCAACCCCGAGAAGAAAAAGGCGGGTGATCGTGCGTACTTCAAAGCCAACCGCGAAACGGTACTTGCGCAGGCCAAAGCCTGGCGCGACGCAAATCCAGAGCGAAAGGCTCAGAACGACGCGGCCTGGGTGAAGGCCAACCCCCTCAAAGTCAAGTTGACCAAAGCCCGTCGTCGCCAGCGGGTACGCCACGCAACCCCCGCCTGGGCGGATCGCAGAGAGCTTGACGCCGTCTACACAGAAGCTGATCGCCAGAACTTGACGGTAGATCACATCATCCCGCTCAAACACAAACTCGTTTGCGGGCTTCATGTGCCTGCCAATCTGCAGCTACTGACGCGCAGCGAGAACTGTCGCAAGAGCAATAAATTTGACCCGGAGGTGTATCTTGCCAGTCAATGACTCCCTTGCCAGCGAAATTTGGTACAGATTTCGCTACTGCGTCTCCGGTGACGCACTTGTACTGACCGACGCCGGGTACGTGCGTCTCGACCGTATCACGGGCACCCACCGCATATTTGACGGTGTGGAGTATGTCAACCACGACGGCCTTGTTGCCAAAGGTCGTAAAGCCACAGTTGGTGTTGACGGCGTATTCATGACGCCTGAGCACGAGGTGCTCGACTCCGCAGGCAACTGGGTGCGTGCGGACGCACTACCGACCCTTGGGCGCAGGGTTGAGTACCGCGAAGGCCACACGCAAGATGTCTACGACATCGTCAACTGTGGTCCGCGTTCGCGGTTCGCCGTGCTTGGCGACACCGGGCTGGTGATCTGTCACAACTGCTTGGAGCGCGGCCACCACGACTTCCTGGCCAAAGCCGATAAATGCGACAAGTTCTTCGCGGGGGACCAGTGGGATGTGGCTGACCTCAACGCGCTGCAACTTGCTCGTCGACCGAGTTTGACCATAAACAAGATAATTTCTACGGTCTCAACGATCATGGGGCAGCAGATTTACAACCGCAACGAGGTGTCTTACCGCCCAGCGGGGGAGGGTGCCAACAGCGAGGTGGCCGACGCATTGCAGAAGGTCTGGGCGCAGATCGCAGCGAGCAACCAGCTCAACTGGGTGCGCTCAGACGTCGCTGCCGACGGCTTCATCCGCAGCCGTGGCTTCTACGACGTGAGGCTTGACTTCACGGACAACCTCAAGGGCGAGGTCCGCATCACCAACCTCAATGGCAAGAACGTGGTCATCGACCCCGACGCCGAGCAGTACGACCCGGACGAGTGGAACGACGTCTTTGTGACCAAGTGGCTGACCTACCAGGACATCGCCACGCTGTACAACCAGGACGATGCTGACTACCTCAAGATGCGCGAGGAAAGCCTGTTCCCCTACGCCTATGACAGCATTGAACGGGTGCGCGACCGCTTTGCAGGCTCCCAGCTCACCGGCAGCTACTACGGCTTGCTCGACACCGCCCACGTCCGGCGCAACATACGCACGGTCGAGCGTCAGTACCGCAAGCTCGACAGTCAAAAACACTTCGTCGATGTGCAGACCGGCGACGCCCGCCCGGTACCCGAGAGCTGGGACCGCAACCGCATCGCTGCCTTGCTGGAGCGCACGCAGGGCCAACTGACGGTGCTCAAGAAGAAGGTCAAGCGCATCCGCTGGACCGTGACTGCCGACAACGTGGTGCTGCACGACGACTGGTCGCCATACAAGCACTTCACGCCTGTGCCGTACTTCCCGCACTTCCACCACGGGCGCACCATCGGCCTGGTCGAGAACCTGCTCGGTAGCCAGGAACTGCTCAACAAGTCCTCCAGCCAGGAGCTGCACGTCATCAACACCAGCGCCAACAGCGGCTGGATCGTCAAGACCGGCACCCTTGTCAACATGGAGGTCGAAGACCTGGAGCAGAGCGGGGCGAAGACGGGCCTGGTGATCGAGGTCAACGGCGACACCGAGAAAGACGTCAAGAAGATCACCCCCAACTCGATACCACAGGGCATGGACCGCATCAGCTACAAGGCTGAGGAACACATGAAGTCCATCAGCGGCGTGAGCGACAGCATGCAAGGTTTTGACCGTGAGGACGTCGCGGCCAAGGCCATCACTGCCAAGCGCCAGAGCGGCCAGGCCAACCTGGTGCGCGTGCTCGACAACTTGGAGCGCACCGACTACTTCTTGGCGCGCAACGTGCTGGATCTGGTGCAGGAGTATTACACCGAGGAACGCATCATCCACATCACCGGCAACGACCTGGTCAACTCGCCGCAGACGTTGACTGTCAACCAGTATGACCCAGCCACCGACACCATCATCAATGACCTGACGCTGGGCGAGTACGGCATCATCATCACCGCACAGCCAGACCGCGCGACGCTCGAAGACAGCCAGTTCGAGCAGGCCAAGAGCCTCAAGGAGCTGGGCATCGCCATCCCAGACGACGTGCTCATCGAGAACAGCCGCCTCATGCGCCGGGGCGAGATCGTCAAGCAGATGCAGGCCGAGGCCCAGAGCCCCGAGGCCCAGCAGAAGAAGGCGCTCGAAATGCGCGCGATGGAGGCCAACGTCTCCAAGCTCGAAGGCGAGGCGCAGGAGAAGCACACCAAGAGTGCACTCGACACGGCCCGCACCGAGAAGGAGACCGTCGAGACGCAGAACCTGGCCCAAGGCGGCGACAACGGCGAAGCTGCCAAGCTCCAGCAGGAGTTGCAGATCGAGCGCGAGCGCTTCGAGATGGAGCGCCAGGAGCGCCAGGAGAAGCTGCAGTTCGAGCGTGAGCAGGCGGCTATCAAGCTGCAGCAGATGCGCGAAGAGCACGCACTCAAGCAGCAGATTCAGCAAGAAGATGCCCAAGCCCGGCGCGCCCAGCAGGCGCAGCAGGCTGAGCAGAACGCCTATGCACAGCGTGCGCAGGCGGAGAAGAGCGAGAGTTCACCCACAACCACAAAGGAGTAAGCATGGCAGGCACTGAAGACACCATCGACCGTGGCGACACGTTCACCCCCACCGTCGACGCGGACGACGACACGCTGGCCCACGACACGCTCGGCACAGCTATCACGCTCGAAGACCAGCTGGTCGCTGACAAGAAGGTCGCGGTCACTGGCGCCGATGTCACCGACGAGGCCAAGGGCGACGAGGCTGTGCGCGACGACAAGGGCCGCTTCATCCCCAAGGCACGCTTCGACGAGGCCGTGACCAAAGAGCGCGACAAGCGCGAGGCCGCAGAGCGCACCGTGGCTGAGCTGCAGAAGCAGCTGCAGACGGTCAGCCGCACTGCCACCGCGACGGACCTCGAAGCCCAGCTCGTAGCGCTGCGCAAGCAGGACAGCCAGGCGCGGCTTGACGGCGACGAGGAAAAGAGCCTGGACCTGCAGAGCCAGATCGACCGCATCAACCGCCAGATCGTCATCCAGGAGAGCACCAGCATCTCCGAGCGCAGCCGTGAAGAGGCCAGCGAGAGCATCCGTGTCGAGATGGCCATCGAGAGCCTGGAGAAGACCTACCCGGTGCTCAAGGAGGGCAGCGACACGTTCGACCAGGGCTTGGTAGACCTCGTGCTGGCCGCGCAGAACCAGCTCATCACGCGCGACCGCCTGAGCCCGTCGCAGGCGCTGGTCAAAGCCACTACCGACATCATGGCCCGGTTTCAGCCAGCCGTTAAGGCCGACGACAAGCCTGCTGGCGGGCTGGCAGGTGCCAAGGGTGCCGACCGTACCCAAGCCGCCAAGGCCAAGGCCGTCGACGCCGCACTGCGCACGCCACCCGACACCCGCGACGTGGGCCTCGACAGCGACAAGCTGGGCATGAAGGACGGCAAGCACGTTCTGGAGACTGTCGACGACCTCAAGGCCATCCCCGCCGCTACGCTCAAGCGCATGCGCGGCGACCTCGTGTAAGGAGAACCTATGAATCATAGTCAACCACTCCACCCCTATATCGACGCTGCGCGTGAATTCACGCGCTCGATGATCGCTCAGGCAGACCAAACCATCGAGCAAGAAATCCAAGCCAAAGGACTGACAGCGCCGCGTGTGACGCCTGAGGGCATTGAGGCGAACATTGCCAGCGAGCACTACTTCACCGCTATGGAAGGCGTGATTGGTGGAGAGATGGCGGAAGGACAAACCATCGGTGAAGTTAAGGACTACGAAGCTCTAAGCCTCCTGACCTTCTGCGTCCTGATCCTGCGCAACAGCACCAAGATTGTCGGCATCAACTACGGCGCCATCGACCCAGCGCAGCACAGCGCAGAGACTGGCCGTGTCGAGGCAAGGAAACACGCCATCGAGCAAATCTGGCCGCTGATGGGCTGCGAGCTGAGGCAGCGTTTGCACTCTAACGAAATCTGATGTAATATCGCGGCGTCGCACGTAGTGCGACGTCTCGCCAGCCAGAGCGACATCTGACATGCAAGGGGCGGCAACACAGCCCCCGAAGCGACTCCGTAAGAGCCGAACAACTCGCAGTCACCGCGACATCGTGGCCTGAGATTGATGCACAGATTGCATCAGAGAGTGTTCGTTTTACAACTTATGGAGTCCTCACATGGCAACGACTAACTTTGCGCAGCTGACCAGCGAACAAAAAACAGTCTGGTCGCTCGATTTCTGGCGCCAGGCCCGCAACCTTTCTTTCGTCAACAAGTTTCTCGGCAGCGACGAGAACAGCTTGATCCAGCACGTCACCGAGCTGAAGAAAACCCAAAAAGGCGCGCGCGCCGTGATGACCTTGCTGACCGACCTCGAAGGTGACGGTATCGCAGGGGATCGCACCCTGCGCGGCAATGAAGAGCAGCTGCGCAGCTTCGACAAGGTGATTCGGATCGACCAGATCCGTAACGCCAACATCAACGAAGGCCGCATGGCCGATCAGAAGACCGTGGTGCAGTTCCGCGAAAACAGCCGCGACAAGCTGTCCTACTGGGCGTCTGACCGCGTCGACCAGCTGGCGATCCTGACGATGGCCGGGCTGTCCTACAGCACCAAGCTCAGCGCCGTGGGCGCCACCGTGGGTCGCATCGGCTCCGATCTGCCGTATCTGGAATTCGCCCAGGACGTGGTCGCGCCCAGCTCCAAGCGCTTCGGTCGCTGGAACGGCACCTCCAAGCTGATGGAGTGGGGCACCGGCAACGGCTCGGTGGCTGTCGCAGACACCCCGTCCTACAACATGCTGGTGCAGGCCAAGGCATACGCCAAGGACAACTACGTGCGCGGTTGCAAGGACAAGGGTGGCGAAGAGGTCTATCACGTCTTCCTCAGCCCGCAGGCCATGGCCAAGCTGAAGCTGGACCCCGAGTACCTGTCGAACTTGCGCTGGGCGCGTCAACGCGGCGAGGACAACCCGCTGTTCACTGGCGACGTGGTGCGTGTCGACGGCATGTACCTGCATGAGTACCGCCACATCCCCAACACCCGCCTGACCCCTTCCGGCCAGAAGTACGGTGCCGGTGGCTTGATCGACGGTTGCCAGGTGCTGTTCTGCGGTGCCCAAGCGCTGGGTATGGCCGACCTCGGCGCTCCCAGCTGGACCGAAGAAGGCTTCGACTACGAGAACCAACAAGGTATCTCGGTCGCCAAGATTCTGGGCTTCCTCAAGCCTCAGTTCTACACCCAGTACAGCGGCGGCACCACCGAAGACTTCGGTGTGCTCTCTTTGTACACGGCTCAGTAATCTGCTTCAAGGAGAACACATCATGGCAGTCAAAAACCGCACCCGTGGTGCTCAGTACCCCCTGGTAGCTGAGTACGTCTTCAACTTCAACGACGGGCAAGCCTTCCTGTCGGCTCTCAACGGCGCCAGCGTCGACCAGAACCCCAAGTCCAACGTGACTGACTTTGGTTCCGGCGTGCAACCTGACGGCATGCTGTCGGGTGTCACCTACGTCACCGGCGGTGGCGGCAAGACCAGCTACTTTGAAGTGCTGGCCCTGCCCATCAACGCCCAGGTGATCGGCGGCGACGTCCACGTCGAGAACGCCTACGTCGGCCCGGCCACAGCCACCGTGCAGTTCGGTGACGCGGTAACCGGCTCCTGGTACTCCGCTGCCATCGACGCCAAGACCGCAGCTCGCACTGCGCTGACCTTGCCGCTGGAAGACACCGACAACTCGCCCACGCACGCGGCCACTGGCCTTGACCTGCGCATGGCCCTGGTGCTGGGTGCCGGTAACGCCACTGCTGGCCGCGTCCGCGTCCGTGTCATGTACACGATTGACGGTCGTATCAACGAGGTCAGCGCCTCCTAAGTGCCGCCCTTGAAGCGGGCTTCGGCCCGCTTCTTTTTTACCTTCCTGGAGACCATCATGCCGGACTACGTGCTCAACCGCACCTACACCCACCGCTCTACCTTGGGCCACATCGTCAACTTCGTCAAAGGGATGCCCACCTGGGTGCCCCCGGCGCTGGAGAAGGAGGTCACAGCGCTGGGTGCTGAGCCCGTCGATGGCCCCAAGCAGGACGTGCTGGACCCTGACAAACCGGCGCTGCCGCTGGCCCCTTCTGGCCAAGAACGCGCGGCTCAGGTACTGGCGGTATTCGCACAGCTCGAAGCGCGCAACGAGCGCGGTGACTTCACCGGCAGCGGTCGTCCGAACCTGAGCATCCTGAAAGAGCTGCTCGGCTACGAGGTGATCGGTAAAGAGCGCGACGAGCTTTGGGAAGAGTACCTCAAGGCGAAGGCTGGCTAGCCATGCTCGCCGACGATCTGCTCGCACTGTTCCGTAGCGACGTGGTCGATACGGCAGCTCCGTACCTCTGGAGCGACACCGAGGTCTGGGGCTACATGAACGATGCGTACAGGATGTTCGTTCGGCGTATTGGGGGTATTCCCGACACCAGCTCAGCGCTGACCCGCCTGGTCCTGGCCCCCGGCCAGCCAACCAGCGCGGTCAGCCCCCTCATTCTCCGGTTCCGTAGCGCATACCTGCTGTCTGACGGCACCGAACTCAAGATCGTCAACGAGGCGGGCTTGCCGACGCTGACGACCAGTGACTACGGCCAGCTCAACACGCAGCGGCGCAGCTTGCTGCAAGGCAAGGTCACGCACATGGTGACCGGCATGGACCGCAACGCGGCGCGTGGCCTGGTGCGCTGGGTCCGCATCCCAGACCGCGCCGACACCGTACAGCTCAGCGTACAGCGCCTGCCGCTGGACACCGTCGAGCCCGGCTTTGAGTTTGGCGAGATCGGTGAAGAGCACCACGAGCACTTGATGCTGTGGATGAAGGCACGGGCCTACGGCAAGCAGGATGCTGAGTGCTTTGACCGGGGTCGCCGCGATGAGTACACGCAGCAGTTCAACGCCTACTGCGCACAGGCCAAGGCCGAGTGGAACAGATACAAGAGCCACAGCATGTCTGTGGCGTACGGAGGGCTGTGAAGTGACCAACGACCAGCATACATCATGGATCAAAGTCGCCCTTGACTGGCTTGCTGCACTGCTTGGCATAGGGACATTTGCCGGTCTCGTAAACATCGTTGTCGGTGTTCTTTCTGGACTCTGGATAGGGATTCAGGTCTACGGCTGGTTCAAGTACACAAGGCCAATTCAAAAGGCCCAGGCGAGAGCAGCCCGGCGGGAAATGCTTGCCAACGCCACAAGGCCGAGTGATCTGTAGTTGAGCGAAAAGCTTATTTTTACTGAAGGAGATAGCTGTGAAGATGTTTAAAAAATGGATTGGTTCGGCCCTGTTGGGCCTGGCGTTGGTACTGGCTGCGGTTCCGGTGGTGCAGGCCGGTGCTTTATCCGATTACCTGGAAAACAAGCTGGTTGACCATGTGTTCCGGGCCCAGGCCTACACCGCGCCGACAACTGTCTATGTGGCACTCTTCACATCAGCCTGCAGCGACTCGGCTATTGGCACCGAGGTGTCGGGCGGCTCGTATGCCCGGCCTGGGCTGGCCACCAGCTTGGTCAACTGGGCAGGCACCCAGGCAGCGGCCAGCACCACGGCCAGCTCGGGCACCAGCGGCACCACGTCCAACAATGCCGCCATCACCTTTGCCACACCCAGCGCAGGCTGGGGCACGGTCACCCACATCGGTTTGATGGATTCGGTGTCCAGCGGCAACATGCTGGTTTGCACCGCGTTGAGCATCGGCAAGACGATCAACACCGGTGACACCGTCAGCTTCCCGGCTGCATCGCTCACGATTCAGATGGACAACTGATCGGACATCGTCATGAACTACCGAGATTTGCTGACCGAGATCCTGGCCAGCGCTGACTGTGCGCCCTACATCCACAACAGCGCCGCGCCCAAGATCAGCGCGGCCGAGGTGCTGGTCAAAGACCAGGCCATCGCCGACATCCTCAACACCGGCCGCACGGTTGTGGGTGAGTGCTGGCTGACAGACCGGGGCCTTGTGAGTGACCTGGTGGCGGCCACTGGCAACACGGCCATGCCTGACGCCATCCTGACCAAGCTTGACACCTTGGCCGCATCGTCGCGGTCCACCCGGGCACTGATGAACCGTTTGGAAAACGATGCCAAAGGTGTGAACTTTGGCGACGTCGGTTTGCGTGCCCAGTTTGCACAATGGACCCAGGCCGACGTATTTACGCAAGCGGAGCTTGACGCCGTGCTGAACCTGCCCATGCAGCCCGCGCCCAAGATCACCGCCGCCGATGTATCCCGCGCGGTGCGCGGACCTTGGGATTGATGCCATGGCCTCTACAAAACCAGAAACACAGCTCACCTGGAGCGCCGCAGCGTCCGCCACAGTGGCATCGGCCAGCATCGTCTGGAGCGACCCGGTTGCATTCAATGTGGAAGATTTTGAAGCCAGCGTGCAAGTCAGCGCCGACAACACGGGCACTCCCGCCAGCGGCGACGTGTGCAATGTGTTCGTGGCTTACCACAGCGGCGACATCCTGGGCGACAGCGGCGCCGATTTCGACACCGACAAACACGCCCAGTTCTTGATGCAGCTGGACACTTACTCCACCAATGGTGAGGACCCGGCCCGCAAGTCGGCACCGGTACGCACTGGAGCCACTGGCTACCGCCTGGGTGTGCAGTGCCCCCAAGCGGCCACCCGCAGCATCACCGTGCGGGCGCGGATGACCACGCACCGCGCGCAGTAACGGGGGCTCGACGTGCCGTTTGTCAAAGTCAGAATCCCGCGCACCAGCCAGCCGCAGGATGCGTGCGGGATTGATTTGGATAACCCGCTGGCGCTTGGATTTGTTGCTTGTGAGTTTGCCAACGGCAGGGTTATATCTCAATCCCCAAACTACCAGAATAGTTTTTTGATAAGTGGCGTCGGAGAGCCAGGCAAGAATGTTGATGCATCGTCGTCTGGTCAAGTTCAGAGCGTCGTAACAGGGCGCGCAAACGCAGACGCGACGCTGCTTTGCCTGGTAGATGGCGGGTACCCACAAGAGTGTATTGCGTTGGAGTTTGGCGGAGACGGTTCCGGCTATGCTGGTAGTACCCGTGGGCTGCGCGTATTCAATGGCAAGCCCTCGGCTTACACACGCGACATGGTTGTACTTGACGGGCTTCTGTCCGTTCCTACGACGCACCCTTACACGATAGCTGCCACGTTTAAAGAATCTGAGACACGACTATTTTTAAATGGGTCTTTGGATGTTGCTGGATTTACGCTCGTCGGCGCATCGGGTAAAGGCGAGGTATCTTTTGGGGACATCAATAGTGCACACACCCCGCGCCCAAGTCCGTGGCACTTTAAGGGGCGGCGGTATATTTCACTTTGCTTTAACACTGCAAAATCTGATGCCGAGGTAAAGTCCCTCTCTGACAACCCCTGGCAAATCTTCGAGCCCGAAGAAATCACGATCTGGGTGCCCACGGTCAGCAGCTCGGATGTGCTGCTGGGGGCTGACGCTGCTGGCCAGGCCAGCGCCTCGGCCACCCTGTTGCATGGCGTGAACCTGGCAGGCGCTGCGCTCAGTGTGGCCAGCAGCTCGGCCAGCATGTCGCACTCTGTGCCCCTAGCTGCTGCTGCCACCGGCACGGCCAGTAGCACCGGGCAAGTCAAACTGTCAATCAGATTTGCAGCGGGTGCGCTGGCCCAGGCCTTGGCCACTGGTCAGGCAGCGGTGGGCAAGCCACTGGCAGCTGCAGGCGCCGGGCAGGTCACCGGGGGTGCGGCGCTGAACGTGGCCGCTGCAGGCGGCGCGGTGAACCTGGCCGCTGCTGGTGCTGCCCAGGCCACTGGCACGGCCACGCTGGCCCTGGCGGTCAACTTTTCCGCTGTGGCCCTGGCCCAGGCCGCCAGCTCTGCGGCATTTGGTGGTGCTGCCACTTTGGCCACGCAAGCCATTGCCAACGCACAGGCCAGCGCCGCACTGTCGGTGGGCAAACCCATTGCAGCCGCTGGCCAGGGCCAAGCCAGTGGAAGTGCAATGCTTTGGCTAGACATCCCTCTGGGTGCCGATGCATTGGTGCAAGCATCAGCGGGTGGTGCGCTTAGCTTGTCTGTGACGCTGGAGGCTAGTGCGCTGGCTCAAGCCTCCAGTGGCGCCAGTTTTCCAGCAGCAATAAGCTTGCAGGCAAATGGATCAGCAGTGGCCACCGGTAGTGCGTCACTTCGAGTTACCAACTCAAACACCTATGGACCAAGCATTTTTAATGCATGGGTTTCTATGGCTGTACGCCGCGCTTATGTGCCGCTTGCTCAAAACAAAGTTCGCGTACCCGTGGCGTCAAGAAACACCAGACTCGCCTACCAGGGGTAACTATGAGCATTCTTGCAACTTTTACAAAGCAGCCAAGTGAAGCCAAGTTCTTTGACGTTCACTTCGAGGACTTTTTGGCTGATCTTGAAACGGATGTTGTTGGGGCGCCTGATGTCACCGTTGGCACCGGTGTTTTTTCCGATGGAACGAGTTCGACTGTGGCCATGACACAGAAGGAGATTGCAACCATTGTTGATGGTGTTGTGAGGGTCTGGTCGGTTGGCGGCGAGCATCTTGCCAAGTACAAGTACACGATCAAGGTGACTTGTGCCAATGGGTGGATTGAGGAACAAGAAATCTGCGTGAAGGTGAAAGAAACATGAACTTTGAAAAATATGGAGGCCGTAGATACCTTCTTTGTTGGGGCTCATTGATCAGCGCAGATGTACTGCAGTGGTTCGGGAAGATGGACCTTGCTGGACTGGCTTGGGGTGGTGCGGTTGCGCTCACTGTTGGCGCCTATATCGCCGGGAATGTCAAGCAAAAACAGAATGAAGGAGCAGCCAAATGACACCATCAGAGCTGATACACATGGGCGTCCGCGCCGACCGCGCCGCCACCTACGCACCATTGCTGGCCATGGCCATGCCTGAATTTGGCATAGACACACTACTGCGCAAGAAAATGTTTCTGCCCCAGGTGTTGCACGAGTCAATGATGCTCAGGTGCACCACGGAACTGTGGGGTGCTGAGCCAACCGCTGCGCAAAGCACCTATGAGCGCGACTTCTCGCAGTCATGGGGTCCTGGCCTGCAACGCGGCGACAGGAACTACAAAGCATTCAACCTGGGCAATTCACAGCCCGGTGACGGCAAGCGGTATCGCGGCCACGGCCTGCTGCAAAGCACCGGGCGCTACAACCACGCAAAGGCCCGAGACAGGCTGCGCGCCCGCCTGCCAAACCACAATGTTCCCGACTTTGAGCAAGACCCGGAGGCCTTGGCCTTGCCGCTGTGGGCCGTTCTGAGCGCCTGTGACTTTTGGGAAGCGCACAACCTGAACTACTGGGCTGACCTCGGCGATGTGGATGGCGTCAGCGATGTGATCAACCGTGGCAAAAAGACGGAGATCAAAGGCGATGCCAACGGCTTCAAGGAGCGCCTGGCGCTGTTCCGTGTGGCTGACGAGGTGCTGGCATGAGCATCATTGAACAGCGCACCCGCGAACGTCTCGGTGCCGCACACACTCTGCAAGATCAGCTTGCAGCAAAACTGCGCATACCTCAAACAGATCGCCGCAAACACAGCATCCCGGTTGCGAAGGAGCGCCGTGGCCTGAACCCACAGCGCAAGGGCTGGGAAGACAACGATACCGAGACGGACTCGATATGAACCCGAACCCAACCACGACCAACTGCTTCATGTACGCATTTGACTGCGTGCACGAGCTTGGTGGGTATCTCTGCATAGGGATGAGTGCACGGGACAAAGACGGCCACCCCTGGCCCTGGCAGCACCTTGGCAACTATGACAACCTGCGACACGAATTCAAGTCGTTTGTGCCGCCCGGCGACTTACCGCGCCACTGGAACTCGTTCTTCGGTTTTGAAGGTTCTGTCGTTGTGGGAGATTCTGAGTTCAGGCGCCCTATGCCCGTCGGTCTGATGTATCGGGGTGTTTTTGCTTTATTCATCGCGCTGACGGTCTGGTACATCAAGCGCCGATGGGACCACTTCAGAAAGGTACGGGCGATATGAGGGCGCTTCTCAACCCCAGGCTGTGGATTGGCCTCGTCATTGCAGCAGCGCTGTCCTACGGGCTGTACTGGTGGCACCACGACGGCTACCTGGGCGGCAAATCTGAGGTTCAGGCGCTCTGGGATGCTGACAAGGCCCAAGTCGTCATGCAGTCTCTTGAGAAGCGCCGTCAAGTTTCTCATGAGTCCGGCGTTCTCCAAACCCAAGCTGACGCAATTCTGAAAGACAAAGATGAAAAAATCAGACTACTTAATTCTGCTGTCTCTGCTGTTCTTGCAAGCCTGCGGAACCGTCCAGCCCGCCCCAACGAAAGTGGAACTGGTCTGCCCACGGATGCCAGCACTGGAACAAGTGCCAGTTGCACAGGTGCCCAGCTTTATCGACCGGATGCAGAATTTCTTATTGGGGAGTCTGCCCGAGCCGATAAGTTACGCCTTGACCTCGGCCAATGTCAAGCTCAGTACAACGAGTACCGAGAAGCCGTGAACCAGCACGACGCCGCCCAAAACTAAGTCCAGCACTCTAACGGACTCTCACGTAAAATCACGAGACCATGCCACAGATCAAGCGCTTCAAAGGACTCAACAACGTCAGCGATTCGCTGAGGTTGGGTCTCGGCTGGCTGGCAACTGCGGACAACGTGAATGTGACCGATACAGGGGCGTTGACCAAGCGTGCAGGGTACTCGCTGGTGAGTGCGGGCGACTACGTGGGGGTGTTCACAACCTTCGACTACAGCCGTTTCTACGCGGCGGTCGACGGTTATCTGACGGACTATGACGGCAACCGCTTGATACCGCTCAGCTCGCCTGACCCTATGTTCTGGGCCGAGGTCAACGACCAGGTGTTCTTCAACAATGGGCTGGATGCCGGGGTCATCCTGCCAGACAACACGGTGCTGCCGTGGCGCTGGCAGACGCCCGCAGCACCGACCGTCGCGGCGGTTACCGGCAGGCTTCCGGCAGGCATGTACCAAGTGCGCTGCACGACGTTCTTGGCTGACGGGCGTGAGACCGGCACCAGTGAACCTGCCGAGATCACGCTGACTGACGGTCAGGCGTTGCAGATCAGTGGCGTGACGCCAGGCTCGAACGTCTACATCGCCCCCGCCAACAGTGACGTGTACCAGCTTGCTGGGCGCGCCACCACCTCAGCCTTCGTCTGGAACAGTTCGCCCGACAACCTTGGCCGCGATCTGCTCAATGCGTTCCTCGACCCGCTGCCGCTTGGCGCCGATGTGATTCAGGTGTGGAAGGGCAGGGTGTACGCCGCCATGTACATGCCGAGTGAAGACCAGACGGTCGTGTGGTTCAGCCAGCCGCTGGCGTTCCATCTGTTCAACCTCAACAGCAACTTCATTCTTGTGCCAGGCCACGTCCAGATGCTGGCCGCGCACGACGAGGCACTGGTCATCGGTACTGAGACGCGCGTCTATGCCTGCGACGGCACAAAGCTCGTACAGCTCGCGGACTACGGCGTGGTCCCAGGCTGGCACGACGACAAGGACGCCGACGGCAAGGTGTACTTCTGGACGACACGCGGCCTGTGTAGCGCGCTGCCATTCCAGAACCTCACCGAACGACAGATCAGCGTAGCGCCTGGCCTTCGCGCCGGGGGCTGCATTGTGAAAAGCGGGGGCCAGAAACGGTATCTCGCAGTTCTTCAACAGGGCGGCGAGCCCTTCAACGCTCTTTAAGGAGAAACCACCATGACACTTCGCTTATCCACCAAATTGCGTGATGCCCTTGCTGCCGCATTTGCCGCCAGCTTTGCCGGTGGCGTCATTGACATCTACTCTGGTTCACAGCCCGCCACGGCGGACAGCGCTGTGACTGGCACGCTGTTGGGCCGCGTGACTATTGCCTCGACCACCTATGTGGCAGAAACGGCTGCATCTGCCACGCTGACGCTGGCTGGTTCTTCGGGCTCTGTCAACACCGTAAACATCGGGTCATTCAACATCATCCCACTTGGGCCTGTTGCCTTTATCACCGATTTGGCAACGACCGCTCAAGCACTGGCCGATGCAATCAACCGCAACGGCATTTACACGGCAACCGCATCCGGTGCGGTGGTGACCGTCAAAGCCCCGGCAGGGACTGGCGATGCTCACAACGGCCTGGCTCTGGCGGCGACTGTGACAACGATGACAGCCACATCGAGCGGCAATATCACGGGCGGCGTTGACGCAACTGCTGGCCTGCAGTTCTCGGCAGCATCTGGCGGCTCTGTGAGCAAGCTCGGCACCTGGAGCTTCAACGGGTTGGCCGCAGGCACTGCGGGCTGGTTCCGATTCAAGGCAAGCTTCCTTGATGCTGATGGCGTATCAACCACTGCTGTGCGCTTGGATGGCTCCATTGCCACCAGCGGCGCAGAGATGAACCTGAGTAACTTGACCATCGCTGTGGGTGCGCCGACCACAATCGACTCGTTTACAGTAACTTGTCCGGCATCTTAAGTCGTGGCGCGTATCACCGTTGCGGGTGTTTACGAAATCCGAAACACATTGAGCAACAAGGTGTATATCGGGTCATCGGTAAACGTCAAGCGCAGACTTGCTGCTCATCGGCAGCATCTGCGCAGAGGTGAGCACGCCACTGCGCATTTGCAGTCTGCATGGGATAAGTGTGGAGAGTCTGCGTTTGAATTCAAGCAGCTGATTGTCTGCGACAAAAAGGACGTTCTGTTTTACGAGCAGCGCATCATGGACGGCTTCAAGTCGAACCAGAAAGAGTTTGGCTACAACAAACGCATCGTGGTGGAAACATGTGCGGGCATGAAGCTGACAGACGAGCACAAAGCCAAGATTGCAGCCGCAGTCCCGCGTGGCGAGGCTCATCAGTACTATGGCAAACGGCTCTGCGACAAAGCGTATGAAGTCGCCGCTGACTTGAAGCGCGGTAAACCGATGCCCGATGAGCAGCGGGAAAAAATATCGCGTACTTTGCACGGAAAAAAGAAGCCTGCTGGATTTGGCGCAAAGATCAGTGCAGCAAAAAAAGGCGTCAAGTACACCGACGAACAAAAGAAAAATATGACCGGGTGCTGGCTCGGGAAAAAACACACCAAGGAACGGCGAGAGCAAGGCGCAAAACTCAGCTTCGCAAAAGCCGATGAAGTCCGTAGGCTGTACGCTGGGGGTGGTTTGTCGCAAGACAAAATCGCGGTGATGATGCAGGTGTCTAGGCGGGCAATTCGCAATGTGCTCGACGGAAAGGCTTGGGCATAAGCCATGGAGCATCGACTGATCCAAGGAGGCGAACAGTATCTACCGTTCGCCCGTAGTCGCATCAAGTCGCTCAAAGCGCTGGGGCTGACCTACGCGAACCAGTCGTTTGAGGTTGACGGTGTTTCCATCAGGGTCCGCATTGAGCCCGGGCACGAATACATCAGGCTCAGCCGAAACTTGAAGGTGGATATGTGGTGCCTGTCAAAAGAGTGGGTTGACAACACACCCATGCTTTGTGTCTATTCCTTGAAGTCCATGAGTTTGACGGCCAAGCGGATGGCAATGTTTCAACTTCACCCTGGAACAGCGTCATCAAGCACTGAGAATATAAAAGGAACGACGACGGCTTGGGTTGCCAATGGGGTTGTTGGGAGCTACAAGTCCGTATCCACAACGGAACCTCCAAAAACAATCACTGGCATGGAGGTATTTGGTCAAAATACCAGCGGGGAACTGGTAACGCTTAGCGCAGACGCCACGGTCGCCGGTGACACAAGTACAGTCGTCTCCAGTACCTTTGCTGCCGGATACTCAAGTTCGGCCAAGTATGAAGCCATCAGGCACAGGGGAGATGAGCCAGGCTTTAGTGGAAGTTCGACAGCTTACGCAGATTTTGTTCACAAAATCACCAATTACTCAGGTGTCGGCGTCAACCCTCCAACCTTTTCATATTACGGCGGTGCGCTGAAGTCGCAGACCTACACATATCCGCCAACAACCCATTCTCTTGGGGCGCTGATGGTGCCAATACCGCCGTCGTTTCTTAATATATGGGCCAACTCAGCGCCGCCAGTTGTTGGCGGAACCCCAGAGGGTGTTTTGTCGATTGCGCCAGTCGTATACCCAGTTACGCCTGGAGCAATTCTCACCGAGTTGCAGCCCGGGACAATCAACTCTGATATTTGGTTCGGCAACGGAAAAGGTGGCACTACTGAATCTGAATTCAGTTATGGTTATTACATTCCAGATGCATTGAGTTCCATAAACCCGGTAACTGGTAAGTATGTTTTGCGCATGTTCAAAGATTACTACTTTGCTTTTGAGAATGATCTTGGTCGCAGGATCGCAAAAACATACTCCTATGACGGCACTCTGATTGAGAACGGCCCCGTAATCCATGCGCCAGATTACCCAGTTTGGAATGACAGGCTAATGCCTCCGTCAATTCAGAACCCTGCGACGATTGCCCAGTTTCGCAAGGAGTACAGGCGCTGGATGAATGTCGGGAAAAACTCAACCGTGTATGAGTGGATTGGGCTCGGAGGTGATGCGATGTTCGGCGCCGTTGCCCACGGAAACAGCTACATGCAGACCATCAAAACACAAGATCAGGTGTTTGGGGTGCTCGATCTTGAGACGAGGCCATCGCACCCGTGGTTTGTTCCAGTGAGGCCGTACATTGTTGGCCCCGACATTGCGTCAATGACGCCTTATGCATCGGAGATGCCATGACGCTTGCGCTTGCCATTCAGTCAGGGGCTTCTGGATCTTCAATTTCAGATGGCGGTCCAGCTCATATCACTATTACGCCGATTTCGAACAATGGAGTTGTTCCGTTTGTCGAAGATATTGGGTTTGCTGCATTTGGGGCGACTGCCATCAACTGCAGACCTAGCGGAAGCATTGCTCCTTACATTCGAGCAGAGGTCAGTGCGAATCTGAACTTTGGTTCGGCTGACTTCACGCTGATTATCCGATCGAACAAGCGCACAAGCGACGATGAGATATTCATCCCGTACAACCTGACAAATGCGTCGTATGACAATTGCTTGAATATCGCCCAGCAATATGGTGTGCTGTCGTGCGACTTTCAGACGACGACTGCTATCGGGGGGCAAACGTATCATCACATTGTTGGCCCATCTGCGACGGATGTATGGGTTTGGCAGTACATCGTGCTAGTTCGGTCTGGTGGAAATCTGACGCTTGGAATGGATGGTGCTATGGGAACACCATTCGCCATCGGCACTGCAGCCATCAAACTTCCGGCAACACCGTTTATCAAGATAGGCCACTGCACAGCCAACACTGCTTATATTGATGAACTGATCGCCATAAAAGGCGAGGCACTTTACACCGGATCAACATTCACCGTTCCGACTGCCAGATTCTCTGTGCCTTCTCTGGGGGTTGCTGATGTTGCATTGAGCTTACCTAGTCTGTCAAGCAAGGCGCACAGCGGAGGAAGGGCTGCACTGACATTGCCAAGACCTTTGGCTGCGGCTGCTGGAACGGTTCAAGCGACTGGTAACGCCAGCATGACGCTGCCATCCTTGAGCACCTACGCAATCAGTTATCCGGTCGGAGGTCCATACAGCGAGGCCAATATGCAACTTCCATCACTCACAGTCGCCGCCCAAGGGCACGACAGCACAAGGGAACGTGCAGCAGCCTTGGAGTTGCCCGGTCTTTCGGTGTCTTCGCGTGCTGGGGCTAATGCAAATATCTCTCTGCCAGGCTTGAGTAATCAGGTCGCAGGCACCGTGACATCCGTCTCCAACGCAGAACTGACGCTACCCAGCCTGAGCGCAGCCGCAGGGGCAACAGTTGCATCAACTGGCAACGCAGCCATAACCTTGCCATCCATGAGCGGAAAGAGCTACGCCGGAGCGCTGTGCAGCGTGACCATCGGCACTGTCACCATGGAGTCCATTGGCACCACTGGTGCGGTTGGTGGTGCTTCGATCAGCCTACCGCTGTTTGAGGTGGCATCCTTTGCCAGCGCGCAGAACCACGGATCTGCGCACCTGACGCTGCCATCGCTGAGCTTGCACAGTGGCGGGAATGGTGCAGCCATCACGCTACCCGGCCTGGAGCTTGTCGCCATTGGATCGGCGGTCATCACGGCCACCTACGAAGCCTATGCCATCAACCTGCTCCAGCCTCTGGACAGTAGCCCAAGCAACCAGTACGACGCCAAGGTGCCCGCAGCCACGCACTACACGAACTTCCCGTTCACGCACGTGGTGCGCTACAAAAACAGCTACTACGGCGCCAACAGTACAGGGCTCTATTTGCTTGAAGGCACGACGGATGATGGGGCGCCCATCCCCTTCGACGTGAAGACCTGTGAGACCGACTTCGGTGCGCCTGAGCACAAGACCGTCGAGTCGGCGTACCTGGCTGGGCGGCTCGGTAGCGCAGCCACCGTCACCTTGACGGCACGCGAGGAAACGACGGTCACCCAGGCGTTCGTTACGCCGCGCAGCACAAAGCCACAAAACCACCGCCAGGGCTTCGCGCGAGGACTCAAGGCGAGGTACTTCGCGCTGGGCATCAGCGGCGAAAAAGAGTTTGAGCTTGATACCGTCGACCTCAGTGTCGGCACCACCAAACGGAGAATCTGATCATGACTGTCGAAGCCCTTGTTGCCGACGCCCGAGGCTACTCCAGCAACGTGCTGAGCCAAGCTATCACGGCGCTGCAGAATGCGTCTGATGCCATCACGTCCATTGGCTATACCATCGTTACGCCGGGCAACATCGCCATGCCCGCCGCGCCCAGCCTCGGTGCCGCAATCACCGTACCCACGCTGACTGACATCGCCTTTGACCTACCGGATGCGCCGTCGACGACCTACGCCTTCCAGGACATCTCGGCGGTTGAAGCAGGCGCCGCGCCGACGTTGAGTGTCTCTGTTCCGACGCTGACCATGCCCAACAAACCCTCGGGCCTGAGCGACTTCGCATCCAAGTTACCCGACATCGACCTCAGTGTCACGTTCCCAGACGCGCCGAGCCTGATTCAGCCGCTGGAACCGACGATGCCGACACGGGCCGAGCCCGATAAGCCGACGATCTCGCTGCCGTCGTTCGACGCCTCAGCACCCACCGACGTGCCAAACGCTCCGACTGACCTGACGGTCAACGTGCGGGCGGCGTACGCCGACGCTGCGCCGCAGTTCATGGCGATGGTCAATGGTCTGGTGGACGCCGAGCTGCTCAAGCTCAATCCCCAGTTCAACGCCCAGATGGCAGCTATTGAGGCCCAGCTGAGCAAGTACCTGGCCGGTGGCACAGGGCTCAACGCAGCGGTGGAGGACGCCATCTACGCCCGCTCGCGTAGCAAGCAGGACGCCGAGGCCCGCCGCGTGCGCGACCAGGCGCTGGCCGATGCGGCGACGAATGGCTTCACCATGCCTGGTGGCGCATTGCTGTCAGCTACCCAGCAGGCACGTCAGGCCGGTGCCGACAACAACGCAGCCGCCGCCCGTGAGATTGTCGTGATGCAGGCCGAGATGGAGCAGAGGAACCTGCAGTTCGCCGTGACCACGAGCACCGGGCTGCGCACGGCGATGGTCAGTGCCACGCTGAGCTACATGCAGAACCTGACCACGATCAACGGGCAGGCGCTGGACTACGCCAAGAGCATCCTGAGTGCGCTGGTCGAGACCTACAACACCCAGGTGCGTGTGTTCGAGGCCAAGCTCGACGCCTACAAAGCTGAGGCGTCGGTCTACGAGACCCTGCGCCGCGCGGCCATGGCCACCATCGAGATTTACAAGGCTGAGGTCGACGCGCTGCAGGCCATGACCAATGTGGACCAAGCGCGGGTGGCCATTTACCGCGCCCGTATCGACGCGATGACCTCGATGACCAGCATGTACAAGACCCAGGTCGATGCGATGGTCAGCAAGGCCAGTCTGGAGAAGCTCAAGATCGACTTGTTCCAGGCCCAGGTGCAGGCGTATGGTGCCCAGGTGCAGGCCAAAAACTCCGAGTGGCAGGGCTACATCGCGGCGGTCAACGGTGAGGACGCCAAGGCCCGCATGTTCGGCACCCAGGTGCAGGCGTACAGCGCCCAGGTACAGGGCTACGCGGCAACCATCGCTGCCAAGACCGAGGTGGTACGCGCCCAGGCGCTGACCAACGACGCTCGGGCCAAGCAGTACACGTCCCAGGTGGGTGCGTACCAGGCTGTCGTCAGCGCCAAGGGCGAGGTGGCCCGCACCCGGCTGGAGAACCAGCGCCAGAGCATCCTGGCCTTCCAGGCAGAGACCAGCGCCCAGGTGGCGAACTTCCAGGTCCGCAGCGAGTATTACAAGGCGACGGCGCAGATCGGCATCGAGAATGCCCGCCTGAGCGTGCAGAGCCTGCTGGCAGGGGCCGAGAACATGCGCAAGTACGGTGAGTCGGTGGCCAACGTGGCGGTGTCCAGCGCCCAGGTCTACAGCGGGCTGGCTGGGGCGGCGGTGGCAGGCATGAACACACTCTTGGCCCAAACAACTACATCCTAATTACCATGACCCTCAGAAACAATCCCATCGAGATGACGCAGGCCAAACTGCGCGAACTGCTGAACTACGACCCGCTGACAGGCGTTTTTACTTGGCGCGAGACCGCGAACAACCGACTACGCCCTGGCGACGTCGCCGGTTCTGTCAGAAAGAGTGGGTATGTGAACCTGGGTGTGGGTGGAAAGCTCTACCTCGCGCACAGGCTGGCGTGGCTCTATGTTTACGGTGCTTGGCCGTCGAAAGAACTCGACCACATCAACGAGAATAAAAGCGACAACCGCATTGCCAACCTGCGCGACGTGAACCGCTCGCAGAACTGCCAGAATATCAGGCTACCAAAACGGAATACGAGCGGCGTCAAGGGCGTTTACTTTGACAAGCGAGCCAGCCTTTGGCACGCACGGGTCTATCACGACGGGCGTCATCATTGCGCTGGGTTTCACGCGAGGCTGCGCGACGCGGCTGCGGCCTATGCTGCGCTGGCAGCGAAGGTGCACACGCACAACCCTATGGCGCTGACGTCGTGATGAGCATCTTGCCCGCGCTCGCGCTGAAGCCTAGAATGGCAGGAACTTGGGAGGGCTCGGGTATGCTGTCTGTGTCGCGTATGCATGATCTGCTAAACGGCCTGCGTGAGCCCGTAGATGGCGTCCAAACGCGTTTCATGCAAATAGCCCGTGGTGAAGTCAGACCCTGTAGTGCTATGGAAATTGAATGGCGGCGATTCAGCGAGCAGCATACAGCCGTTCCTGAGAGTGTGAGCTTGGATCAAGCCCGCACAATTGAGGCATGTAAGTCGGAGCTAGACGACGAGCGGTACACAACTTCTAGGTTGCGAGAGACTGTGCGCATACTTGAGGAAGCAGCCGCACAAAGAGACATCCAACTGAGCGAATTGCACGCGTGGTGCGCTTTTTTGATTTCTTCGCACTCACAAAGCCTCAAAAGCACGTACACGGATTTTACCGCGCTAGCTGCCACAGGCAATCGCTACGCAGTTCAGTGGCAAAGTGATATTGCGTCGGACCGCAAGCGGGGAGTCAAATCTAGCGCATTCTGGTGCTCGCCGCATTACATGGCTGATGTTAGTGAAATGGGTGGTCCTGACGCCCGCCCGTACGGCGGCTTGCGCAAGTTTTAATTGGTACAGGACTATGAACAAAGAAATCATCTATACAGACAAGTTGCTTTGGGCTGCATTGTTCGGGCTGCTGGTGGGTGCCTATGCGCTCGGTGCGGGGGCGACTTGGCTGTGGGCGGCAGGCGCTGCAATTGGTGCAGGGGTTCTGACCGTAGTAGCGGTGACCTTGGTGCTTGGCCCCGTGGCGGACTATTTGGTACTGCGCAACCTAGAGGGGAAGAGCCGGAGCCAAGCGGTTGTCATCTCTATAGTCGGCATGCTGCTAGGTGCGATCTACGTTGGAGCGATCTACGGCCTCAGCGGGGTGCTCAAAGATGTCAAAAATGTCTGGCTTGACTATCTGGGCTACGGTTTCATCGTTTTTGCCCTCGTGTTCAACATCCGTAGGTCGGTGCACGCTCGACGTGAACGTGCCAAGCTGAAGGTCGTCGACCTCAGCCGTAGCCGCGACATGCAACTCAAATAAGACAGCGTCTTCGGGCGCTTTTACAATACCCTAAACTCTAACGGAGTCTGATATGAGAGAAACACAGATACTACGCGGACTCCATAAGGCCCGTGCCGCGAACCACTTCGCTGACGGCATGGTGCCCATGGGGCCAAGCCCGCTGCTCAGTCTGCGCCGTGGCGCGGTCAACCTCAAGGGGCCGGGTACGACAACCTCAGACTCGATCCCTGCACATCTCTCCAAAGGGGAGTCCGTGCTACCCGCCAAGACGACAGCAGCCCTCGGTCCTGAGAACATCGCACGCGCCATCAAGGCCACCACGGGCAAAGCTCCTGCACGCGGGCTGCGCTCGGGCGGGCACCACGCAAGTGGGGTGATCCCCGGCATGGATGTGACCGAGCACTTTGACGACCCCCGCGTGCCGACGCTCGATGAGGCTCGTGCGCGAGTGCAGGCCCAGCCGAAGCCGTCCATTGGCAACACTTTCTCAGCATCTCCCACACCTAGCCCAATACCGGTGGCCGAGGCACCAAAGCCCACCGGGCTGTGGAACCAGGCCAAGAGTTACGCGGGGAAAGTGGGCGACACCCTCGGCGGCACAGCCAAAAACGCAAAGTCATGGGCAGTCGACAGTGGTGCCAAGAATGTTGCACGCTTAGGCGCACTAGCTGAAGGTGCTATGGCTGCACACGACATGACTACGCCGGGCATGGACGGTATCGACAGTGCAACACGTGTCGCCGAAGGTGCAAACCGAGTCGCGGGAGGCACGCTCGGTGCGGCGGCTGGTGCGACCATCGGGTCTGTGGTCCCGGTAGTTGGCACGGCACTCGGCGGTTTGGCCGGGGGATACTTTGGCCAGAAGTATCTGCCGAAGGCTGCACAAGCATTGTCGAATTGGGCCAACAATCGGACAGACGTACTCCCCAGTGAAAAAGCAGCCGAACTTCGTGCCGGACAGCCGACGACGCCAGCCCCTGCGGCACCAGCAGCTACTGCGCCCACGGTGAACAACGACCCCTTCGCTGCGCCCAACGCCGCCAAGCTCGCAGCCGCCAACGCCGCACCGCAGGCACCCAGCATCAATGTGGAGCGCCAGCCCAACGGCGTGATGTCCTTCAGCAATACGGCGGACACTGGGCAGAACAACTACACCGGCCCAGGTGCGGCGGGCCTACGGCGTGGCAACATGAACGTCATGCCTGCGTTCAACGGTGGCAACAACGCCGGGGCACCATCGGACGCCGACCTGGCCGTCATGCGCGCCAACCTGCGTGACGGCGTTGATCTGCAGCGCGGCACGTCGCAGGCACGCACACCGGCCAACGACCCGCAGGGCCTGCTCATGGGCCAGATTCAGCGTGGGCTCGGCTCGGGCCAGACGCTGACAGCAGCCGGTGTGGCGGCACTGCAGAACCTCAACACCACTGACAAGAACTACCGCTCGACGATGGCTGGTCACGACATCAGCCGGACCAACTCGCGTGAGGGTCACCAGGTGCAAGCGCGTGGTGACGAGCTGCAGTACCAAGGGACGCAGAACCGTCTGGGTCTGGACCGCGCCAAGCTGTCCTACGAGATGGGGCAGACAGCCGCCAAGGGTGTCGACGACGACAACATGAAGTCGCCCTTCGCCACAGTGGTCGACGACAAAGGGGTGCCGCAGGTCAATCAGGCCAAAGCCAACGAGCTGGGCCAGTTCCTGCGCGCCAGTGCAGGCAACATGACGACCCCCGACGGCAAGCCGGTCAACCTGGAGCAACTGCGTGCGTCGAATCCTGGTGAGTACCAGCGCATGCGTACTGCCGCCGAGACCCAGTTCGGCCTTGGCCAGCTGATCAATAAATACGCCAAGGGCACGACCTTCGGTGCAGAGACCGGCTGGGGCGCACCAAAGATCAGCGACGTTCGTGAGATGGGGCCGAGCGACTGGCTCAAGGGCTCCAAGCTCACAGACGCTGCGCTTGCCGCACTCAAGCCTGGCTACTACAGCCAGGGCGTCGAGGTCGACCTCGGTGGGCGCAAGCAGATCGTGCCGATGGGCGAGTTCCTGAGCGATCAGAACGGCGGGCAGTACCGGGGGCTGCTCAACCAGTGGCTCGCGGCCAACGGCAAAGGTCAGCTCGGCAACATGGCAACTGGAGAATAACCAATGGCGACCCTGTACCCGAGCACTGCGCCTGTCACACTGTACCCAGGCCAAGAGCTGCCACCCGACTACCCAGTGCAGAACAGCCCTACCGGCGCAGCGACGAACGTCGTGCGCGGGCTCAAAGGCGCGCTGCTCAATGTGGACGCCGGAGCGGCGACATCTGCGTATTACAAGGCCCTGGCCAAAGGCGACGCCCCGCGTGCCAAGGCCAACGGGCTGCGCGCCCAGCAATTGGCCGAGGAAGCCGCCCGTGCAGCACCCCGCGTGCAGAGCGTAGGCGACATCCACGGTGGCGCAGACTTCGCGGACTGGGGTGCAGGCGTGATGGGCGGAGCACCGGTCAGCATGGTCAAGCCGCTCGCTGGTGGTCTCGCAGGCGCTATGGCTGGTGCGCGCGTCGGTCCAGGTGGCGCAGCCCTTGGTGGCCTCGGGGGCGCAGCCGCTGGCATGCAGCCAGACATGCGCGACGCGGCCCGGCTGCAGCAGATGCAGGCTGAGCAGCAGGGTGCACCGCAGCTGCCCGCGCAGCAGGTGCTCGACGACACGAACAGCCAGGGGTGGGCGCAGGCGGGTGTCGAGTCGCTGGTGCCCGGCCTGGCTGCGCGCAGCCTTGTCGGCGCAGGCACGCGGGCCGCGCTGACGCACCCACTGCGCGCAGCAGCGACGCGCGTAGGCCGCGACGTGGCGCTGGACTCAGGTGCAGCTGCCGTGTCCGAAGGCGTGGCCATGAACTTCGAGACCGGGCGCGACGCGAACCGCGACACCAGCGGGGACACCATGCGCTACATCGACGCCGCCGCCAGCGAGGCGGTGCCCGGTGTGGGTTACGGTGCACTCGGTCATGCGGGCGACGTGGCACATGGTGCGCTCGGGGGTACGCTGGACGCGGCAGGTAAGGGCGGGGCCTATGCCGCCCGGCTGGCAGAACAAGGTGGTGCAGCCGGTGCTGCCAAGGCCAAAGAGCTGTGGGACAACCGGCCCAAGACGATGGACGAAGCGGCGGTGGCGGTGGGCGAGGGTGCTGCCAAGCTGCACAACCAGGCTGAGGACGCTGTCACGCGCCTTGCCCAGCGCGGCAAAGACCCGGATGTCGACGTGCTGCTGACCAAGCGCACCGACAAGAGCGAGAGCGCCATGCGCGCCGACGACTTGGCCAAGCACCAGGCCGCTACGAACTTCATAGCAAAGAACCAAGCTAATACGGGGGCTCTGCCGGAGTACGTTCAGGCAGCGATGGCGGACTACGCAGCGAAGCCGCAGGGTCCGTTCGGCTGGGAGCCGCTGGCCGACGCGGTCAACGATATGCACCGGGCGCAGGGTATCGGCGAAGCCTACAAGCGCTTCACCGACGAAGCTGCGCTCAAGCTCGGTGAAGGCTCAGCCAAGCTGATGAACTCCAAGGACAACGCACTGGCGGCGTATAGCGGCAAGCGTGCTGCAGACGGGCGCGCCAACGCCCAGACGCCAGACATGCAGTTCGACATCGAGGCCGCACGCGACGACCTCAGCCCGCTGCTCGACGAGGCGCTGGCCCCGCTCACCGGCCTCAAGAGCCAGGACGCGCTGGACAACGTGCTGCCCTCGCTGAACTACGCGCTGCGCACCTGGGTCGAGAACAACTTCAGCATGAAGAAGGACGGTGAACCTGTGGTGCCCAACGCGCTGCTCAACATGTTCACCGACCCGGCAAAGGCGGTGCAAGCCACGGTGGATCTGCTGCACCGCCAGGGGCTCGTCGACGACAGCCTCCTGCCGCTGCGCGACCGCGTGCTGGAGCAGCTCCAGGTCAAACAGCTGGCGCGCCAGCAAGCGGGCATGATCATCGACGACATGCTGGTGCCCACCAAGGCAAAGGGCCTGACTGCCGTGGACCACGACCTCATCGCAGAAGACCTGATGGACCGGCTGCAGCGCGACAAGGTCAGCACCGCTGAAGCCAAGGCGTTGTTCGGCCCGCGCGCCCGTGTGGCGATCGACGCGCTGTGGGCCAAGATCAACGCGGCCCGTCCGAAGGACGCCGAGGTAGAGACCGAGCAGGGCGGCACTGCCACACGCACCGGCTACGACGAGGGTGACAGCGTGCTTGACGGTGAGGACGACGGCTCTGGCGACAGCTTCGAGGAACTCGACCAGATGACCAACGCGCGTGACCCGAGCCAGGACAAGGCCGACACGCGCTACCACGCCTACAACCCGCGCACCAAGGAGCCGTTCAAGGTGGGTGGCTTCTCGACCAGCCCCGAGACCGGTGAGGTGCTGGGCTACCACGACGAGAAGGCGCCGCTGCGCATCGCCGACCTGCAGGCCAAGAGCGGCGGTGAGGTCAAGCGCATAGGCTACATGGACTACCTGCGCGAGAAACACGGCAACGACAGCCAGGCCCTGATTGGCGACGCCATTGGCTTCCTGCAGAGCCACGAGAAAGAGATACGCACCCTCACCGACAAGTACATCGCCGAGGGCAAGAAAGCCCCGCGTGCTGAGGACGTCGTCAACAAGAACTGGTACATGCTCAAGGAGACTGCAGGCCGCAAGGGTGAGGGCACCGACGCCACGGTGGCCAGCCTGGGCCGCGAGTCAGCCGGTGGCAAGATCATGGGCAACGAGTGGGCCGAGCGCAGTGACGGCGAGCACGGCACGGTCAAGGAAGGGCGAATCTGGCTGGAGCGCGAGCTGAGCGACGGACGCACGGTGGCCTTCGCCACCAGCACCGGGCGCATCGTGAGCCGCATGGCCACGGCGCGCAAGGGTGATGGCAAGGTCGACGAGAGCAACGGGCTGGCCGGGCAGGTCACGCTGCTGCGCCAGGGCCTGGCCTCGCTGCTGAGTGCGTCGTACAACGCACCCGGCCCAGGCAAGTACGGCAAGAGCCTCAGTGGCAAGAGCGGCAAGGGCGAGCCCGTGCTGACCGGGCGCGTGGGGTACAAGCCCACAGCAGACAGCGACATTGTCTGGCTGGCCGAGGGCGACGACTTCCCCGACAACCTGCGCATGCACAGCAGCACTGGCCAGACCTACGCCCAGGCCAAGGCTGCGGCCAAGACCCAGCGTGACGACGAACTGGTGGCCTGGGCCAAGCGCCAGCTGGAGAAGCTCAAGGGGCGTGTGGCTGACAGCAGCGACCGTGGCTACAAGGGGGCCATGATGGACCTGCAGCGCATGCAGCAGGCGCTCAAGAAGCCCGACCTCGACGAGCTTGACCAGCTGCGCCGCGAGGGCGACTACCGCAAGGAGAAAGAGCGCGAGAGCCGCAAACCCGTCGGTGCTGACACGAAAGAAACCCAGCGTGCGACGCTCACCACGGCCATCGACACGAACAACCGTGGTGAGAAGTTCGCCACCAAGAAAGACGCCCTGGAGTATGCACGGGACAAAGGCGACCGCGTCGTGAAGCGCGCGGGCCACTGGATCATCGAGCGGACTCTGCCTTACTCCGAAACAAAGAACACCGGCCTGCCCACGGAAATCTCCGAGATGGGCAAGACCACCAACGTGCGCAGCCGCGCCGAAGACGGCCACGACAACAAGCCGCGCAACGTCGACGAGCTGACGGGCGAGGCCCTGCATACCGACAAGCGTGAGACCGCAGCGGCCAAGAGCGACCGCGACGCACTGGCTGCCAAGGCCGACGCTGCTGCGGCTGTCAAGGAGACCCGTGCTCAGCGCACAGCATTTTTGCTCGACGCTCTGCGCAAGGGCATACCGGCGTTCAACGAGATGGCCCACAAGCTCAGCCCCGAACGCCGCGCAGCGCTACTCGACCACCTCAAGGTGATGGTCGAGGCCAAGACCGCTGACAACCCGATCTGGGGCGGCGCAGGCCGCGCGCCAAAAGACATCGAGGCGTTCGCCAAGCGGGCTCGTGCAGCGCTTGTGTCGCTGGGCGCCATGCAGGCAGCGACGAAGGTGACGAAAGCTGCGGCAAAGCCCGAGGCTCCGAAGCCCGTAGCTGCGCCGACGCAGAAGTTCGGTGATGTGGTCAAGAAGATGATGAACTACATCAAGAACCCACCTGACGACTACAACGTCAAGCAGCTCGAAGCCATCCGTGACTGGGCCACAAAGCAGGAAGCCCGGCTCAAGGAAGAAGCCGCCAAGGTGGAACACAGCGACTCAGACCGCTTCGACAAGCTCGACGACATGCGCTTCGAGGCTGTGCTGCTCAAGGCCGAGGCCGTCAAGGCGATAGCCAACGAAGCTGTGGTGGAGGCCCACCACGCCGAGCATGGCGGGCCGAGGTACAACGCCATGGCGACACGCATCCACACTGACCTCGGACGCGAGGGCTTCGCTGCGACGCACGACAGCCCGATCCGCCACGAGGGCAAGTTCGACTGGCGCAGCCACATCGGCAAGGGTGAGGGCCACGCATCCTTCGGTGCAGGGACGTATCTCTCGACGAGCGACGGTGTTCACAAGGGGTACAAGAGTCAGTTCACGGCGAAGATCAGGGGTGAAGAAGCCGTGACGGATGCGGCCTTTAAAATTACCTCGGGGTATTCAGGGGAGATGGAAATTGTGGAGGCGGTGCGCGGGCTTCCAAAAGGGGCGAGCATAGAAGCTGTTCGAGCTGCCGCTATCAAAGGTCTTCTCTCAAGTGTGGACGATGAAATTTCGCATGAGATTGTGCAGAGGATCAAATCTGGCAAAAGCGACGCACACCTGAAGACAATCGCAGAGGCTCGCACCGACGACACAAAATCCCCCACCTACGAAGTTTCTGTGGACATCAAGCCCGAGCAACTGCTGGACTGGAACAAGCCACTGAGTGAGCAGAGTGCGCTGGTGCAGAAGGCGTTGTCAGAAGTAATGGCCCGTCTGAAGGGGTACGACGAATACAAAGACCCGACTGGTGAGAAGCTGTATCACTACATCGAAGACATTTCTGGCGGTGATCCGGGCGAGGTGTCCGACTACCTCCAGAGCCGCGGCATCCTGGGCCACAAGTACGCCGCAGCCGGGGGCAAGAACGACACGCACCCGAACTACGTGATCTACGACGACGCCAAGATCACCACGAACTACGTGCACTTCAACAAGCAGGCTGCCGACCCCGCCCACGGTGCCTTCGGCACAGCCCCAGCACCGAGCGCGGAGGAACAGGCCAAGTTCCACGCCGACATCCTGCGACGCCTCGGCCCGCAGATGAAAGCGGTGCTGGAAGAAGAGCTGTGGGGCAAGACCAAGAGCGGCAAGCAGGTGCCGATCAGCGGTCAGTGGACGAAAGGGCTGATCCAAGCCTCGGTGTACGCCCGCAACCTCGGCCAGATCGGCGCACATGAGTCCTTCCACGAGCTATTCAGCCGTCTGCGTGACCAGCCGCAGGCCGAGGCTGCTGTGAAGATTCTGGACCGCGCCGCCAGCAGCCAGCCGGTGCTGCGCCAGCTCCAGCGTCTGCTGGACGGCGAGACCCGCGCATTGGCCCAGATCAAGGACGGCGCACCACATGCAGCTGAAGAACGCATGGCCTACATGTTCCAGTTCCATCAGGCAGGTCTGCTCAAGATCGGCCCTGAGACTGAGACCGTGTTCCAGAAGATCGCCCGCGTGCTGCGTCGTGTCGCAGGGCTCATGAACGACGACGAACGTGCCGACCTGCTGCTGCGCTCGTTCGACGCTGGCCACATGCAGGACGCCGACGCTGCGGCCCGCGTGCTGGCCAACAGCGTGACGGCGCGCCAGCACATGTACGAGAGTGTCAACACCGCGTTCAAGCCGGTGCTGGAGAAGGCAAGCCGCCTGGTCAACACCGCCGAGACGAACCTTGAGCGCCAGGGCATCAAGGAGTACCACGACATCCGTCGCCTGTTCAAACGCAGTGTGGGTGAGGACGGCGCACAGGGTTACCTCGACGCCAAGGACCACCTGATGAAGCAGAAGAGCAACGAGCTGTTCAAGGCGTTCCAAGATGCCAACGGTGAGGACTACAAGCCTGCCGACCTGGCGCTGGCTGCGAAGTACCTGCACACCGGCAAGAAGCCCACCGACCCGGTGGTCAAAGACATCGTGGCCAAGCTCACTGGTCCTGACGGCATCCTGCCACGCATGCACCAGTACCTCAAGGACGCCGGTGTGATGCGCTGGGAAGCTGACCCGGTGGTGCCGGGAAAAGGCGAGTGGGTGCCGATGGGCAAGATCGACGAGAAGTATTTCCCGCGCGCCTACAACACGGCTGCGATGGTGACGAACCCCGATGCCTTCGTGGCCGACCTGCTGACCCACAACAACGCCGAGCTGAGCAAGATCGCAGCTGAGCAGAACGAGCTGCTGACCAAGAGCGGCGCCACGGACTTCACACCCACCACCCCGGACGACATCGCACGCGGCATCACGAACCGGCTGATCAACAGCTTCGGCTCGGAGCTGGACGAGAACAGCAGTGCCGTTGGCTTCAGCCCGGTCATGCAGGCGGTGAACCGGCGTACGCTGCATTGGCTGGCGCCCGAGGTGCTGGAGAAGTGGGGTGAGAAGGATGTGGCCAAGGTCATGACCAGCTACATCGCGCAGGGCATCAAGCGCGCGGAGTACGTGCGCCGGTTCGGCAACGGTGGCGAGAAGCTGCAGACCATGCTCAAGGACGCGCACGACAACAACGTCAAGCGGCTCGTCGCCAAAGGCATGTCGTCCGACGAGGCGAAGGCCAAAGCACTCAAGGTAGCCAAGGGTGCAGCCACCGACGTGATGGCGCTCGAAGGTACGCTGGGCTACGACATCAAGCCCGGCATGCGCCGGTTCCAGAACAGCCTGCTGGTGTACGAGAACATGCGGCTGCTGTCGACGAGCCTGTTCAGCCAGTTCATCGACCCGCTGGGCATCGTGGTGCGCGGCGGCACGATGGCCGACGCCTGGACGAGCTACAAGCGCGGCATCCGCGAGGTGATCGCCAGCATCAAGGGCGACCCGATCAAAGACCTCGACGCCCAGATCGCAGACCAAGTGGGCACGACCGACGCCAACGGCTTTCTGGCCGCGTTCGGGCAGCTCTACAGCAGCCAGTACATGGGCGACAAGTTCCGCAAGGCCAACGACGTGCTGTTCAAGTACAACGGCATGGAGGGGTTCAACCGGGGCATGCAGGTCAGCGCCACGCGGGCTGCGATCAACTTCATCAAGCGCCACGCCACGCAGCCCAACGACAACAGCGTGTCGTTCCTCAAGGAGTTGAATCTGACGGCCAAGGACGTGGTGGTTGATGCCAAGACCGGCGAGCTGGACTACACCGACCCGAAGATTCAGCAGGCGATCCACCAGTGGGTCAACGGTGCGATCATGCGGCCCAACGCGGCGCAGCGCCCGGCCTGGGGCTCAGACCCGCACTACATGGTGTTCTGGCACATGAAACAGTTCGCGTACACGTTCCACGACGTGATCATGAAGCGGGCTGTGCACGACTACAAAAAGTACGGCGACATGGGTCCGGTGGGCACGCTGCTGATGGCCTACACCCCGGTGATGATCGCCACGGACGCACTCAAGGGTGTGCTGCTGACGGGTGGTGACGAACCGGGCTGGATGCGCGCAGGGCTTGGCAGCGAGATTGAGCACGGCGCCATGCGTGCCGGGCTGATGGGCAAGTTCCAGCCGGGTGCCGACGTGCTCGGCCCGAACCGCTCGTTCCTGGGCCTCGGTGGCCCGGCAGTCGAGCAGCTCACGCAGATGTTCGACAAGAGCCCGCTGGACAGTGCCATCAACGCGCTGCCCGGGGCCAACGTGTGGAACACGATGAAGGGTGGCGCAATGGTTGAAATGCAAGGAGAAGACTGATGAGTGAAAAATGTGCCGAGCTGGTAGCTCGTTGTTTCCAGGCCCGTACGGAGGCGCACTTCGCGCATCTGATGACGAACTCATACGCTGAGCACAAGGCGCTCAACGACTTCTATGACGAGATCCTTGGTCTGGCCGATGACTACGCCGAGGCGGCGCAGGGTCGCTACGGCATCCTGAAGTATCCGGTGGCACCGGTTCGTGTCGGCGACCGTAGCAAGCCGGTCAGCGTGCCGACGGAGCTGCGGGCCTGGGTTGACGCGCACCGCAAGGACTGTGGCGAGGCCAGTGAGCTGCAGAATCTGATCGACGAGGTGCTGCATTTGTGCGATGCGACGATCTACAAGCTGAGGTTCCTGTCCTGAAAATCCAGCTGCATGGCCAAAGGCTCGATAACGTGAGAGTGCGTGCCGCACAGAATGAAGCTACGTTAGAACGAGACTATTAGACAGTCTCAGATAGTATTAGAGTATGTTTTGTAGCAGAAAGCTGCGTAAGTCGTTGATTTGATTGACTTGAAACACGCATTGTGATTCCTGTTGTCGTGGGTTCGAGCCCCATCAGCCACCCCATCTTTCATTTTCATGCCGTAAGTCCTTGATTTCCTTATAAATCAAGGGTTTCGGGCCAGATTTAAAGTCTGGTTGTTACACAGCTTGTTACACACAACAGTGATACAAGCTACATGAAACAAATCTCTCCAAACCTCTATTCGCGAGGCAAATTCGGCAGCATTTATCTGCGTCTCCGCATCCCCAAAGACATCCTGTCGGCCTATCCGCCCAAAAAGACCCACGAAGTGGTATGTCTAGGTACCTGCGACCTTCGTATCGCCAATGACCTTAAAGACATTGCGCGCACACGCATCAAGGCTGAATTTGAGCAGCACCGCAAAGACCTCAAGAAAAAAAGAGACGAGCGCTCGGTCAAACGTTTCGACAAGATGTCTGATGAGATGCTCAAGTCGCTGGCGGATTACTGGGTCCATCAGGTTCTTGCTACCGATGAGCATTACCGCGAGCACGACTCCGAGGAGGAATTCGAGGAGAAGGGCTTCAACATGACTGAGCAGCGCGCCGAGCTCGGGCGCATGCTGGCCATGCGGCGTTCGGACAAAATTCTGCCGGCCATGCATTCGTTTATCCACCTCTGCGGGCTGGAAGTCGAAATGTCGCCCGAGGAGTCCAAACGCGCCGGCGGCGTGTTTCTGACGGCTGTCTGCACTGCGCTGGATTTTCAACTGCAGCGTCAACGCGGTGATGTGGTCCAGACCGACAAAGTTGCGCCTGAAACTTTGGCTCCGCGAGACTTGGTCGAAGCTCAGGCCGCAGTCGAGGCCAAGAAAATCAGCTGGGATGCAGCATTTGTGGTCTGGCGGGACTACGTGCCAGGGCGACCGAAAAGCACCGCCATCGCCACGCAAACCCCCTATTTGGAGGTCAAACGCCTGGGCGCCGAGCATGGCATTCAATGTCCCGAGGAGGTCACTCCCGACCTGATGCGTCTGTTTGTCGACCAAATGGCGGCTCGTGGCCTGGCCGTTGTGACGCTCAACGAGCGCTTGGCAAAGGTCAAAGCGCTTTTTAAAGTGCTCAAGGGCAAAGGCATCATGTCTCACAACCCGGCAGCGGACACCCTCGGATTGAAAGAAAACAGCTTCGTGAAGCGACGCGACAAGCGCCAGCCGTTTGACCAGGATGACCTGACCAACATCTTCTCTTCTTGCGTCTTCAATGAACAACAGCTGCGCTCGCAAGGGCAGTCAAAGGAGGCGAGTTATTGGATTCCTATTCTGATGTACTACACCGGAGCACGGACGGAAGAAATTGCCGGTCTTGCATTGTCCGATGTGGTCCAGGACCCAAAGTACGGCTGGTATATGAATTTGATTGACCGCCCGTCAGAGGACGATGACTTGTTTGATGATGAAGAAAACGTCATATCCAAAGAAAAGCCGAAATCCAAACCCACGCATAAGTCCAAACCGACTCAAGGCGATGAGACCCAGTCCCACAGTCGATTGCTCAAAAACGGAGATTCCATCCGCCGTGTGCCGGTTGCCCCCGAACTGATGCAGCTGGGGCTCCTGCGATACATTGAGCACGTCCGACGCAGCGGTCAGCAGTCTCTATTCCCAAGCCTGACACACGACTGGCATGACAAATTGTCGGGTGCGTTCTCTAAATTTTTTGGTCGTTACAAAAGAGACATGCTCGGCATTAACAACCCAAAGAAAGTGCTTTATTCGTTCCGCCACACGATGAAGGATGCCATGACCCGGGCGAATGTCGATGCAATGTACCTGCAACGCGTGTTGGGTCACGCAAGCGGTCTGGGAACCGTCACTGACGGTTACGGAATTGAAGACGTTCCCTTGGACGTGTTGACCACGGAGTTCGCGAAAATCAAGTTTTACCCCATTCCCGCTCAACCGTGGTTGCCGGGCAAGGGTAATGTCAGGTACCCCAGGAAGGCCAAGAAGGCCAAAAAAGCCGAAAAGGCGCAAGGCTAACGCTTTGCTCTGATGAGCTGTGGGCCCGGTTGCCATTGTGCGACTGGGCCTTTTTTACGCCGGTGCGGGTCGCGCGAACGTCAACGGTGCAATCTAAAGTCGGATTTTGGACCTTAAAGAAACTGGGTCCTTACACGGAATTCCACTAACTTAGGAATTTCAAAATGCACAGTATTCAGTCTTCTTCTACCGCCCAGCACCATTCCACCCCATTCGCGGCCACCAGCAAAGATGAGGTGTCAACTCGCGACCAGCATGATTCGAATGCGCCTGGAGAGGCTCATGCCTTTGCGCAAGCGGGCGACGCTGACCATCAAGAGTTGCTCGATTGGGTTGGTACTGACTCAATGCGGGCCGAATGGACGACGGCATTACTGTTGTGGCAGACATTGGCGACCGCGCGTTCAGATGAGAGCGAACACATCGCCACCACTGTTTGGGGCGAGTTCTACGGCTTGGCTCGATTGGATGGTATTGAATCGCTGCGCCAAGTCAATCGAAAGGTCTTGAAGCGATTTTCATGGTATCTGCACCAACGAGACTTGGGTCACGAATCCATACGCATACGGATGGCTGTACTCCGGGAAATTTTCAGCACGCTTGTGAAGTTGGGTGTGATGAAAAAATTATCCAGAGTTTGATTTAGACAAAGGACGTCCACAACTACCGATGTAAATCGAAGGTGTACCCATCTCGGTGAGCCCCATCCAACTGAATCCTTTGCGTAGGCTGTTTGGGCTCGCCGGCAATCACTTGCTCACTCTTTGGCGTGCTGATGGGGCACTCGCAAAAATGATTGCCCCATCAGAGCGTCGGCCAAGAAGGCAGAACAGAAGACGCGTCGGGTACCAGCAGTCGGATAAGGATGCCGTACAACGAGTACTGCAGACCATAGGGCTCGGTCGTCATTTCGCGGCCGGGCCTTTTTTTTGGTCGTGCTGGTCGCGTCGCCTTTAGCGGCGCAATCTAAAGGCGCATTTCGGAGCTTAAAGAACCGGCGTTTTTACACTGGATTCCACTATCAATTAGGAATTTCAAAATGCAAAATCTTCACTATCTCCTCTGCACTCTGCGCGAACCAAGGTCCGACCGTATCGCACTTAAATTTGGCCAAAGCAACCCAACTGCGGATAGGAATAAAGGGCATCATGAGCAACCCAACATTGCCCCACCCAGTACTTATGAAGACGCCCCTATAGTCATCAGGCCCACCACGGAACTCGCATGGGCGCATTGGGTGAATGCATTCTTCCGTTGGAAAGCATCTGTACCAGAGCGTACAGCTGCAAGGTCTCATTTAGCCTCGACCGTCTGGTGTGAGTTGTTCTGTAAGGCCAATGAAATGGGATTGGTCAAGCCACAGCAATTGACACCGCAGGTTATGGAGGAGTTCCTGAGTGAATTGGAGTCTAGAGGCCTAACACGTCAGTCCATCCGTGCGCGGCTGACGATGCTCAATGGAATTTTCAACGCGCTGGTAGGTTGTTCCGTGCTGTCCGATAGCCCTATCTAGGCCCTTTGAATCTTCGAACGCACTGCTGTAGTGGCGTTCGTGGATGCACTGGTCGGGGGTCAAGCTGACTCATAAGGTGACGGCACACGTGTATTCGTGCACTGGCACATGGTTTTTGCGATGCGGTCTTTTCGGTATCCGACCTGCCTAGATACCTCGATTGAGCAGCCGGCCTATGAAAACGGGCGCTTTGCGGCTGTCAAATGCGTGAGCATATTAAGGTAAAGAGACGGGAGTCTCGCAAGCCAAGCCTGGCGCGGGTTTGCAGGGTTTTGCAACATCGCAAACACCACCAACAGCATCGCAATTACCATGGACCTGATGTTCTTCAGGGCCAGAATATGTGATGGTGTCGTCTTGCATGGCACAGTTGCATCGCAAATACCATGTTTGCATCGCAAACACCATGAGATAGTGCCTACTGTTCCCACCGATTTGGGCCGCCGGATTTTTTCATCCAGCGTAAAAGTCCCTTTCGAATGGACCAGCCCGGTTCAATGATGCCCCTGTTCGCCAATTCCCTGAGTGAGCGGCGCAGTGAGTTCAGGAAACCACGCGGTTTAGATGTTGACCCACATTTTTCCAGCAAGGTGGAAACGTTGGTGGGTATGAGGCGAGATTGGCTCTCGATGTACGCATAGAGCCAAGACGTAAGCCCATCTGGCAGGCTAAGTCGCATGGGCAAAGAGAGCCAAACACGCTGTGACAGTCTGAAAAGCTCAACAATGTTGCTGTGAAGTGCCACTGACCAAAGCCCAGCATTCGGATGCTCAAATGCTTGGCAGAGTTGAATACTGCACTTTTCGGTGATGATGAGGCCGGTCTGCAATCTCTGTATGTGTTCGCGCAGTTGCTTGCGGCTGTGGCCGTCGTATCGGCCAAACAGCGCTTTGCATACTGGCTCTGGTTCCAGGTGCACCTGGGTGCCTACTTGTACATCTCGAAGCATGTGCAGAAGCGCCAGAAAAACCTTGGCATCAGATTGGCGAAGCTCCGGGCCGCGGTAGGTAATGATGGGCTTCTCATTCTTTTCTGCAACCACGATTTCAACGTGGTGAATTCGCTGAATTGCGTGGTTACCTGCTCCAAACAGTTGAGTTTGAAAAAATGACCTTGGACTCAAAAATTGATTTGGACCGTGGCCAGGGATGAAGTTATCTTCCAGTCGACTTTCGAGGGCTTGTTCGTCCGCATAGCAATCTTGAACATGCTTGTGCAAGCTGTGTTTTTCGGCACCGTACTTCAACCCACCGGCCTGTTGTGATGCAATTGCACGCTGCTCTTGCAACTTCAGTTTCGAAGCAATGACTGCGCGTCGAATCAACGGTCTGCCATGGCAGTCTGATTCATCAACTATGGCAGGCGGCAATAGGCTTTCGCTGACACTCCCATTTTCAGAAGCAGGTTGCTCGTTCGGTGACGGGGTTCTCTCCTGTGCCTCTCTATCTGCGGAAGAATGGAAACGTCGTGGATTCGTCGCGAGGGGAGGGCGCTGTTCAACATTGGATGGCACGGCGTCGATGCCTGTTTGGCGGTCATTTTGGGACGGGTGCAGAGGGTCAGTGCGTGGCATGGTTGCCCGCCTTTGCAATCTTGTTGAGCCGCTTCATCAGCTTGGCTTCTTTAAGCGCTTCTTCAAACTGAGTTGCAGCCGCGCGAATTTGATTGCTTTGCACTTTTAGGCGGTCCATGTCATTGATGCACTTGGCCATGTCAGTCCCGGTATAGATGAGCATGCCGGAGGAGAGTTCAATGCCTTGCAAGCGGAGTTGTGCGGACGCATGTTGGAGGTCCATGGCGGCGCCATTCAAAATGCTGGCCGCAAGGTCGAGGTCCGATTGCTGATGAACTTGCATGCGCTCGTCGTGCATGACCTCCATCAAGTGCCGACGGGCTTGCTCAAGCACGGCGGCTGAGAGCATAGGGGTTTGGCCGAAGGTGCCGTTTTGCTTGAGCCAGCTTGCAACCTCTGCAAGCTGCTCGGCATCGATTTCGACGTTCGGGCGCAGGCGCACGCCTGCTGGCAATATTGACGGGTCAATGGCGACGTTGAAGCTGCCAAGGTACTGCGTCTTGGTGCGTCGTGACGCCTTGTCGTAGAACTGGCGTACCAGTGTGCAGGTGGTTTTTCCCTTCGCTGGGGCTTTGATGAGAAATGATTTCATGAATGGGAATCTCGCGGTTGGTTGTGAAGTTGCCGCGCGACAACAGCCTTGTCACCGCGCGGGCAAGTTGTGTAGGCACCGCGCGTCAACCTGTTAAATCGCTTTGCTTCCATGCGACTGGTCGCGGCGCGGACGGCTAGATTGCGACTGCGCGGCGTGGACTCAGTTGCCTGCGCTGCCACGCGGGACGTCGCCGCGAACGAGATGGCCCAAGGTGATGTCGCCAAATACCTTAAAACGGCCCATCTTTGGCAAGTGTTGGCTGGTGATTTCTTTCAGCGACCGTAGACGCCCGGCGTTGTCGCCATATTTGAGGGCGAACTGGGTGTAGCGGGCCAGCCAAGCCTTTCGGACGAGCCCCCATTGGCTGTCTGCCTCCCTATGGAGCTGTAGAACCTGACTCCGGACGCCGGAGAACAAAGGCCGGCGACGCTGATAAGCCAATGTGCCGCGGAGGCCTTCCAACTTGGCGTCGTCGCGTCCGAAGTTCAACGCATTGACGTCGTTTTCGATGGCCGCCATAACCTGGCCATAGGCCCGGTTGGTCATCTTCCAAGTCCAAGTCGAGCAGTCCTTGATGATTTTCTTTTCACGGCCAGTTTTTGCATCGCGAACAGTGCGGGCGTCCTTCTTGTGGGCGTAGAGGAGCACGTAGTCGTCAAACTCGATGTGGCCGTTGGCCCGTAGCGCATGTTTGGCAACATGGGCATCAGGCGATTTGTTGTCAGCGAGGCCTCCGAGCCCATCACTGGTCAGCACCCACCAGGCGATTGCGCCGTCTGCGGCAGGAAATGCCACGAAGTGAGCGGAGGCCAAGCCTTTAGACCGGTCATAGGTTCGGCCCCGCTCGTCTCGCTGAACGGGGTAGCGCGCAGCCAATTTGGCGGCCAGCGCAGGGAGCTTGGCAGGTGATATGACGCCGCCAATCCAGTGCGGATTGCCCCTTAGGACAAGCGTTTGTAAGTGCTGCATGAGGACGGTTTTGCCGCTGGGGACGCGCAGGTCAAGAATGTCATGTGTGTTTTTCATATGGATGTCGCTTTTGTAGGTAGACGGTCATACCTGTAGCGACAGCGCCTGAAAATGGGCCGTCTGCCGACGTCAATGGGTTGTCTGCCACTGCCGTTTTCCGAAATGGGACGTCTGTAGACGTTCGATTGAGGGAAGACAATGAAGCCATAAAAATTTTTTGACCAGGTCAAAAAATGGTGTCTATACGCTTCATAGGACTTGTGATGTGCGTGCCAAACGCATTGAACAGGGCCAGGTGCGCCAACACCCTCAAACTTCTCGAAGTTCATAGGGGCGCGCCAACGCCCTGAACTTCATCATCATCTTTTCTTCCGGCGTGAGCTTGGGTAGTTCCCGAGTGCCACAGCGCCCGATGCCTCCTCAAACGGGGGCCCGTCGGGTGCCGGAAGGGGGGCGGGGAGTAATCCCGGCAGCGTAAGCTGCCGGAGTAATCCCCCGCCTCTACTTCATACGCCCGGGTTGCCACCCGGGGTGTCGGGCATGGTTGCGTTGAATGCACCCTTTGCCGAGACCGTGCGATTGGGGAAGGGCTGGCCAGGGGTAATAACCTGTCCAAGGGCTTTGTAGCCTGTGACCCTCGGATTTGTCATCCGGGACGAGCGCCTGATATGCGAGATGATTTTTTAAAGTCTGTCGGCCCGCTACCCTGCCCCCTGAATAAGGGCAGAGGCGAGACGATTACCGACATGCAGTCCAGCTGGGCGAGGCGAGGCACCGATTCGGTGTCGAAGTCCGCGACCATGCACGAACCAAGGTACGAACTTGGCAAGGGGCATGGGTGGTAGCAGGGGGTGAGATGGTTCGCACCATCAAGCCGTCAGCATCACTGGGAGCAAAAGCATGTAACGGCCCGCGAGGGCTGTCGGATGAGTGTGAGCAAGCTAGGGCCTGAAGTGCCTGGAAATTGTGGAAATGAGCAGAGAACAGTGCGATGAGTACCCACCCGCTTAATGGTTTCGGGGTGAGGGAAATCTGGGGATGCGCCAGAAAGCACTGCTGTTCGTGAGCAACTTGCGTTCTACTTGTTAAGACTTGCATATCGAACCAACACAAAATGGCCCGAGGTGCGGGGAAGTAACTACCACGCAAACCGGGGGCTATAAGCCAACTGCTGGGGCTAAGGGCAGGGAGCAATCCCTGGACAACATCCCAAGACATGAGTCTGCCTATGCGGTTGAGTGGCCGGCGAAAGCCGAGTCGGTTGAAAAGATGATGATTTTGAAGTGAACGGACCCCGCCTTGGCGGGTGGGGTTCCGGCAGAAGATGTCTTGGCGGGCATCTTGCGAGCCGTGTGGACGCTTTAATTCGGTGAGTCAAACTTGGCGGTTTGGTGAGCCCGAGCGTTTGCGGGGTGCGTGGAAATTTGAGGCTTGGCTTCAGGTGAACCACGGCGGATGGACAAGGTAAGGGAGATATCCCTGATTGCGTAATTCGTTTGATTCGAACCCCGGGGCACAGCTCCGGGGTCTATTTGACGGCGCAATTGAACTACGGCGCAAACGAGGAAGCCTCCCGAAAGGGGGGCTTTTTCCATGATGACGGATTTTTGGGTTGCTGCTGGCCGAAGACCTCTGCGAGCAGCGCCTTAACCAACCGTTGCATTGCCACTTCGCGCGTTCATCAGAGCCCGCCACGAATTTCGGCGGATGCCAATGGTACCCCTAACGCCCTGTGAGTTGCGGTACGATACGTTGGTTAATAAATTTTTATAAGCTTCGGCTGTATGGGGACGCTTCTCTGGGCGTTTGCCCGGCATTTCCTGTTTTACCGAAGCTTCGTACCTAGGCAACCGTGTCAGAAACAACATCTTTGAGCGTGCTCGACCAGTGGCATGAAATCGTCAACAACGTGAGGGAGGAGTACCTCTCTACGACGCAGAACTATCCTTGGATTATTGGATTTTCGGGTGGCAAAGACTCTACCTTGGTCGCTCACGCAGTTTTCGAAGCGCTGATGACCATGGCGCCGTCACAGCGAACCCGTCCAGTTCACGTGGTGTCCAATGACACCATGGTGGAAAGTCCCCTTGTCATGGCCCATTTGGACGAAGTCACTTACCTGATTGATGAGGCTGGGCGTGGTTTGGATTTGCCTATTACGGTAGCTCGCACGAAGCCAGACCCGGATAAGACATTTTGGGTTTTGTTAATTGGCAAAGGTTACCCAAGTCCAAATTCGTCCATGCGTTGGTGTACTGACCGACTGAAAATTCAGCCAACCAGTACCTACATCAAGGAAAACGTGTCCAAGCACGGGGCTGCGATTGTGGTGCTCGGCGTTCGCCGCTCGGAGAGCATTCAGCGGATGAACACCATCAATAAGTATGAAAATGTTCGTGGCACGCAACTCACTGAGCACACCTCTATTCCCGGCGCCCTGATTTACCGACCCATCGTTGACCTCACGACGGACGACGTTTGGGAAATCCTGGGCAGCTTCCAGGCGCCATGGGGTGGTACGCACCAGAAGCTGTTTCAGCTATATCGGGACGCCGAAGGCGGGGAATGCCCCGTCGTGCTCAGCAAGGAAGAAGCACCTGGCTGCGGCACAAAAAACAGTCGTTTCGGATGCTGGACCTGCACCGTTGTCGAGAAGGACAAGAGCCTGCAAGGCTTCATCGACTCCGGAAAGCACGCGTACAAGCCGTTGGTTGCCTTTAGGGACTGGCTTGTGGACATCCGAAATGACCCCGCACGGCGCAGCGCGGTGCGAAGAAACGGACGTCTTACGTTTGACCTGACTGGTAAGCACATACCGGGCCCCTTCACGATACAGGCCCGACGAGAAATCTTGGATGGGCTCCTGAAGGTTCAAGAGGAGTTCGGCGCCACGCTGATAACAACAGAAGAAATCGACCTCATACACAAAGTATGGGCTACCGACCTACAAACGGAGGAGAGTCTCGCACATGCCTGATATTCAAGAAGACAACGTACTGGAAGAACAGAGGTCCCTCGCGGACCTTCCTCTTTGGACGGATACTGATGCACATACCAAATTGCAACAAGTCTGTGAGCGGCACAACGTCCCGATAGACGTTTTGACTGAATTGGTGACTCTGCAGCGAGAACGGCAGCACCAGGAGCGAGCGCGCGGAATCTTCATGCGATTTGAGGAAATCCTCGGTCGGATGGATTAAGGGAGAGCTATCTTGTGGATTTCAAAAATAGAGCTGACCAACTTCAAGAGTTACAGCCACGCAGAATTCGAATTTCCTGAGCCTGTCAACGGTGAAAACATCGTGCTGATAGGTGGCATGAACGGGTACGGGAAAACATCGGTTTTGGAGGCCTTGTACCTCTGCCTGTACGGCAAAGACGCCATCATTCACCTAGCGCGCGCGGGCCTCAAAATGGACGACGCGCGGGGCTATCCAACCTTTCTCGAAAAGGCGTTCAACGGTGAGGCCAAGCGCGACGGACAGAACTCCATGTCGGTCCGCATAGTGTTCAACAAAAGCCGCGCCAAGGCCTTTGAAATTAACCGGCGCTGGTACTTCCGCACCAACAGTGGCATTTGGACCAACGAAGAAGAAGCCCTGGTCTACGAACTGACTCGCAATGTTCGCGGGACCCCACGGCGAGATGGTGCCAACGGCTTTCAGTTGGCAGAACTATTGGACGACAACTTTGTCCCAGCGCACATCGCGCCGTTTTTCTTCTTCGATGGCGAAGAAGTGAAGAAGCTTGCGGACCAGCAGCGGATAGAACAAGTGAAGGTCGGCCTTGAAGGCTTACTTGGCGTCGTGTTGCTGCGTCAATTAGCGGAGCGGCTGCGTAGCTTTGAGAACGGTAAACGTTCGGACGTCAGCAATGTGGACGAGAGCAACATCTCGCGGTTGCTGGAGTCCCTTACTGCAGATGAAGAACGGCTGGCGGGTGTACGCGCGGAGTTGTCAACACAAGGCGAACGGTTGAGTATGCTGAAGGCCGAGCGTGAATCGCTGTTTCAGCGCATTACCAGTGCCGGCGGCGGCCGCGGTGACATCGCAACTGTTAAAGACCTCGCAGAAGAGCGCCAAGGCTTGCGCTCACAGATGGGTGATGCGCAAAAGCAATTGGAGCGCATCCTGGCAGACAAGCTCCCCTTCCACCTCATGCCCAAACAGTTGCTAAGGCAACACTGATCAAGTCCCCAGTTGGCCCATGACTTGCATGGTTCGTGGCATCCCAAGCAGGAGATGCAGATGAAACAACAAACTCTGGCCATGGCCGAACAACAAAGCTTTGAGACCTACCGCAAGCCCACGCGGCGCGATGAGTTCTTGAAGACCATGGAAGTCATCGTTCCCTGGGCCGCTCTGTGCGAAGTCATCGAGCCGTTTTACCCCAAGGCCGGTAATGGGCGTCCCCCCATCGGGCTTGAGCGTATGCTGCGCATCCACTTCATCCAGCACTGGTTCAACCTGGCAGACCTGGCCTGTGAAGAAGCTCTGTACGACAGCGTGAGCCTGCGTCGCTTCGTGGGCATTGACCTGGGGCGTGAATCTGTGCCGGACGCCACCACGGTGTTGAACTTTCGCAAACTCCTCAACAAGCACAAACTTGGCCAAGCCCTGTTTGCCCAAGTAGGCGCTGTCTTGCAAAGCAAGGGCTTCAAGCTCAACACCGGCACCATTGTGGACGCCACCATCATTGGTGCACCGAGTTCCACCAAGAATGCGAATAAGGCGCGCGACCCGGACATGCACCAAACCCGCAAGGGCCAACAGTGGTACTTTGGCATGAAGTTGCACATCGGTGTGGACAGCCAAAGTGGTCTGGCCCACCATGCGGTGGTCACAGCAGCCAACGTGCATGACAAACACCCACTGCCCAGTTTGTTGCATGGCAAGGAGCAACGCGTCTATGGCGACAGTGCCTACGCCAGCCAGAAGGAGCTGATCCGCAGTGCAGCACCCAAGGCCAAAGACTTCACCAACCAGCGCAGTCGCCGCTCTGGTGTGGTCGATGAAGGCATTCGCGCCAAGAACCGCAACAAATCCAAGATCCGCTCACGCGTGGAGCATGTATTTGCTGTGGTCAAGCGCCTGTGGGGCTTTGGCAAGGTGCGTTACCGTGGGTTGCAGAAGAACGCCACGCGGGCGTTTACTGCTTTGGCGCTGGCCAACATCTATCTCTGCCGACAAAGGCTGATGGCACAGGTGCGTCCATGAGGGCGCAATAGGGGGTGAATTCCCCCTGAAACAGCCTCAAAGGGGGCAAAAGCGAGCTCAGCTGGTCGCAATTTCGACAACTTCGGTTTCTCGATACCGCTGGGGCCTGCTTTGACTCTACTTGTTCAGCGTTGCCCTAACGGACTTCAAGGCGCAGCTCAAGGGCGAAATCGCGCTGGCGGAATGGCAGGCCGAGTGCCGTACGCTGCAACCCAAAAGAGACAAGTTTGAGCACTCGTTTCTCGGAGACTCGGGCCCGGGCTTCAGCCCAGAGCTGACGGCCGAGCAACTCAGCGTCGTGAAAGCCAGGATTGAAACGGCCTGGGCCTCGCTCTTTCATCCGGCCCCTACAAATTGCGCCGAAAACGTAGTTCATGGTTACCTCCACGAAGGCCTGCGCGAGAGAGCGCTGAACTTCCTTGGGACAATCCAAGTCGGACAGCAAGAAGTGCATGACTTGCTTGCGCGGCAAAAAGCGTTGGAAGAACAGATTGGGGAGCTCAATCGAAAGATTGCACGGGTCGAGGGCATTGACCGTGATGGCACCTTGAACGACCTTACTGCAAACCTGAACAGAATCAGTTCAGAGATGGAAATCGTTGAACAAGCTATCAAGGACAAAGAGCGCGAAGAGTACAGCCTTGAAGTGACCGTGGGCAACACCAAGGCCAGTTATTCCCATGAGAAGTCTCGTCTTGACGAGACCAGTCCTGTGCGTAGCCTGCTGGGCAAGTCTGAACGGGTGCGCGCTGTCATTGACGAAGTTGTCCCGCTGCTGTTCCCCTTGAAGGTCAAGGCGCTCGCCACGGCCATGACCAAAGTTTATAAGCAGCTGGCTCATAAGGACCAAGTTGCCAAGATTGAAATTGATGACGATGGAACCACCCGCATCTTGGGCAAGACTGGTAAGGAGATGACGTTTGACAGGTCTGCCGGCGAGAATCAAATTTTCGCTACGGCGCTCATCGCGGGTCTTGCAGAGGTTTCAGAAATCAATGCACCGTTGGTGGTCGACACCCCGTTGGGGCGCCTCGATAGTGCACACCGGGAAAACATCTTCAAGTTCTGGATTGGCACACCCAATCGCCAAGTTATCTTGCTGTCGCAAGACAAGGAAATCGATGGCGATTTCTACGCCCGAATTGAGAAGCACGTTTGTGCGACCTACCTGCTGAAGCACTCGGACGTGGGCGACGGTATCGGACGCACCATGGTGGTAGCAGGTGAGTACTTTGGAGTCGCAGCATGAGCCAATTAGACATTCAACAGGTACTGAGCGCTCGCTACGTGACAAGCCAGGAAGCCGACAAACACACGGACCAACTTCGGCAGAACCTCGGACTCGACACCAAAGCTCAGGTTGCACGCCTGGCAATTGGCAGGTCCTTGGCCATGGGCAAACTGCCTGACATCAAAATTGATTCATCCGGTATGGCCATCCCCGCTACTTCCCTGTTTTCGTCCGAAAACATAGGGGCATGGGTGGGCCTACTGCTGACCCAGGCCATTTCTACTGAGGGCCCTATTTTTGACAATATGGACGGACTTCGCAATGCCATTCGTGCGCACTGGCACCGAGGCGCGATTGCGCTTTGGGAGGAATGGAAGTCCAGTGATGAGAATTACGAGAAATTCATTGAAGCCCTCATTCGGCGCTCCGAGATGCCCGATTTCGCCGGCACGGCGGATGACCCTGCGAATGTCGACGGTCAAGGCAAGTCGCCCGTCCAGGTCGAAGAAGCCCAAGACCTGTCCGCTACGCTGACTAAGGCTTTGGACGAATTGGGCATCAAGGTTCAGGTTAAGAACTCGCTGGTGGGCCCTCGCCTAACGCGCTATCGCGTGCTTTTGATGAATTTGGCGGACCTGGGCAAGCTCAACCGCAGTGTTTCTCAGCTGAGCCTGGCACTGAACCTCGGCGCGAACGTAGTCGCGGTGTCCAACGGTGACGAATCCAAGACAATATTCATTGACGTGCCACGGCCCAAGTCCACCTGGACGGCCGTTGGAATTGAACGGCTTCAAGAATGGGCCTATGGCGGCACCAAAGACGTCAATCAACTGGCACTGTATGCGGGCGTTGACGTCACCGGAAACGATGTCACGTTGGACCTTGCAGCGGCTCCCCACTTGCTAGTGGGTGGAACTACGGGGTCCGGCAAGAGCGTATGCCTGCACTCGTTCATTCTTTCGCTGTTGATGCGCCACAAGCCAGAGACATTGCAACTGGCGTTGATTGACCCTAAGCAAGTTGAATTTGCAGCTTACGCAAAGTTACCCAACCTGTACCGGGGAGAAATTGCCACAGAAATCCCGCAGTCTCGAGAGATGCTGACTGAGCTCGTAATTGAGATGGATACGCGGTACTCGGCGTTCAACAAGTTGGGGGTGTCAAGTATTGGCGACGCCCGCAAGAAGGGGCAAAACCTTCCTTACATCGTTGTGTTTATTGAAGAGTTAGCCGACCTGCTAATGCAGGACGAAAACATTGAACCGTTGATTGCGCGCTTGGCGCAGAAAGCGCGGGCTGCAGGAATTCATTTGGTACTGGCTACTCAGCGGCCTGACGCGAAGACGTTCTCCGGCTTGATTCGCAGCAATATTCCAGCACGCGTCGCTCTAACAGTAAGAACGGGCTCTGAGTCCCGAATTATTCTGGATGAAACTGGTGCTGACAACCTGCTAGGTTCTGGCGATATGCTTTTACGCTTGCCAGGAGAGCCCGCTAAGCGTGCGCATGGCGTGTTTGTTCGACTTGAAAACGTCGTCAATATTGTTAGCGGCGTCGGAAAGTAACGCGGGGACGTTTGCGGTTATTTGAATGGCCGAGGTATGCGTCTTCCGGATTTGTTAGGAAGCATCTCGTAGGCTAAGAACGCAGGAGCTGATGACCAACTGATATGTACGGGGCGGTCTGAGCCGTAAAAATAAAGCCGGTCGAATGGCAAGTTTTTTACAGTCCAGTCAGCAACTTCGCGCATATCCTCGTATTCAACCAAGAAATCACAGGCAGCGCCGCCCCGTTTGCATATCAATGCACCGGTGGCCAGGCGCTCTTCTCCAGCGTGTTGGTCCAAGGTCGGAGCTACGCGCTCTTTGATGTGTTTGCTGAGGTCATGCGAGCAGAACCCGTAGGTGAGATTTATTGCGCCAAAGTACTCGATAAGCGGGTCCAGTATTTTGGTAGCCAGACCGTGCAGTGCGTTGTAGGTTTCAGGCCTTTTGGGAATGTTGCGGCATCCCAGTCTCAATTGGGTTTCCCCACACTCCACAAAATCGCGGTAGCTGAAGTTAACGCCGCACGGCGAATCCAGTGAGGGTACGGTATTGCTGGGCACCAATTCCCAGCCCTTCACCCTCATTCGTGTATGTTCCAGTCGTTCCGCCAGTTCTTCGGGCCGGGGCCCATATTTTTCGTCACCTAGGACGCCCGATGCATCAAGTGCCTCGTCAAACGCCAACTGCTCTGCATAGTGCGGGGAGTCTTCATTGAGGTAACAGCTTTTCCAATACAGAATGGGTTTTGGAAACTCACCACCGTACTCAAATAGGTCATACGTCAACTTTCTCAGGTTGACCTTGATACGCCGTGCCATTAAGGGCAATGGGTTCGCTTCAAAGTCGTCAAACTCCATGAGCGACAACTTTCTGGACGTGATGTGCACCTTCAAAAGTTTGGCATCGCTCAGGCCTTGCGTAAGCACCATTGCACAAGCGATATACGCCCTGAGTAGTACCGGCAATCGGTCTACCAGCTCCACGTGTAGCTGCAATGAGTGCCCCTCTTCAAGAGCACCCAGCCCTGATTCTGCGGCTTGCTTGCAAGCCTCAAGAATTCTTTCAGAGACGGAGGCTCCTTGGAGCAACTGCAGACCAGCGGCTTGAGCAGACAAATAGTCACCAAAGAACTCAGCGACGTCCTTTTGTAGCCTAGGTTCCAATTGCCGGTACCTGGGGCGTTTGGAGAACTGCTGAACTGCAAAGTACAGTCGCAAGTCGTCTTTTCGAGCTTGGCAGGCCGTCTCCAGTAATTCCAAAGGATAGTGGGCGTGAATTAGGCGCCATGCTCTGCGTAACGAGGGTACTGCGCCGTTGAAACTGAAGCCCGCTGGTAGCTCTTCAATGCCGGGATATCTGCCCAACGCAAGGGCGGTTTGCCAATACAAGTCCAAAACAGGCCTCGCTGCCTCTAAGCGTCGTTCGTTCGCTGTGGTTCGATGTGCTCGGAGGACTTCGCGTCGAGCAACAATTCGGCGACTTTGCAAAATAAGGCGTGAGTCCACATTTCTCGACCTGTACTTGGCTGTAAGAAAGCGTTGCTCCAGCACTTTGTCTGCGAAGACAAAGGCGATGCCAGGAGCCACTAGGAATGCCTCTTGTTGCAGAACCTGCTCAAGATAGTCTTTGAGTTCTTCTTGGCTAAAGTACTTCTGAAAGGTGCCTCTGGACGTAACAACGCCGTCACCATACGCCTTCCCACCCCGCTCTGGGCCATAAAGCATGACCCCGACGGAAAGCACGCCACTAGTGAGCTGAAACGCCTTGGATATTGCCTCAACCCGTTCAGCCGGGTCGTCAATCACATTGATTACAAAGCCCAGATTTACGGCGTGGGCCTTATTCGGCAATTCGTTTGCTGGGGCATAGTAAGGGTCCCAACCTGACGTGACGTAACCGCTGTCGGCCAATGCTTTCAGGTCGTCACCCCGTCCGCAGCCATAGTCAAAGAACAGGTCATCCTTATCTATTAGCCCATGGCGCACCAGCATTTGTACCGGCGCCGAAATAGAACTCCTGGCCATAGCGGTTAGATGCCGTTGAATGGTAGGTGACGCATCTTGGGGCCGCACGTCGGTCTCGTCAGTTGCCTCCACATTTCCCAACGGCAAGAAATCGGAGCCAACCAATCGATAACCTTTGAGAGAAATGGTTCGCTCCCAGTTCAGAAGAAACCCAATGGTTTTTGGGTGCTCGAACAGCCCGAGCGCCTCGCAGGTCTCCGTGGTCTTGGCCCAGTCCGGGTATCGTGGATGGTCGCTTGACACAAGAAGTTCCTTGCGGTGCAAGATGGGCGGGTTGGCCGACTGCACATAGGACCGAAAGTTGAGAACTGATGCGTCTGGGGTCGCCATTGACCAACTGCTTTTTAGCAAGGGGAATGGCTCATCCTCGAACTCGGTGTACTCAAGCAGCGAGACTCGCTGTGTGCGCTTATTGACCTTTACAACGTTTGGTCTTTCTCGCACATCAGGGGGTAGCAAGGCCAGGGCTCGGCAGACGAGCGCCAGACCAGCTTCCCCCAACCCAGCTACGTTAGTCAAGTGGACATAGAGGTTATCGCCAACCTCCTTACCAATGCCAGCCATTTCAAGCACCTCACAATTCCATGCAATGCGTGTGACTATTGTCGGCTGCAGGGAGCGCGCAACCCAGGCTTTCGTCTTTTCAGGTGTGCATCACCTGCCGCTAACTTCAGTAGATGCTGAAAATTGCCGGCATCAAAGTGGGAATTTGGCGAGTCCTCATTACTCGCCATTTCCACCTTGCACGTGCGCTCCACGGCGGGAGCGGTCTGCGCTTGGCAAGTGGCAAATGCATCAAACTCAAAGCCTGGGTCCTCCTCAACTTTATGGTTTATGCCAACACCAGGCAAGTCCTTGAGCGATGACTTGTACCAGCTAGCCGTTACCCTCATCTGAAGGGATTGTCGGCGCTGTCCGATATCGGATGCTGACGAGCAGCAAATGGGCGGAGTGGTGGAGCAAATTTAGTAAGCATCATATGAACGATACTGACCATACAACTGATTGTCGTTTGTCGTGAGCAGCTCACGATAACAATATATGGGACATTGAATGAATGCTTCGACGGTCGACCAAACATCCGCAGCGATAGGATTGCCCGCCGACCTTGCTCGAATACTGGCACTTTCGGCAGAATTTGATGAGGATGTGTCAGCCTTGCTTAATTCAGGTTGGAACGCATCGACCCAGCGATTGGCAATCAGCATGGCATATTGCAAGGCGGCCCTGGAACACGCCATTAGCCAGAGAGTTCTAATTGAGGTGGGACTGCACGGGACAGCACTCAGTCTCGTGCGCCTCCATTTTGAAGCTGTAGTAAGGGCAGCATGGGTACTGCAGGGCGCCAACGACGAGTGGGTCACAAAATTCTGCACGCCGGTACCTGATGGGGATTTTTCAGAGCCGCAAATGGGCCCTCCCATTCCCGCCATGCTCGACGCAATCAAGAAGTACGCCCCGGATGCAGCCCGCGAGTTCGCTCGACTTAACGAGACCGTGAAGGTGATGCATTCTTTTGTCCATGGCGGCGCTCACCTAGTCGTTCATGCCCTTAGGGGCTATCCACCTGGAAAGCTGGTTTCGGTCTTGCAGAATCGGAACTTGCTCACTCTGCAATTAACCAACGTTATCGTGATTGGCAGCCAAAATCCTCAACTCAGGGGAATGGTTGGCAAGCTCGGCAAGAAGCATGCTGGTTGCATGCCGCCGCTGGTCGCGGGTTGAGAAAACGAAAATGGGTCAGAGGACTCTGTAGGGCCAATGGTTGGGCATCACGCGGCCAGATTGGCCAGCCGATTTTTCAGCTGCGCAAAGACCTCTTTGTCGCCAACTCCTTTGCAATGAAAGGAGTGCACAAGTTTCATACGCGCTCCCTCGACGTCATTTGCAACTGATGGCACAGCTTCGTGGGGCACAAATATTTGTCTTGCCTCGAGGCAAGACGGCATTGCAGGCAGAGGCCTGTTCCTTAGAAAATGGAGCCGATGAGCTTTGCCCTACGTGCAACACCACCAGCAAACCAATTCACTTCATTGCTGGACACAGTACCCGCTTTCAGACCCTCGATGTCTTGGCGCTGATTTGCACGTTTTTGCTCCCACATGTCCGCGGAGCACATGACTAGCGTGCGCACGGCAGCATCCTTCACAACCGTCACTTGAGACTTCTGGTCGTGGTTCGTGCGAATTTTCGTACTCATGATTCAAGTCTAAAACGTTTGCGAAAGATGGAAATATGTACGGCAGTCAGATGAACAATAACGGATTATTGCCTGCACATCGCTTCTAGCTTTTGCTTGAAAATTGCCAGGACTTCCGGGGCGGAGACCCCCTCATATTGGTGAGTCTGTACCCAATGTCGCTCGTACGGCCCCGACCAGCCGTCTTCGGCGTCATCCAGTGCCAGCCAGTCTCGGGGTTGACGGCGATGTGCGTCTGCGATGACTTGCTTGCCCCGTGGCAGTGCTTGAAAATCATCTTTGCGCATATACCGGCTATGGAAGGTTCCGCCAATGACGCGAGCCTGCAGCTCCGGTGGCAGGCGCTTTGCTGCTTTGGCTACGCCGTAGTGCACGGCCCACGATGTCGACAGCACTATCTGCACCTGTGGGTATGGCGCAAGCAGTTGAGCGAGTAGCTCGGCGTGCTGAAACAGCTGGTAGCGCTCAGGCGCAACCAGAAAGGGACCGCTCCCATTTGAGATGCGCACGTTTTCATGATGCAGCACGCCATCAAAATCGAGAAAGAGAATGAGGGCATTGCGGCGAGATGACGACATCATTTCCCAAAATCTTCGCTAACTCTGGGCCCATCGATGGAGAAGCTGTCCCATGTTTTCTCCCCCGTCTGTGCAGCGTTCAGCATTTGCTTTGCAAGCATGTACTCCGTGCGTGCAATCATCTCGTCAGTGGTGTTTCCTTTGGCAGGCGCAGCTTCGTATGTCTGAATGATTTTTGCTAATGTTGCTCGCTGTGTTTTGTTGTTCATATGTCTCCTGGAGCCCTTTGAACGCGCACTCCCTGGCTGCCAGTCATTGCGATAACCGTGGAGGTAACGTCCCGAGGTCGCAGCGTGCTCCGCCAAAAGCTTTTTTTCGCCTGATTGACCATCAGCACTGTGAATCCGCACGAATAGCCGAGTCCATACGCATCCCCCTGCGCGCTGACCCCAAGCATTCGAGTTGGGTCGAAAAGAACGATTTCTGGTGAGAGTTGAATGATTTCGCGATGGTCAGTACACCCCGCAAACGTCAAGAAGCGACGGCCTGGCAGAGGGGTGTGGCAGGGCCCCGTCGGGGCAACTTCAAGCACTTGCCAGTGTTCCAAGACAAATCGGGGTGCGGCATCGATGCGTTCGATTTCCCAGCTCAGATTCATCGAATGTTCCTCACGTTTGTGGCGTCGCCATGCAAAAGAACAACTCTGCACCACATGCATATGAAATGAGAAGCCCCCTTTTCCAAACTCCCATTTCGTATGCTTCAACTGGTTTTTTTCTGATGGCTAGACGTCTTGACAGCAATTTGCTGTCAAACAAGAGGACATTCGAATGGACAAGACGGAAGATATGAAAGACGGGGAACGACATGCCTCAGACGGCACATTGGACATACAGCCGCTGATTGCGACGCTGGTTTCAATGGCAAGTCGACGGGGGCACAAGATGGGAGACCTAGCCAGGGAATTGGGGGTCACCTATGAGCGCCTTGGACAGTGGCGCCGCAGACCGGCCGAAATCTCGAGTGCGGGCACAGATGTTTATGACCGTGCGGCCAAGTACCTGGGTATTCCGACAGCGCTGGTAATGGTGATGGGTGGGAAAATTCGCCTGAGCCACTTCGTTTGGCCGGCGACAGCGCCGGTCGCAGACCGGGTCGCTCGGGAGCTGAAAAGGCTTCGCCAGGACGCGTCATTGGGAGGTTTCGTGCCAGACGGGCTATCCAATGCCGCCCCTGACGTCCAACTTTTTGTGCTTTTTCTCTATGCGCAGATTTCAGGGCAGGGTGCAAAAGATGGAATGGGACTGCCCTGGCTCAGCGCCTTGCACCAAGCGGTAACAGGGGAGCAGATGTTGCGAGCTGCTCCTGGATGGGCGTCCCACCCGAATTCGGGTGGTGACAGAGTTTTCTAACCGCCATTTTTGATTCAGGCTCCCCGGAAAGGGGAGCTTTTTCATTTCACATCACGGAAGTTATCCACCCCAAATGGCATTTCGGGTTTCCAAAATGTGGCTTTGAGTTTTCTTGAACAATTTTCGAATTTGTGGATTCGAACCAACGCCATTTACGGCACTTCGAATACAAGTGATTTGAGCGCTTGCTTATCGCAGCGCCAGACATTCCGTAACCGTTACGGTAACCGGTTATGAATTCAATGGAAGTGCCCGATGTCCATGAGGTTTGCCGTGAAACATTGCCCGATTTGGGGCGGAAAATCACGATTAGTTGATTGATGGCATGGGTTTATGGAGGACTTTCAAAATCGCGTGAAACATTGACTTTGTCAGGCTTCCTCTCCTGTGAAAAAAGTTGCAGTCGAAACGACGAAGATGACACGCACAATTCAGTCTGACCTACCAATTCTTTGGCATCTTTTGCTATGTTGAAATCTGTTGAATTCATGTCCTTGAAAGCTGTGAAATCTGTTGTTCCGACGAATGGTGTGGCAGTAATTTCCATCCACGACTCTTCCACTGCACGGGACCTACCTACCTTTTCTGGATTCTTTGATGTGCTGAGAGTCAACATGCTCGATGTTTGCGAAGAACATGTTGGTCTGATGCCGGGTGCATGGTCGGATGAGCCGACGCTTGAGCAACACTTCCAATACTGCGCCCTTTCGGATAATTTTGTTCCGTCTTTATCGCATGCACATGCGATTCGTTCATTCGTGGACCGACTTCATGCGCACACAGATAGACTGGACCTTTTGGTGCATTGTTCAGCAGGAGTCTCTCGGTCTGCAGGGGTGGCGTGTTGGGCTGGCCAGTACCTCGGAGTCAAATTGCTTGATAGGGCAAACGTCGGACTTGGCGAGGCGAATCCGCGAATCATCCGGTTGCTGAACTCGCTGCCCCGCCAATAGTCTGGAGAATCCAGCGCTGGCCTGGGCATCCACAACATCTTTATGCCCGCGCAACCGGCATGTCTTCCCATCGTGTTGTGTACCCGGGTGTCCTGCGCTCCTGCTTCATTGACCACATCCACTGGTTCCCATCGAGCCCTGCGCTTGCGATGTGCACGGCTCCTTTGCCGTACCGCTGATTCAGCACATCCAGCGTAAACATGAGAGCTCCTCGGTCTCGGGCACCCGCATGCCGACGATACGTAAACACTGTCGCTCAAACGCTCGTTTGTGAGACTTTGGTGATGCCATGTGGAAACCAGCTCAAAGTACTGTTTTTCTTGTCTCAAAAGTCTGTGTGGATATCAAATTCGCATCGCTATACGAAGCAATGACTTTTGCGACAAAAATTTTCAAATTGCCCCTTAGGCCGAAATGCGCCGGGGTGATGACTCCGACAGCCACCGAGATGCTGCGGAAGGCCGCATCACAACTCAACCCAAAAAGGTAGACCTATGCTCGTTGGCTATGCCCGCGTCTCCACTGATGACCAAAACCTGGACCTGCAGCTTGATGCATTGAAGGCAGCAGGATGCGAACAATTGTTCTCTGACAAAGTCACTGGCGCTGCCAAGACAAAAGAGGGCCTGGTCGAAGCATTCAAATACTTGAGGGAAGGGGACACGCTGATTGTCTGGAAACTGGACCGGCTCGGACGAACTGTCAAAGGACTGGTGGAACTGGTTGAAGGTTTCCAAGCCCGTGGTGTGCAATTTAAAAGCGTCACCGACAGTATCGACACATCAACCGCTGCGGGTCGGTTCTTCTTTCACGTCATGGCAGCTCTGGCTGAAATGGAGCGAGAGCTCATCAAGGAGCGCACGAGGGCCGGGCTCAATGCGGCGCGGGCCCGTGGGCGCCTTGGCGGGCGCAAGCCCAAAATGGACTTCTCAAAGGTGGAATCCGCTAAGCAACTGCTCAACTCGGGAATGCTAAGCAAAGATGTGGCCCGGAATCTCGGAGTTTCGCGGGCCACGTTGTATAGGGCTATTGCATAGCTAGTCACGGCCACACTCGAATGGCTTTTTTTGTAGTGCATTCGACGTCAAAATCATGGCCTGCTTTCTCCTTGGATTGCATGTATTCGCACAGGTCTTCGGAGAGAATTTTCCATTCCCAAGTCTTCAATGAGCCAGACTTCAGTCGCGGACCCCAAGCATTCCGAAAATCGATTCCATTGGTCACAACCATGAAGTCAATATCCTGCCGATGCAGATTGGTTGCTGATTGAAGTCGCTCAAGGGTGCCTTCGCTGCCGAAAGCAATGAAGTCCCAATCCGATTTCTCGGTATCAGTTCCATTGGCTCGCGAGCCAAACAGCCAAATTGAACTGATGTCATGGCCAACTTCAAGAACTTGCCTAAGAAAGGGCATGATTTCAATATTCATGTGATGCGGCTGCTGTAGAGAAGTTTTACGGAGTTAGACAAGGGCATTTGTCCATGGCAATCCATCGCTCGGGTCAGGATGACGTATCTCGTCGACTGGGCGTCCATGCTCCCGGCGCTCGCACTCCAGCGAAGCGAGAATGCTTCGAGCGGCAGTGGCTGGGTACCCGCCAGCTTTTGCGCGACCGTACAGTTTTTGACGAAGCAGATTGCACGCCTTGGGATGCACCTCAAATTGGTTCTCTCCCATAGGGACCTTGAGCGTGAACATGTCCATGAGCATCCGATAAGCTGGCATCCCCGCATTGTTAGCGCGTCCAGCATCTATTGCTTCGAGGCCAATTTCCAGTCGCTTCTCAACCCCACCTTCCACCATGTAGAGGACTTTACCAAGCAGCGCGTCGGCGAGAGGCGACGCATTCTTTCGACATGAATCAATTAACAAAGGCAGGTGCTCCGGCACATCCCTGACTGCCTTTGCCAAAGCTGGAGCGATACGCTCTACGTTCCACGAATTTCGGCACCATGAAAATAGGGTTCCTTCAGCAATCAGATGAGCGAACTCCGCGAAATGTTTCGACGAGAGGGCCGAGGCTAGGGCATATGTGAGCTCTTCGGGTGTCTACCACGTGCAGACCGTGAACAGCTACCACGAGCGCCTTAAGACCACGCTCAACAGAGTTCGCAGAGGCGTAGCCACCAAGTACATGCCCAATTACCTTGCCTGGACAAGGCTGGACGAGTGGTACAAGGGCGACTTAAAGCCCGAATATTTCGTCATATCGGCGCTTGGAAGACAGCTCATTAATACGTAACGCGGGATGGGCGCGAACGGACTACAGGGGATGACTGTGCCATGAGACAAAAGGTGGCAATTGGGAGCTTTCAAACATATGCAGGATTGAAACTCTAGCATTTGATGCTATACTTAGGAACAACAATGCATTCAAAAAGAGTATTCAAGACGAGAACGTTTGACCGATGGGCGAAGAAGTTGATAACGGACGCTTTGCTTTGTGTCGCTGCACGGGAAATCGAAAAGGGCCAATTCGAGGCCGACTTAGGTGGCGGGTTATGCAAGAAAAGAATTGCCATGCCTGGAATGGGTAAGAGCGGCGCTACGAGAACCCTTGTGGCCAAGCGTCATGCTCAAGCCATATTCTTTGTCGTGGGCCGCTCAAAGAGCGACCCCGGTACTGACTTTAGTGCGAAAGAAGAAGAGGCTGCCAAGATTACTGGCGGTAACTTGCAGAAAGCAGATGTTGCGAGATTGGACCAAATGAAGGCAGACGGTGCCTTGACGGAGATATGTAATGACAAATCAAAATGCTAAAAATTCACGTGTGCTTCAGGAGTTGCTCGAGACAACGGCGGAGTTGAGCGCTTACGGCCTTGTTTCAAAGACAGATATGGCTCGCATGAGGGTTCTCTGCGAAGAACCCCCTGAGTACACGCCTGAGCGCATTGTGTCCATTCGCACGGCTATTGCTAAGATGAGTCAAGCTGTATTTGCAGCACTCTTAAACGTGAGCATGTCGACCGTTCAAAAGTGGGAGTCCCCTGTAGCGAACAACCGCCCGAGTGGCGCGTCCGCCAGGTTGCTTCAGTTGGTGGAAACTAAAGGTGTTAAGGCGTTACTTTTCTGAAGCAGTCGTCTTGGTAACCTGACTCAACGCGGCGTCTCCCAGACGCCGTTTTTTCATCTTGAGTTTCCTCGGCACCGGTGCAACCCACCGTTTAGGACTCCCTCGCGCCTCCGTGTCTTACCCTGCGAGTAGCCGCACACTGCCGATGCGTGGGCTGCTCGCTAATGAACTGGGCTTACGGCAAACCAGCGACGCCGTGGAACTAGCCACTTCGGACAAGATAGGGCTAATGGCCGCCTTGAAGTGGAAGCCTTTTTTGTCAAAACCAATACATAACGAGAACAGAGCCACATTCGTCCAGTTTATTCCAAAGTGCGATTTGTGCAATGTGTACCCACTACGACGCCGTAAAAGTACTCGAGCGTTTTTATCGTAAGTTCGGTGTGGCGCCGCCGCCCGAGACTGGGAAACTGGACATGTGGCCCGGCTATGTGGGTACCCTTCGGCCTAGATGCATAGGTTCGCCTGTCAAACACGAGGTTTGAGAAATCAACGGTGAATTGTTGTAAGTTATTGATTTATAACAGTTCACCTGCCATATTTACACCTTTAAAAGGCAACGGTGAATGAGATTCCTGCCTATTTCGGACAACACGGCGCGTCAGGCGATTGATTCTGCCAACATCTGGTCGGAGTACCTCAATGCTTTGGACGCAGCCAAGCCTTATTCCGGGGGCATGTACTGGAAAAAAGAGGGGGCCTACGAGTATTTGGTCAAGACGCTTGCAGGCAACAAGCAGCAGCGACTGGGAGCTCGCTCTTTGGAGTCTGAGCACATCTATGCTGCCTTCCATGCACGAAAAAAGACCACCACGGAACGTCTGTCATGTCTGGCTGCCGCGCTGGATGAGGCACAGCGACTAAACAAAGCTGTGCGCGCCGGGCGGACCCCTGAGATAGTGGTCAAGTTGCTGAACGCCTTACGCGAAGCTGGACTAGAGAAGCATTTTCGTGTGGTGGGGACCCACGCTCTGTATGCGTACGAGTGCGCTGCCGGAGTGCGGATAGTTGCGAGCACTGTGGCTACTCAAGACGTAAATTTGCTCTGGGACGCTAGCCGAAGGGTCGAGTTTCTTGTCGACCCGCAGCGGGATGCCGGCTCAGTCCTTGCCTTGTTACAGAGAGTAGACCCCAGCTTTCAGCGAAGAGATGACGAACTGAACAACAAAAGTGCCATTAACGCCAAGGGTTTTGAAGTGGAGTTCTTGCGCGTGGAGAGCGAGGCCGGAGACACTCACCCTTTCCAATTTTCCAACACCGAAGGGGACCTTCGGCATGTCCAGGCCAGAAGTGAGGCAGTGCTTGCGCAATCGGCATTATTTAGCCAGCCAGTCATCTCGGCTACTGGGAAGATGGCCACCATGCGCACGATTGACCCTCAAACTTTTGTCGAGTTCAAGCGATGGACGTCTGGGCTGGAGAGCAGAGAAGTCACCCAACGCAGACGTGATGCACTGCAAGCTGACGCCGTGCAGGAGCTGCTGGTGGCTAAGATGCTGGCCTCCAATATCTCCTAACCAACACGATTGAGTGACTAAAACAGGGTGCTAGACGCTTGGCTCAATTTCGTCTTTTTGAGGCCCCATTTTTTCCAAAAACGAGCCCAAAAACACCGTTCATTTGTTACACTAGTTGTTACACACAGCTGTGTAACAACCGGCTTGAAACCCGCATGGATACTGGGCCTGGGGGGTGGCCAGTGGCTCCCCATCAGCCACCCCAGTATTCAAAGCCTCAAGAAGCAATTCTTGAGGCTTTTTCTTTGAGGCTTCCTGTAGGGTGCCTTAGCCCCTGTCAGGGCAAGGTTTATCGCACCTTTGATTCGCTTGTAAAACACGGGGGGTTGGCATCTGTCCCTCAGGCGCAGCCAACACAAAGTTGTGTGGCGCCTGCCTACGATCTGCAGTCACAAGTGCCTGTGGTTGTGTTTCTGGCTGTGTGACTGTGGCATCACCTCCGCTGGTTTCTGAGCTTCACCACAAGCTTTCTGAATGCCGCGCCCAAGACCAGACCGACGCCATCTACCAGCCAGTCCTGCCAATCGCCCTGGCGCTAGCCGGTTAACCGCTGTGCAAGCTCAATAGCTGCGCCGAACAACATCAAGCCAAACAACACCGTCAGTATGCGCCTGTGATAAGCCATCAAACCCAGCAATGCCAGTCCGGCAAATCCAAGGGCGAGCTTGGCTTTGTCCTAGAAACTGAAGGCCGCCGGACCCTGCTCAACTGGCACCAGCGATAACCACAGTGTGGCCAGCACCAGTGTCCAGAACAATGCCTTCCGTAGCCAATCAGTTGTCTTTGACGGCGTCTTTTTCTGTAAACGGTGTGACTAGATTGATTCTCATAGCGGAGTTATCTGCACAGACCGGAACTCACTTGATTGCCTCCTCAAACTCAGCCAGTTCCTTGCAGATGGACGCGTATTTCTTCGACTTGGCGCGGTTGTCAGTCCAATTGAGCACGGCGCCCTCCAGGTCCTCTTTGAAGTGAGCAAGTGCCGATTCTTTGACCGCATTGGTTGTGGTGCTTGACCAGAGGTCAATGAGGGCCGACAGACCGATGTCAAAGTCCTCGAACGTTTCAAGATGAATCCACTGGTCGCTTTTGTCAAACATCGTTTTCCTTAAGTGAATGCTTCAGTGTAGGTTGTGTGCTGCCAAAGCAGAGTGTTGGCTGTAGCGCTATGTCATCCACCTTGCATGTCACCGGACAGGAGCCTTACGCTCCCTTGCTTGGCCGACTGGACCGCATGGATCAGAGCATGCGCCACATCCTTGGCCGGGATGGCGCGGTAGTTTGCCGGCACAAGAGGCCGCAGTATGCGCATCAGCATCAGGCCTAGACCCTCACCACCACGCTCGGGCTGGCCCAGGGCAGTCCTGTTGCCATCCAGCAAGGATGGACGAGCTATCACCAGGCTTTTCAACCCCAAGCTGGCAAGGGCAAATTCCATCTCGCCTTTGACGCGGTTGTAGAAAACTCGGGACTTCGGGTTAGCACCCATGGCACTGACAACCCCCAATTTGGTGACTCCTGCTATCTTTGCAGCCTTGGCGACGGCCACAACAGCATCCAGGTCGACCGCTTTGAACGCATCTTGACTACCGGCAACCTTGATGGTGGTGCCCAGTGCGATATAGCACTCATCCACCTTAGGAAGGGCAGGCAGCGCAGCAAAATCGACCACGTGGTTTTGGAGTTTGGGGTGGCTGAGTGCCAGTGATCGGCGACCGAGACAGTGAACGGACTCGACGGTCCGGTCAGCCAGCAGCAAGGCGACGATTTCCCTTCCAATGAGACCCGTGGCGCCAGCCACCAAAACCACACGACCTTGATCCGTCGCCATATTCACCCCCTGTTTCACTTCTTGACTCCATCCTTGACGGGGAGCGTATCAAATTCGCCTCCGAAGTCTTTGGGAGGGGTGTGCAAATCCGCCCGGGCATTCACGTAAACAAAGCATCATCAAATGCAGATGGTCGTGACAGAGGCTTACGCATGGGTAGCCACAATGCCCCAAGGGTGGAAATTCAACAATTGACTACCCGAACAATGTGGCGCAGAATTTCTTCGTAACCGAGTCCCCAACCTCGGTATAGGAGACATGCTGATGATCAAGGACCACACTGACGCTCACACATGACTGACGGTTTGCCGTCATGATGCTTCCCATACATGAGGAAGCAACAAAGGGTTAGGGTTCGACAGGAGCCCAGCCCTTTTTTGTTGTGGCTACGGTCCACCTGATGCGGCTGCAATTGCTACGGTCAATGCGTCGCTACCAACGAACTGGTAGTTGATTCAGGTTAGATTCCTGACCAGCAATCTTCCTATACGCCATACCGAATACCCGATCACCAATCCCGCACAGTCGGCGATCCAGTCTTGCCAATCGCCTTGCCGCCAGCCGGTCAATCCCTGCACAACCTCAATACCAGCACCAAACAGAGCCAAGCCCAACATCACCCTCGGCAGGCGTCCCGGATAAGCCATCAGGCCAAGAAATGTCAACCCGGTAAAACCCAATGCGTGTTGTGCCTTGTCCCAGAAATGGAAGGCCGAAGGGACTTGCTCTGAAGGAACCAGTGACAGCCATAGGGTGGTTAGCACCAGAGCCCAGAATGACGTCTTCCAGAACAAACTAGTTGCCATCATCAGAATCCGGTATCACGGCATCGGCGACAGCACCGACCGCCTTGGCAGTAACTTTGACCCCGGTGGCAACGACTGTCACCGCAGCATCTGCAACAGCCACCACGGCACAGCCCTGCAGGGAAAAAATGATGCTACCGACCAGGGCCAGTTTGAACGTGCTGAATGGGAAAGAGGGACTGTCAGGCGGAGTTTTCATGTCAATTCATATTCAGAATCAAAGCTGCCGAACTGATGCGGGGCCAGGGGCGCCGCACTAGACCTATCCGGGCAAGAAAAAAGCCCTGACGATTTCTCGGCAGGGCTTTTTTGAATTTTTGGCTCCTCGACCTGGGCTCGAACCAGGGACCTACGGATTAACAGTCCGGCGCTCTACCAACTGAGCTATCGAGGAATAAGCCGTAGATTATAGACAGAAGTTTTTGCTGTTCCGGCTGCGCGGCAGATAAAAAATATGATTTTTGTTGCAGTTGATTGCCAGAATGCGCGTGACTATGGCATAATACAGGGCTTGTCTACAACGACAAGGGCGGTTAGCTCAGGGGTAGAGCACAGCATTCACACTGCTGGGGTCGGAGGTTCGAAGCCTCCACCGCCCACCATGAATACCCAAAGACATCAAGGACTCGGCAGAAATGCCAAGTCCTTTTTTCATGGCCGGTGTTTGTTGTGTGCTTCGAACGGCCAGACGGTTGGCGGCAGGGCTGGTGATCAGCGTGGACCGCGCAGCTTCAGCCGCGTATCAGCCACCTTGGCGCACGCTGCCCACACAAGACGCTATTCAGACCATAGCTACTCACCCTTGTATTCAAAGGGCTAGAGGTCTTTTTCTCTCATGGATCCGAGTTCCAGCACCGTGGTGCCGGATTTGCCCGGTGGCGTCAAGTACTTGAGCGCCAGGCGGTAACTGTCCAGGTCAAAGGCCAGCACCTCGGTACGGGTTTGCAGGGCATCGGTCAGTTCCTCGTCGCTGCGCACCGTGGCCAGGTGGCACCATTGGTCAAAGAGATGGATGTCAGCTTGACCGGTGTGTGGGTTGTGTTCACGCAGGCCCACCGGTCCGCCGAACGGCCAGACGCGCAATTTGTTGGCGCTCAGCGCCAGCTGCAGGCGCAGGTGGTGGCGCTCAGGTGTTTCCTCGCCGCAGCACACACCTTTGCAGTGGCCGATCTGATGCGCAAAACAGCGGCCTTTGCCGGACTCCAGGCCCAGCGCCTGTGGGCACAGCTGGTGTTGCTCGGCCAGTTCGCGCAGGCTGCTTAAAGCCTGGTTTTTCGAGCGATAGGGGCCGTACAGCTGGCCAAACTGTTGCGGGCTCAGCTCGGCGCCGCGCACCAGGCTCAGCAGCGGGCGGGCATTGGGGTTGGCGTCCAGCCGCCAGGCGCAGAGGTTGTTCTCACGGCGCAACTGGCGGTTGTGCAGCGGCTGGTGCTGTTTGACCAAGCGGGCTTCGAGCAGCAACGCGCCCACTTCACCCGCGGTCTCGATCCATTCGATGCGGCGGATTTCCTGGGCAATGCGCATCTCGCGCGGCTCGCGGCTGCTGGCAGAGAAGTGCGACATGACACGGCTGCGCAGCCTGACACTTTTGCCCACGTAGATTGGCAGTGCGCTCTCGCCGTAAAACAGGTAGACACCCGGGCCTTCGGGGATGTCGGCCACGTTGGTGTCAAGTTGCGGTGGCAGCGCGGCGCTGCCTTGTAACAGCACCTGCGCCTGGCGTTGCAGATGTTCGGCGCCAAACTGCTGGGTGACCTGCGCCAGCCAGGTCTGCATCACCAGCACGTCGCCCAAAGCGCGGTGGCGCGACTCGGTGGAGATGCCGTGGCGCTGCATGATGGCGTCCAGCCCATGGCCTTTGACACCGGGGTAGAGCAGCCGCGACAGACGCACGGTGCACAGGGTTTTGCAGCGCAGGGCCACGTCCAAACGCGCCAGGGCGTGCAGCAAGAAGCCGTGGTCAAAACGCACGTTGTGCGCCACCAGCACCGCACCGTCCAGCAGTTTCAGCAGTTGGGGTACCACCTCGTCAAAGCGGGGTGCATCAGCCACCATCGCGTTGCTGATGCCGGTGAGTTGTTCGATGAAGCTGGAGATATGGACGCCCGGGTTGACCAGGGTGCTCCAGCGTGCCACTTCCACGCCGTGCTCCACACGCACCGCGGCAATCTCGGTGATCTGATCACGTTGTGCGTTGCCGCCGGTGGTTTCCAGGTCAAGCAGGACGTAACAAGGCAACATGGGGTATTAAAAAGAATAGCTTTCAGCCCTTGTTATATAAGGGATTGCGCCGTAAAACGTTAACAAAACATCAGCGCCAGCCAGGCCGGGTCGTCCAGGATGCTGGTGACAAAGTAGCTGCCAGCGCGGTAAAACCACAGCTCGGCGCTGGCGAGCAGCTCAGGTGATATCAAAGACATGGATCGAGAACTGACCCGCACGCTGGTCGGCAAAAAACCGCTTGAGGGTTTCGCCCACGGTGCGAAAAGCGATCTCGTCCCAAGGCACCTCGTCTTCGGTGAACAGGCGAGCCTCAATGGTCTCAAAGCCTGGATCAAACTGGTCGCTGAGCAAGCGCGCCCGGTAAAACAGGTGGACCTGGCCAACCCGGGCGATGTTCACCAGCGAGAAAAACTCGCCCATCTCGAACTGCGCACCGGCTTCTTCGAGCGTCTCGCGGGCCGCGCCTTCGGCCACGGTTTCGTTGAGTTCCATGAACCCTGCGGGCAGCGTCCACTTGCCAAAACGGGGTTCGATGTTGCGTTTGCACAGCAGCACCTTGTTGTCCCAGACGGGGATGGTGCCGACCACGTTGAGCGGGTTGTCGTAGTGCACCGTGTGGCAGGCCGGGCAGACGGCGCGTATTTTGGTATCGCCGTCGTCCGGGATGCGGTACTCCACCGCGTGGCCGCATTTTCGGCAATGTTGGAGGGGGGGACGATGCATGTTGCCAGTGTAATTTGAAACCATGCCAGCCTTGTGACAGCCCAGCATGGGCCAGTGGTTTCAACCCACTTTGTCACACCACCTGCAGCGTGATGGGGCTCAGCCCGCTGATGCTGGCCTGCAAGCGGTCTCCCCGCACCACCGCAGCCACGCCTGCCGGGGTGCCGGTGTAGATCAGGTCGCCGGGTTGCAGGGTCCAGGCGGTGGAGAGTTGTGCGATGGTCTCGGCCACGTTCCAGATCATCTGGCTGATCTGGCTGCTCTGACGCGCCACACCGTTGACCTGCAGGCTGATGTCTGCGCTGTGGATGCCCGGGACCGCGTTGGCGGCTGTGATCGACCCGATCGGCGCCGAAAAATCGAAGCCTTTGCCGATGCACCAGGGGCGGCCCTGCTTTTTCATGTCGTTTTGCAGGTCGCGCCGGGTCATGTCCAGGCCCACGGCGTAACCAAAGATGTGGCTAAGCGCCTGCTCAACCGGGATGTCCTGGCCACCGGTGCCCATCGCCACCACCAGCTCGACCTCATGGTGCAGATTGCTGGTCAGGCTGGGGTAGGGCAGTTGGGCCGTCTGGCCGGGCTGGCAGACCAGCACAGCGTCCGCGGGTTTCATGAAAAAAAATGGCGGCTCGCGGTTGAGTTGGCCCATCTCTTTGGCGTGGTCTTCATAGTTGCGCGCCACGCAGTAGATGCGGTGCACCGGAAACTGGGCATCGCTGCCGGTCACCGGCACGGTCACGGCGGCGGCCGGGGAAAAAACAAAGTTCATGGTGCTCTCTTTTTGGTTGCAGTTGGTGCTTGGTATACGCGGGCTTCAGGCCGATTTGGCCACCAGATCAAAATGCTGCACTACCGGCGGGCTGGCAAAAAACGGCCCGACGATGGCGCGCCATTCACCAAAAGCGGGCGACTCACGAAAGCCCACGGTGTGGTCTTCGAGGGTGGTCCAGAAGATCTGCAGCACATAACGCTGGGGGTTCTCGATGCAGCGGTTCACCTTGAAGCCTTCAAAACCTTTGGCATGGGCAATGACGGTGCTCAGACCGCGCTGGATAGCCTCTTCAAACGCGGCGTTGTGTTGCGGGTGGATCGTGATGTCAGCGAGTTCGAGGATCATGGTGCTGCCTTTGAATCAAGATTGATAGCGGTTGGCCCTTTCCCAATAAGGGCTGAAGGGCGATCTGGTGAGTGGTTCTCGGTGAACAGACCCATTCTAGTCACCCCCATCGGTGTCCACCGGGCCACTGTTATCCTCACCCCATGCACAACACCACGTTTATCACCGGCAAAGACGCCGCCCTCGAGTCCACCATCAGCACGCTGCAAGGCAAGCTGCAGCAACTGGGCTTTCACATTGAAGAACGCAGCTGGCTCAACCCGGTGGAGGGCATCTGGTCGGTCCACATCCGTGACCGCGACTGCCCGCTGCTGTTCACCAATGGCAAGGGTGCCAGCCGCTTGGCCTGTCTGGCCAGCGCCCTGGGCGAGTTTGTCGAACGCCTGTCCACCAACTATTTCTGGACCCACTTTTACCTCGGGCTGGATGTGGCGAACCGCGACTTTGTCCACTACCCGCAAGAGCGCTGGTTTGCCCTGCCCGAAGACGGCAGCTGGCCCACCACGCTGCTGACACCCGAGCTTCAGGCGCTCTACAACCCGCAAGGCGACATCGAAGCCGAGCGTCTGGTGGAGTTCAACTCCGGCAACGAGGAGCGCGGCATCTGCGCCATCCCCTACGTGCGAGAGTCGGACGGCGCCATCGTCTACTTTCCGGTCAACATCATTGGCAACCTGTATGTCAGCAACGGCATGTCGGCGGGCAACACCCCCATGGAAGCGCGCACCCAGGCGCTGTCCGAAATCTTTGAGCGCGCGATCAAGGCACGCATCATCAGTCAAGGCATTTGCCTGCCCGATGTGCCTGAAAAAGTGATAGCACGCTACCCACGGATTGCCAAGGGTATCGCCGCTTTGCGTGAGGCTGGTTTTGGCATTCTGGTGAAAGACGCCTCTTTGGGCGGCCAGTACCCGGTGATGAATGTGACCCTGCTCAACCCGCAGGACCAGGGCTGTTTTGCCAGCTTTGGCGCGCACCCGCGTTTTGAGGTGGCGCTGGAACGCGCCTTGACCGAGTTGCTGCAAGGCCGTGCGCTCGATGCCTTGTCGGGCTTTCCGGCACCGGGCTTTGATCTGGACGAGACCGCCAGCTCCACCAACATCGAAATCCACTTTGTCGACTCCAGCGGCGTGATCCACTGGAAGTTCCTGGGCAACCAGCCCGACTATGAATTTGTCGACTGGAACTTCAGCAGCACCACGGCCGAAGACTACGCCTGGTGTGTGCAGCGCCTACATGCCGACGGCCATGACATCTATGTGGCCGACTTCACCCACCTGGGCGTGTACGCCTGCCGCATCCTGGTGCCGGGCCTGTCCGAGATTTACCCGATCGACGACCTGGAGTTCGAGAACAACAGCATCGCCAACCCGATCCGCGAAGCCATCCTGAACCTCAGCGACCTCGACGACGAAGAGTGCACCGACCTGTTGGAGACGCTCAACGAGTCCAACCTGGCCGACCATCGCCCGGTGCCCGCGTTGATTGGCCTGGCGGCAGACGCAGGCTCGTTCTGGGCCGATCTGCGCCTGGGTGAGCTCAAAACCCTGCTGGCCCTGGCCGTGGGTGACGAAGCCGCCACGCTCGAAGGCTGTGAGTGGATACTGAACTTTGACCAGCTCAACCCCCAGCGCAAACCGATCTACGCGTGTATCCAGAACCTGATCCACCTGGCCGACATGGGTGACAGCGGCCCGTATCTAGACGCGTTGGAACTGTTGTATGGCGCCGGTCCGCTGGCCCAGGCGCACGCATTGATCATGCAGGAAGACCGCTTCATGGGTCTGAGCGCGCCCGGCCTGGCTTTGGAGGGCTGTGAGATGCACCACCAATTACTCAAAGCCTATGACAAGGTCCACGGCGCGCACTGATTGGCTCACACCGGACTGGCCCGCGCCAGCCGGTGTGCATGCGGTGTGCACCACCCGCGTGGGTGGTGTCTCTAACGCGCCTTATGACAGCCTGAACCTGGGCGACCATGTGGGCGACGACCCGGCCCAAGTGGCGGCTAACCGGGCCATCCTGCAACAAGCCATCGGCGCCCAGCCGGTGTTTCTGACCCAGGTGCACGGCACCGAGGTGCTGCGCCTGGATGCGACCACCCCCAACGCCAGCGTGGGCGACGCCTGCATCACCGATGTGCCGGGCATCGCCTGCACCATCATGGTGGCGGACTGTTTGCCGGTGCTGTTTACCACCAGGAAAGGTGCCTGGGTGGGTGCAGCGCATGCCGGTTGGCGCGGTCTGGCCGGGAACGGTGGTGTCGGTGTATTGGAGCAGACTTATCAGTCTTTTTGTGCTCTAGCCCTTATGGAAAAAGGGCAGGTAGATACAGAAGTCATAGCGTGGCTGGGGCCGTGTATTGGTCCGACAGCCTTTGAGGTGGGGGACGAAGTGCGCACCGCATTTGTCGAACAAGATACCCAGGCTGAGCAAATGTTTGTCCCGCTGGGTGGCGGCAAATGGCTGGCCAACTTGGCCGGGCTGGCGCGTCAACGGCTGGCAGGTATGGGCATCACCCAGGTTTATGGCAATGACGGCAGTGCCGACTGGTGCACCGTAACGCAGTCCTCATGGTTCTTTTCGCACCGGCGCGACCGGGTCAGCGGTCGGCTGGCGGTCAGCATCTGGCGCGACACCTGAGGCCTGCGCCTGAGCTGCTGCGCCGGCGGCCGCCCGCTCAGCTTGTTCTCTGGCCTTGATGGCACGCTTGCGTCCCGGCGTGCCCATCAGGTATAACACCAGGCCAACTGGCAGCAGTCCATAAAACACAAAGGTGATGACCGCGCCGAGCACGGTGCCGTTGCTGTTGGTGGCTTCGGCCAGCGCCATCATCAGCGCCACATACAGCCAGGCAATGGGAACAAGGTACATGGCGTGATTTTGACCGGTATTTTTAACAGGCTTGTCGCAGAATAGGACCTTGGCCCTCTGGGTATCAGGCGCTTGGCCAAGCGCAAGGCTGACAGACTCGCCCGCTTGAACACAACGCAGACCGTGTAATCTGCAAAACGCATGAATATCCATCTGGATTTGCCCACCGTTATCCTGGTCTACAACACCTCCTTGGTGGCGGGCGCCTTGAGCATCGTCCACATCCGCCGTCACTCCTGCAGACCCCAGGGCTTGGGGTATCTGGCAGCAGCGTACCTCTTGCTGGCCCTCGGCTCGACGGTGGCCTGGAGTGGTGAATACGCCGTGTTGCCCGAATGGTTATGGACCCATGGCAGTTTGCTGTTGGGCGTGGGTGGCTACATCTGCTTCTGGGTGGGGGTACGCCAGTTCAGTGGTCGCTGGCGTGTGCGCTGGCATGTCATGTGGATGCTGCTGGCAGCTGTTCTTGTGATGAGCGTTGCCACTGGTTTCCCTTTGCAGAACCTCACCCGGGCGGGGGTCTTCCATGGGACAGCGGCGCTGGTGCTGGCGGTGTGTACCTTTGACACCTTGCGCGACCGCCATCAAGAGCCCCTGCCATCACGCACGCTGCTGGCCGCTTTGCTGGCACTGAGTGGCGGCATCTATGCTCTGCGGCTGGTGTACATCGTGACAGGTACCGCCGGATCAGACGGATTTGCCTGGGCCTTTTATGTGCAGATGTTCTGTCACTTTGGCATCGCGCTGGCTGTGGCCACCCTGTCCAACGAGCGCGCAGAAGTCCGACTGGAGTTGGCGGCATTGACCGACCCCTTGACTGGTACCGGAAACCGGCGTTGGCTGGCGCAACGCCTGCCGCTTGTGCTGCCAGCCCACAGTGCCATTGCTCAGCTGGATATCGACCGTTTCAAACAGATCAATGATCGGCACGGCCATGCTGCGGGTGACCAGGTGCTGGTCGCCTTTGCCCGCTGTCTGCAGGAAGAGTTGCGCAGCTCGGACTTGCTGGCTCGTGTGGGCGGGGAGGAGTTCGTGATCTACCTTCCTGTGGTGACCGAGGCCGAGGCCTTGGCCATTGCCCGGCGCTTGTGTGAGAAGGTGGCGGCTTTGCGCATTGAGCACGACGGTCTGCCGATCCCGGTGACTGTCAGTATCGGTCTGGCCTGGGTGCACGGTGCGGACCTTGCAGCCAAGGCTTGGCTCCAGAAAGCGGATGCAGCCTTGTACAGCGCCAAGCGGGCAGGGCGCAACCGGGTGGTCGTGGCCGCAGCCTAGCCCCGCTTGGGGTCTGGGTCTTTTGAACCGTTTGTCAGCTTGCCGAATGCCTTCTTCCAGCATACTAGGGTTTTGTCATCAACCTGGCTGAGAAAGGGTAACCCATGAAAGAAGAGACACAGCAACAATGGTTGCAAACGGCGCAGCAGTTTCAGCAATCCATGGTTGACACCTGGGGCAAAGCCTTTGAGTCGTTCAAGAACATGGACCTGGGCCAGGCCGGTGCCAAGCTGATGGCGCCCACGACCAAGCCGCCACAGGTGTCCTTCTCGCCAGACAAGCTGCAGGAGTTGCAGCAACAGTTTCTCAAAGATGCGACCGAGCTCTGGAACAACAGCTTCAAAGGGGAGCATGTGCTCAAGGACCGGCGTTTTGCAGACCCGGCCTGGGCCGCCAACCCGATGGCGGCTTTTACCGCTGCGGCTTATCTGCTCAACGCCAAGACGCTGGCAGCCATGGCCGACGCGGTGGAGACCGATGACAAAACCCGTGCCCGCATCCGCTTCACGGTAGAGCAACTTACCGCCGCCGCCGCCCCCAGCAACTTCATGGCACTCAACGCCGAAGCGCAGAAAAAGGCGCTGGACACCAATGGCGAGAGCATCAGCAAGGGCCTGCAAAACCTGCTGCACGATATGCAGCAAGGCCACATCTCGATGACTGACGAGAGCCTGTTCCATGTGGGCCAAAACGTGGCCACCACCGAAGGTGCGGTGGTGTTCGAGAACGAGTTCTTCCAGCTGATCGAGTACAAACCCCTGACCGACAAGGTCTACGAGAAACCCTTCCTGCTGGTGCCTCCATGTATCAACAAGTTCTACATCCTGGACCTGCAGCCCGACAACTCGGTAGTGCGTTATGCGGTGGCGCAGGGTCACCGCACCTTCCTGGTGAGCTGGCGCAACCCCGATGCCTCCTTGGCCAAAGCCACCTGGGACGACTACATCGAAAACGCGGTCATCAAGGCCATCACGGTGACGCAGGAGGTGTCTGGCGCCAAAACCATCAACGCGTTGGGCTTTTGTGTGGGTGGCACCATGCTCGGGACCGCGCTGGCGGTGCTGGCAGCGCGTGGTGAAAAGCCGGTGGCCAGTGCCACCTTCCTGACCTCGATGCTGGATTTTTCTGACACCGGTGTGCTGGACCTGTTCATCGATGAAGCGTTTGTCAGCTACCGCGAACTGGAAATGGGCAAGGGCGGTTTGATGAAGGGTGGCGATCTGGCCACCACCTTCAGCTTTTTGCGCCCCAATGACCTGGTCTGGAACTATGTGGTGGGCAACTACCTCAAGGGCGAAACCCCGCCACCGTTTGACCTGCTGTACTGGAACAGCGACAGCACCAACCTGCCGGGCCCGTTCTACGCCTGGTACCTGCGCAACACCTATCTGGAAAACAAACTCACCAAGCCGGGGCAGGCCACCGTGTGTGGGCAGAAGGTGGATCTGGGCAAGGTCGATATGCCGGTGTACATCTACGGCTCGCGTGAAGACCACATCGTGCCGATCAACGGCGCCTACGCCACCACGCAATACCTGCCAGGCAAAAAGCGTTTTGTCATGGGGGCTTCGGGCCACATTGCCGGTGTGATCAACCCACCGGCCAAAAACAAGCGTTGTTACTGGGTGCGTGATGACGACAAGCTGCCCAAGACCCACGACGAGTGGATGCAGGGCGCCGTGGAGCATCCGGGCAGCTGGTGGACCGACTGGTCGACCTGGCTGGCAGCCCAGGCTGGCAAACAAATCGCCGCACCCAAGACCTATGGCAAGGGCAAACACAAGGTGATCGAGCCCGCGCCCGGTCGGTATGTGCTGGCCAAGGCCTGATTCTACTTTTTGGACTTTTTTTCTAACTACAACTCTGGAAGCAGCATGGAAGACATCGTTATCGTTTCGGCAGCGCGTACCGCAGTGGGCAAGTTTGGAGGTTCTCTGGCCAAGGTGTCGGCGCCCGAGTTGGGCAGCATCGTGATCCGTGAGGTCTTGGCTCGCGCCAAGTTGTCTGCCGATCAGGTGGGTGAGGTCATCATGGGCCAGGTGCTGGCTGCTGGCCAGGGGCAAAACCCGGCGCGTCAAGCCACTTTGAAGGCAGGGCTCTCCCAGGAAACCCCGGCGCTGACGATCAATGCGGTGTGTGGCTCGGGGCTGAAATCGGTCATGTTGGCGGCTCAAGCCGTGGCCTGGGGTGACAGCGAGATCGTGATTGCCGGTGGCCAGGAAAACATGAGCGCCAGCCCCCACGTGTTGCAAGGCAGCCGCGACGGCCAGCGCATGGGTGACTGGAAGATGATCGACTCGATGATTGTGGATGGCTTGTGGGACGTCTACAACAATTACCACATGGGCATCACCGCTGAAAACGTGGCCAAGGCCTGCGGCATCACCCGCGACATGCAGGACGTGCTGGCCCTTGGCAGCCAGCTTAAAGCCGCCGCCGCGCAGGACTCGGGCCGGTTCAAGGATGAAATTGTCAGTGTGCAGATCCCGCAGCGCAAGGGTGACCCATTGGTGTTCAACACCGACGAGTTCCTGAACCGAAAAACCAATGCCGAAGCGTTGGCCGGTCTGCGCCCGGCGTTTGACAAGGCCGGGACGGTCACTGCGGGCAATGCTTCAGGCATCAATGACGGTGCTGCTGCTGTGGTGGTCATGACGGCCAAAAAGGCGGCGGCCCTGGGCTTGACCCCACTGGCACGGATTGCCGCGTTTGGCACCAGCGGGCTGGACCCCGCCACCATGGGTCTGGGCCCGGTGCCTGCCTCGCGCAAAGCCTTGGCTCGGGCAGGTTGGAGCGTGCAGGATGTTGATCTGTTTGAGCTCAATGAAGCCTTTGCAGCCCAGGCCTGTGCGGTGAACCAGCAGCTCGAAGTGGACCCGGCCAAGGTCAACGTCAATGGCGGTGCGATTGCCATCGGCCACCCGATTGGTGCGTCTGGCTGTCGTATCTTGGTAACACTGTTACACGAAATGCAGCGCAGAAATGCCAAAAAGGGCCTGGCTGCCCTGTGTATTGGTGGTGGTATGGGGGTTTCCCTCGCCTTGGAGCGCTGATTCCCCGTCTATCATCACGACTCAATGATGGACAAACAGGAGCAGTTGATGAGTCAAAAAGTAGCGTATGTCACGGGTGGCATGGGTGGTATCGGTACCGCCATCTGCCAGCGGCTGAGCAAAGAGGGTTTCAAGGTCATTGCTGGCTGTGGCCCGACACGCGACTACGCCAAGTGGCTGGCCGAACAGGCGGCCGCCGGTTTCACCTTTTATGCCTCGGCGGGCAATGTGGGGGAGTGGGATTCCACGGTGGCTGCCTTCAGCAAGGCCAAGGCTGAACATGGCAGCATCGACGTGCTGGTCAACAACGCAGGCATCACGCGTGACCGCATGTTCCTGAAGATGACCCGCGAAGACTGGGACGCGGTGATTGAGACCAACCTCAACTCGATGTTCAACGTCACCAAGCAGGTGGTCGGTGACATGGTGGAAAAAGGCTGGGGCCGCATCATCAACATCAGCAGTGTGAACGGCGTCAAGGGCCAGGCCGGGCAAACCAATTACTCGGCGGCCAAGGCCGGTATGCATGGTTTTTCGATGGCGCTGGCGCAGGAGCTGGCCAACAAGGGCGTCACCGTCAACACGGTGAGCCCGGGTTACATCGGCACCGACATGGTCAAAGCCATCCGCCAGGAAGTGCTCGACAAGATTGTGGCCACCGTGCCGGTCAAACGTCTGGGTGAACCCAGCGAAATTGCCTCCATCATCGCTTGGTTGGCCTCCGATGAAGGTGGTTACGCCACCGGCGCAGAGTTCTCGGTGAATGGTGGTTTGCACATGGGCTGATGGCGACGGGTATGTCACCAGACACAAAAAGGCCCGCTTTGTGCGGGCTTTTTTATTGGGTCCAAACTGTGCAGGAAGATCGGTTGATTACAGGTTTGCGGGTTTTATGAGAAGACTTCAGCGGTATCCAGCGTCAGCGCCGCCTTGTCCTTGGCCGCCAGCAAGGGTTCACTCTGAATCGGCCAGGTGATGCCCACGCTCGGGTCATTCCACAACAGGCTGCGCTCAAACTCGGGGTACCAGTAATCGGTGGTCTTGTACAAGAACTCGGCACTCTCGCTGGTGACCACAAAACCATGGGCAAAACCCGGTGGCACCCAGAGCTGACGTTTGTTCTCAGCTGAGAGCACCACACCCGCCCATTGCCCGAAGGTGGGTGAGCTTTTTCGCAAGTCCACCGCCACGTCAAACACCTCGCCGTGTGTCACCCGCACCAGCTTGCCCTGCGGGTGCTGGATCTGGTAGTGCAGACCGCGCAGCACCCCTTGGGCCGATTTGCTGTGGTTGTCTTGAACAAACTGCACGTCGAGTCCGGTGCACTGGGCGAAGTCACGTGCATTGAAGCTCTCAAAGAAAAAACCTCTGGCGTCCCCAAAGACTTTGGGCTCCAGGATCAGAACCTCGGGCAGCGAGGTGGGGATGACGGTGTAGGGCATAAAAAGTGGTTTCAGCCCTTTATTGATAAGGGCTGATAGCTATAAAGAGTGAAGTAATGAATAAGGTGGTGGCTTGGTTGGCTGGAGAGATACGTCAGCATCAAGCTCAGCTCAGCAAGCCCAGCAAATACTGCCCATACCCATTCTTGGCCAGCGGTGTGGCCAGCTTCTGGATCTGCGCCGCATCGATCCACTTCTGCGCAAAAGCAATCTCTTCCGGACAGGCCACCTGCAAACCTTGACGCTTTTGCAGCGTCGCGATGAAGCTGGCCGCTTCCAGCAAGCTGTCATGGGTGCCGGTGTCCAGCCAGGCATAACCCCGGCCCATGATCTCGACGTTGAGCTGGTTCTGTTCCAGGTAGCGTTTGTTCACGTCGGTGATCTCCAGCTCGCCCCGGTGAGACGGCTGAATACTGGCGGCAATGTCACACACCTGGTTGTCATAGAAGTACAAGCCGGTGACCGCGTAGTTGCTCTTCGGTGCCTTGGGCTTTTCTTCGATGCTGATGGCGCGCATCTGCTCGTCAAAGGCCACCACGCCATAACGCTCGGGGTCATGCACATGGTAGGCAAAGACGCTGGCCCCGCTGCTGCGCTCATTGGCATGGGCCAGTTGTTTGACCAGATCATGGCCGTAGAAGATGTTGTCACCCAGCACCAGGGCACTGGGGCTGTTGCCAACAAACTCGCGCCCGATGATGAAGGCTTGTGCCAAACCGTCAGGAGAGGGTTGCACCGCGTAGCTGATGCTCATGCCCCATTGGCTGCCGTCACCCAAGAGTTCGGCAAAGCGTGGCGTGTCTTGCGGGGTGGAGATGATCAGCACCTCGCGGATGCCCGAGAGCATCAGGGTGCTCAAGGGGTAATAGATCATTGGTTTGTCGTACACCGGCATCAACTGTTTGGAGACAGCTTGTGTCACCGGATAGAGACGGGTGCCGGAGCCACCGGCCAGGATGATGCCTTTGCGGTTGCTTGTATTGCTCATCTGTCTGCTCCCTGGAGGTTTAAAGAATCTCTGCCAGCATCCGGTTGACCCCGGTCTGCCACGGCGGCAGGGTCAAACCGAAGCTGGCTTGTAGCTTGGTGGTGTTCAAGCGCGAGTTAAACGGGCGTTTGGCCGGGGTCGGGAAGGCGCTGGTGGGCACCGGGTCAACCTGCTGTGCTTTGATTTGAAGAGCGGGTTGCACAAGCTGGGCCTGGGCTATCACGTGTTTGGCATAGTCAAACCAGCTGGTCTGGCCACCGGCGACCAGGTGGTACAGCCCAGCGTCTTTCTCGCCGTCTGGCTGGCGCGTTACTTGGCAAATGGCATGCGCTGTCACATCAGCCAGCAAGTCAGCCCCGGTGGGGGCACCGATCTGGTCGTTGATGACGGTCAGGCGTTCACGCTCTTGCGCCAGGCGCAGCATGGTTTTGGCAAAGTTGCCACCGCGTGCGGCATAGACCCAGCTGGTTCTGAAGATCAGGTGGCGCGGGTTGGCCGCAGCGATGAGTTGCTCACCCTCTAACTTGGTGGCGCCATACACGCTCAAGGGGCCAGGTCTGTCGGTCTCGACCCAGGGTGTGTCACCACTGCCGTCAAAGACATAGTCGGTGCTGTAGTGCACCAGCCAGGCACCGAGCTTGGCGGACTCAGTGGCCAGCACTTGGGGCGCCAGGGCGTTGAGGGTGCGGGCCAGCTCCGGTTCACTCTCGGCCTTGTCCACCGCGGTGTGGGCAGCGGCGTTGACGATGAGGTCCGGGCGAATGGCACGCACGGTGTCGGCCAGACCCGTCAGGTTGCTGAAATCACCACAATAGTCGGTGCTGTCGTGGTCCAGCGCGATGAGTTCACCCAGAGGGCTGAGGCTGCGTTGCAACTCCCAGCCGACCTGGCCACCTTTGCCCAGGAGCAATATTCTTGTCATATTCAATTGAGTTGCCATTCTTCAATAGCCAAGCCTGGAACCCGGGCAAATTCCCGGGCATTGTTGGTGACCAGGACCGAATCGTTTGCCAGCGCGTGCGCGGCAATCAACAAGTCCATCGCACCGATGATGTTGCCGTCGCGCTCCAGCTTGGCGCGAATATGGGCGTAATGTTCTGTGGCCTGCACGGGCCAAGCTTGCACCTCAAAACCTGCCAGCCAAGTCTCGACGGCGCTTGTGAAACGTGGCACACCCAGCTTGGCCGCGCCAAAGCGCAGTTCCGCCGCCACGATGCCAGAGAGCCACAACTGTTGACGGTTCAGTGTCGCAAACCGTTCCAGCATAGCCGCTGGCCGACGGCGCAGCACATAGCTGCAGATGTTGGTGTCCAGCGTACGCAGCATGTTTGTAACTTGTCAACTCAATGACCAGTCACGCGTCTGCGCGGGTGCATCCTGGCGTTCAACCAAAAACTCTTCGGGCAGTGCCGGTGTGCTGTCATAAAAGTGCTGCAGCCACACGCCCATGTTTTGCCCTGGTTCGGGCTCGGGGCGAATCAACAACCCGTCACCCATCTGCTCGATCTGAACCTCTTTGGCGGCAAGTCGCAGCTTGGCCGGGAGCCGGATCGCCTGGCTGCGGCCACTCATGAACAATTTGGCGGTGACGGTGGTCATTGAATTCTCCTGTGTCATAACACAAGGAGATATTACATCATTGGCCCGACGATGAACCGGCGTATTGCTTCTGGACCCAGTCGCGGTAAGCACCGCTTTGCACATGGGCCACCCAGTCCGGGTTGTCCAGGTACCACTGCACCGTTTTGCGGATGCCGGTCTCAAAGGTCTCAGCGGGTTTCCAGCCGAGTTCAGATTCGAGCTTGCGCGCATCGATGGCGTAACGGCGGTCGTGGCCGGGGCGGTCGGTCACATAGGTGATCTGGTTTTTGTAGGGCTGGCCATCGGCACGTGGGCGCAACTCGTCGAGCAGGGCACACACGGTGTGCACGATGTCGATGTTGGCTTTTTCGTTCCAGCCACCGACGTTGTATACCTCACCCAGACGGCCCGCTTCCAAGACACGGCGAATCGCGCTGCAGTGGTCTTTGACGTAGAGCCAGTCGCGGATTTGTTGGCCGTCACCGTACACCGGCAGGGGTTTGCCAGCCAGGGAGTTGACGATCAGCAGCGGGATGAGTTTCTCGGGGAAGTGGTAGGGGCCGTAGTTGTTGCTGCAGTTGGTGGTGAGCACCGGCAGGCCGTAGGTGTGGTGCCAGGCACGCACCAGGTGGTCGCTGGCGGCTTTGCTGGCGGAATACGGGCTGTTGGGTTCGATGTGGCTGGACTCGGTGAAAGCGGGGTCATCCTTTGCCAAGGAGCCATAAACCTCGTCGGTGGACACATGCAGGAAGCGGAAGGATGCTTTGTCTGCAGCAGGCAGGGCTGACCAATAACCGCGCACAGCTTCGAGCAGGTTGAAGGTGCCCACGATGTTGGTCTGGATGAAGTCACCAGGGCCGTGGATGCTGCGGTCCACATGGCTCTCGGCCGCAAAGTTGATGACAGCACGGGGTTGGTGCTGGGTCAGCAGCTGGGCCACCAGATCGCGGTCACCGATGTCACCTTGCACCAAGGTGTGGCGGGGGTCGCCCTGCAGGGTTTGCAGGTTTTCGACATTGCCTGCGTAGGTGAGTTTGTCGAGGGTGAGGACGGGCTCGTCGCTGTGGGACAGCCAGTCGAGAACGAAGTTGGCGCCGATGAAACCAGCGCCGCCAGTGACCAAAATCATGTTGTTTCCCCGTGAAAGCGAGCCCGGACTCAGGCTGTGGCGGATTCTATTTGCTGCGACACCTCCAGCCACTGTTCCTCTAGGCCCTGCAGCTCTTCGTTGAGCGCTTTGAGGCGTTTGCCCAAATTGGCAAAGTCGGATGGCGGAGGGGACTGGCTCAAATGGCCTTCCAGCGCTGCGCCTTCGGTATTGAGCACCGTCATACGCGCTTCAATGTCCTGCAACTTGCGTTTGAGGGAACCGGTGGGCGCGGGTTTGGACTTGGCCTTGGTGGCTGCGGCAGCGGCTTCGGCCTGGGCTTTGCGCTCGGCCTTGGCGGCGGCGCTGCTGGCTTCCTTGATGGCTTCACGCTGGCGTTTGGCTTCGTCGAGCAGGTATTTCTGGTAGTCGTCCAGGTCACCGTCAAACGGTTCCACACCGCCGCGTGACACCATCCAGAATTCGTCACAGACTGAGCGCAGCAGCGCCCGGTCGTGGCTGACCAGCATCAGCGTGCCCTCAAACTCGTTGAGCGCCATCGCCAGCGCCTCGCGGGTGGCCAAATCCAGGTGGTTGGTGGGCTCGTCCATCAGCAGCAGGTTGGGGCGTTGCCAGACCATCATGCACAACACCAGCCGGGCTTTTTCGCCGCCGCTCATGCTGCCCACCGCCTGTTTGACCATGTCGCCGCTGAAGTTGAAGGTGCCCAGGAAACTGCGCAAATCCTGTTCACGCGTCTGCTGGCCAGCGATCTTGCCAGCCGCAGTCATGTCTTTGACCAGGCGGATCATGTGCTCCAGCGGCGTGTCGGTGGGGCGCAACACGTCAAGCTCTTGCTGGGCAAAGTAGCCGATGTTCAAACCCTTGCCTTCGGTGATCTCACCACCAATGGCCTGAAGATCACGCGCGATGGTTTTTACCAGCGTGGATTTGCCTTGGCCGTTGGCACCCAAAATACCGATGCGCTGGCCCGCCAGCACCGATTTGCTGACGTTGTGGACGATGACGGTCGGTGGTGTGCCCTCAGGTGCATCTGCAGGCGCCGGGTAACCAAAACTCACACCGGTCATCGACAACATCGGGTTGGGCAGGTTCGCCGGTTCCTTGAACTCGAAGGTGAAGTCTGCCTCGGACAGCAGCGGTGCAATCTTTTCCATGCGGTCCAGCGCCTTGACCCGGCTTTGCGCCTGTTTGGCCTTGCTGGCCTTGGCCTTGAAGCGGTCGATGAACTTCTTGAGGTGGGCGATCTTGTCCTGCTGTTTGGCAAACGCCGCTTGTTGCAGCTCCATCTTCTCGGCACGCATGTCCTCAAACTTGCTGTAGTTGCCGCCGTAACGCACCAGTTTGCCCGCGTCGATGTGCAGGGTGACGTTGGTCACCGCATCCAGGAACTCGCGGTCATGGCTGATGACAATCATCGTGCCCTGGTAACGCTGCAACCAGGCCTCCAACCAGACCAAGGCATCCAAGTCCAAGTGGTTGGTCGGTTCGTCCAGCAGCAGCAGGTCACTCGGGCACATCAGGGCTCGGGCCAGTTGCAAGCGCATGCGCCAGCCGCCTGAGAAGCTATTGACCGGGTTGGTGAGTTCGGTGGTTTTGAAACCCAGGCCCAGGATCAGCGCCTGCGCGCGTGCCGGTGCATCATGGGCGCCAGCATCCTGCAAGGCCATGTAAGCGTGGGCCATGCGGTCATAGTCCTCGGTGGCCTCAGACGCGGTGACTTCCTGTTGCGCGGCCAGCAGGGCCGTGTCCCCATCCACCACAAAGTCGGTGGCGGATTGCTCGGTTTCAGGCATGTCCTGGGCCACCTGGCCCATGCGCCATTGGGTCGGGATGTAGTACTCACCCACATCTTCGTGCAGGCTACCGTTGAACAAGGCAAACAGCGAGGATTTGCCCGCGCCGTTGCGCCCGACCAAGCCCACTTTTTCGCCGGGGTTCAGGGTGACGGAGGCGCCTTCGAGCAGGACTTTGGCGCTGCGGCGCAGGGTGACATTTTTGAGGGTGATCATGTAGGGAGCTTGGGTGTGGCCGGGCTGAGCGGCACGCCCAGAAAAACCAGTTGTGCGTAGGGATGGACTTTGAACGGGGCAATGGGCTCAAAGCCCAGTTGTTGGTACAACGCCAGGGCCTGGGTGTTCTCAGGCCAGGTGCTGATGGCTGCGGTGTGGTAGCCCATGGCTTGCGCCTGGGCCATCAGCTGTTGGGTCAGGGTGCGGGCCAGCCCCTGGCGGCGAAAAGCCTCGCGCACATAAATGCGTTTGACCTCGGCCACGCCGGTGTGTTGGGTGTTGGTGAGGGCGCCACAGCCAACCAGGGTCTCCCCCGCATAGGCCAGCACAGCGGCACCGTGGGGCGGGCCATAACGCTCAGGCAGGGCCTCCAGATCTTTCCAGATGCTGCTGTTGGCGGCGTCGGCCAGATCCTTGTCCGCGTACTCCTTCAGCAGTTGGCCAAACAGCGCGTAGTCTTCGGCGCTCGATACGCCGCACAGGGTAAAGGCTTGAGCGCTGCTCAGGTGGGCCTGCGCTTGGTAGGCCACCAGGGCTTCGCGTGTCATCAGCAGCACCTGGTCTTCACCCGCGCTGGTCTCCAGCCAGATCACTTCCAGCCCGGGAAAGGCCGCTTCGAAGTGGGGTCTCTCGTGGCCAATTTCGAGCACCAAAACAGCCTCTTCAGACATCTGTGCAGGCGCATCCGACAACAGCTGGCGGATGAAGTCCATGCCATCGCTGCCGCCCGCCGTGTTGCCATCCAACGCCAGCGCCGGTTCGGCCTTGAACTCAGGCGGCAACTCGGCCATGCTTTGCGCGTTCACGTAAGGCGGGTTGCACAGGATCAGGTCGTAGTGGCTGCCGGTTTTGGGAATGCCGTCACCCTGACGCAGCGCAATGCGTTCGTGCAGGCCGTGGCGATCGATGTTGATGCGCGCCACATCGAGCGCGTCCTGGCTGATGTCGGAAGCCTGTACCTTCACATCCGGGTAGACCATGGCGGCGATCACCGCCAGGCTGCCGTTGCCGGTGCACAAATCCAGCACGCGGTGGGTCTCGGCACTGAGCCAGTAGTCCAGGTTGCCTTCCATCAGCACTTCGGCAATCAGCGAACGCGGCACGATGACGCGTTCGTCCACATAAAAAGCCACGCCCTGCAGCCAGGCCTCTTTGGTCAGGTAGGCGGCGGGTTGACGGGTGCTGATGCGTGCTTCAATTAAAGTAGCTATCAGCCCTTGCTCTTCAAGGGTTACAGCACGTTTTGATGCCTCATCGTCAGGATCAAGCGAGGTGTCCAGCGGCAGGCCCAGGCGCCACAGCACCAGCCAGGCGGCCTCGTCAAAGGCATTGGTGGTGCCATGGCCAAAAGCGACACCGGCCTGCGTGAGCCGCTGTTCGGCTTGTTGCACACATTGCAGCAGGTTCAGTGTGGGAGAGGGGGACAAAGGCATGGGGTTCAGGTACTCAGGTTGTCCAGCACGCGGCGGTAAATGTTCTTCAAGGGCTCGATGTCGGCCAGGGCAATGTGTTCGTTCACCTTGTGGATGCTGGCATTGGGTGGGCCCAGCTCAATCACCTGCGGGCAGATGCTGGCAATAAAACGCCCATCACTGGCGCCACCGCTGGTGGAGAGTTCGGGTGTCAGGCCGGTCTCGGCCTGGATGGCGGCCACGACCGCGTCGACCAGCGTGCCGGGTGGGGTCAAAAACGGCAGACCACTCAGGGTCCAGACCAGGTCAACGTCCAGCCCATGCCGGGTCAGCACCTCTTGCAGGCGCGTTTGCAGTGCTTCAGGCGTCGACTCGGTGCTGAAGCGGAAGTTGAAATCCACCACCACCGTGCCCGGAATCACATTGCCCGCACCGGTGCCGCCATGGATGTTGCTGACCTGCCAGCTGGTGGGTGGGAAGAAGGCATTGCCCGCGTCCCACTCGGTGGCCACCAACTCGGCCAGTGCGGGGGCCAGTTGATGGATCGGGTTGTTGGCCAGATGCGGGTAGGCGATGTGGCCCTGCACCCCTTTGACGGTGAGACGGCCACTGAGTGACCCGCGGCGCCCATTTTTGATCATGTCGCCAGTGCGTTGCACCGAGGTTGGTTCACCCACAATGCAGTAGTCCAGCCGCTCACCGCGTTCACGCAGCAGGTTCACCACGCGCACCGTGCCGTCAAGCGCTGGGCCTTCCTCGTCGCTGGTGAGCAAAAAGCCAATGGCCAGGGGTGTGTCCGGCTGGGCGTGCAGGAACTCTTCTGTGGCCACGACGAAGGCCGCGAGCGAGGTTTTCATGTCGGCCGCGCCACGCCCATAGAGCTTGCCGTCACGCACGCTGGGTGTGAAGGGTGGGCTGTGCCAACTGGTCAGCGGGCCGCTGGGCACCACATCGGTGTGGCCTGCAAAAACTATCAACTTGCTAGCTGTACCCCCTTGTTTTATGAGAGCTGAAGGCCGTTTTGCCCATAAATTGGTGACGCTCTGGTCTTGGGGCCCGCAATGCAGGGTTTCCAGCACAAAACCCAGGGCGGCCAGGCGCTGGCCGATCAGGGTCAGGCAACCTGCGTCAAGAGGTGTTTCAGAAGGGCAGGCAATCAGTTGCTGGGCCAGGTCGAGGGTCGCGGTCATGGGCACGGGCTGGCTACTGGCTCATGTCCAGGGTGATTTCGGTGAAGGTGGCCCGGTCATCCGGGTCGGGCTCATTGGCTTTGGCCAGGGAGTTGGCCTGGCTGGTGAAGTCGTTCTGCAGGCGCCACATCAGGTTGGTAGGGGAGTCCGAATTGGCCAGGCCTTCCTTGCGCTCGACGATGCCGGCCATGATGAGGCGGGCAATGTCTTGCTCAAAGGTCTGGCTACCTTCGGCCAGGGATTTCTCCATGGCCTCGACGATGCCCGAGAAGTTGCCTTTTTCGATCATTTCACTCACCAGTCGGGTGTTGAGCATGATCTCCACCGCCGGTGTGCGGGTGCTGGCCACGGTTTGCAGCAGCCGCTGCGACACGATGGCACGTAGCGAGGCGGCCAGGTCCCCCAGCATGGTGGGGCGCACTTCCACCGGGAAGAAGCTCAAGATCCGGTTGAGGGCCTGGTAACTGTTGTTGGCGTGCAAGGTGGCCAGGCACAGGTGGCCGGTCTGGGCGTAGGTGATGGCCGCGGTCATGGTGTCTTGGTCGCGGATTTCGCCGATCATGATCACGTCAGGCGCCTGGCGCAGCGCGTTTTTGAGCGCCACCTGCAAGGACTCGGTGTCGGTGCCGATCTCGCGCTGATTCACCACCGAGCGCTTGTTCTTGAACAAAAACTCGATCGGGTCTTCAATGGTCAGGATGTGCCCCGACAAATTGGCGTTGCGGTGGTCGATCATCGAGGCCAGCGTGGTGCTTTTGCCCGAGCCGGTGGCGCCTACCATCAGGATCAAGCCGCGCTTTTGCAGCATCAGATCGGCCAGCACTGACGGCAGCGCCAGTGTCGACATCGGCGGCACCTCGTTGACGATAAAACGGATCACCACCGCAAACGAGCCACGCTGGCGCAAGGCGCTGACACGAAAGCGCCCAACCCCCGTCATCGACCAACCCACATTGAGCTCGTTGTTGGCTTTGAGCTCCTGGATCTGCTGCTCAGGAAGAATTTCACACAGCAGGCTCAGCGGCGCATCGGGCGGCAGCAGCTGGCTGTTGATCGGCACACACACACCGTTGATGCGGATCAGCGCCGGTGAGTGCGCCGACAGGTAGATGTCCGACGCACGTTTCTCGGACATCAGCCGCAACAAACGGCGCATGGTGCCCTCGTTGGGACTGTCGGTGCTGGCCATGTGGGTGTGCCTTTGGGTGAGTGGAGGAGGGCGCGGCTGCGGGGTGGGGATCAGTCGCGCAGCAGGTCGTTCAGGCTGGTCTTGGCCCGGGTTTGGGCATCCACACGCTTGACGATGATGGCTGCGTACAGGCTGTATTTGCCGCCGTCCTTGGGCAGGTTGCCGGAGATCACCACCGAGCCGGCCGGGATACGGCCATAACTCACGGTGCCGGTGGCGCGGTCGTAAATCGGGGTGCTTTGGCCGATGTAGACACCCATGGAGATCACCGAGTTTTCTTCGACGATGACACCTTCGACAATTTCGGAGCGGGCGCCGATGAAGCAGTTGTCTTCGATGATGGTCGGGTTGGCCTGCATCGGCTCCAGCACACCACCAATACCCACGCCACCGCTCAGGTGCACGTTTTTGCCGATCTGGGCGCATGAGCCCACGGCAGCCCAGGTGTCGACCATGGTGCCTTCGTCCACATAGGCGCCGATGTTCACAAACGAGGGCATCAGGATCACACCCTTGGCCAGGTAGCTGCCACGGCGCGCCACGGCCGGGGGCACGATGCGCACGCCGGTGGCCTTGATGCCGGCTTCGTCCAGGTCCGAGAACTTGGTTTGCACCTTGTCGTAAAAGCTCAGGTCACCGGCTTTCATCAACTCGTTGTCACGCAGACGGAAGCTCAGCAGCACCGCCTTTTTGATCCACTGGTGGGTGGTCCACTGGCCCACACCGTCACGGCTGGCCACACGCAGCTGGCCGTTGTTGAGCTGGTGGATGACGTGTTCGACGGCATCGGTCACTTCTTTGGGGGCACTGGCAGCTGACAGGTTGGCTCGGTCTTCCCAGGCGGCGTCCAAAAGGGTTTGCAATTGTTGGGTCATGGTAGGTGTGGTGAGTCAGAGGAAAAAAAGGGTGGGTCAAGCGGCAGACCGCTGTTTGACAAAGTCCCGGATACGGTGAGCGGCTTGTACACATTCGGCGCTGTCGGCGACCAGTGCCATGCGGATACGACCAGCGCCGGGGTTGCTGCCCTGCGCTTCGCGCGCCAGGAACGAACCCGGCAACACGGTCACATTGTAATTTGCGTACAGGTCGCGGGTGAAAGCCAGCTCATCGCCAGCCACCTTGGCCCACAGGTAAAAACCGGCATCGGGCAAAGCGACATCCAGCACCTCGGCCAGCAGTGGGGTCACCTCGGCAAACTTGGCTCGGTACAGCGTGCGGTTGGCCACCACGTGGTCCTCGTCGCCCCAGGCGGCGATGCTGGCCGTTTGCACCACCGGGCTCATGGCACAGCCGTGGTAGGTGCGATAGAGCAAAAAAGCGCTGATGATGGCCGCATCACCCGCGACAAAACCGCTGCGCAGCCCCGGCACATTGCTGCGTTTGGACAGGCTGGTGAGTGAGATCAGGTTTTTGAAATCGCTGCGGCCCAGTTGTGTTGCGGCTTGTAAGCCACCCAGCGGTGGCTCGTTGCGGAAGTAGATCTCGCTGTAACACTCGTCGCTGGCAATCACAAAACCAAAACGTTCACTCAGGTCCAGCAGCTTTTGCCACTCAGACAAGGGCATCACCGCACCGGTGGGGTTGCCGGGGGAGCAAACAAACAGCAGCTGGGTGCGCGCCCACACGGCGTCGGGCACGCTGTCCCAATCGGGCGCAAAGTTGCGCGCCGGGTCACTGGCCACGTAATACGGCTCGGCCCCAGCAAGCAGTGCAGCACCCTCGTAGATTTGGTAGAACGGATTGGGGCAAACCACGATGGGCTTCACACACGTCACCGCGCTGTCACCCGGGTTGATGATGGTTTGGGTCAGTGAAAACAGCGCCTCGCGCGAGCCGTTGACGGGCAATGTCTGGGTGAACGGGTTGACGCTCAGGCCATAGCGTTTTTGGATCCAGTCGGCAAAAGCCTGGCGCAGCGCGGGTTCACCGGCTGTGGCCGGGTAAGCGGCCAGGCCGCTGGGGGCGCGGTTGATCGCCTCACACAGCGCTTGCTGGATAAAGGGTGGGGTGGCGTGTTTGGGTTCACCAATGCCCAGGCTGATCGGTGTGTAAGCGGGGTTGGGCGTGACACCGGCAAACAGCTGGCGCAGACGTTCAAACGGGTAGGGTTGGAGCAGGGGCAACAGAGGGTTCATGGCCGGGGATTATCCCGGATGACGCTGGGCCGTGTGACCCGACTGGCCCCGCTCCCAGCGGGGATTTGCCCAGCCCTTATCCCGGCAAGGCTTGCACCGGTGCCTGCAGCCCCAACCAGCGCTCTGCGGCCTGGGCCAACAGGGCCGGGTCGCCGGTGCTGAGTAGCTTGATTTGGCCGGTGTGTTGGCCACTGGCCGGGTCGGGCAACACGCGGCGGGTCTGACGCGCCACAGGCGCACCGTTGTCGATCAGTTGCACACCCGCAGGCAACAAGTCACGCAGTGTGGCGCTGGCAAAGGGGTAGTGGGTGCAGCCCAGCACCAAGGTGTCTACCTCGCCCTCTTTGAAGCCAAATTGGCCGATAGCCCTTGTGTAGATTGAGCAAAGAGCTATTATTTTTGACGTGTCCGCATGTTCAATGGCATCGGCCAGGCCATCACAGGGCTGGCAGACAAACTCGGCTTGCCCCTCCAGCCTGGCCAGCAGGGTCTTGAACTTGGCACTGGCCAGCGTGCCACGGGTGGCCATCACGCCGATGCGTTGGGTGCGGCTGCTGGCCACTGCGGGCTTCAGGGCGGGTTCAACACCCACGATGGGTAGGCCGGGCAGCTCCTGGCGCAGCAGGTGGATCGCCGCTGCGGTGGCGGTGTTGCAGGCAATCACCAGCGCTTGAATGGGGGGCTGTTCAGCGTGCAGCAGATGGTGGGTGATACGGCGCGCGCGCTCGACCACAAAGGCCTCGTCACGCTCGCCGTAGGGCGCAAAACCGCTGTCGGCCAGGTAGACAAAGTCTTCGTGTGGCAACTCGGTCCGCAAGGCACGCAGCACACTCAAACCACCCACACCGCTGTCAAAGACGCCGATCGGGCGCCTTGGCAGCGTGTTATCGAAAGAAGGGGTTAACTCAGTCAAACCGTTGTTGACTCACGCTGTGGTGACCGTGATGCCCTTGAATTCACCACTGGCGATGCGCTCTTTCCATTCGGCCGGGCCGGTGTTGTGCACGCTGATACCTGCGGCATCCACTGCCACGGTGACCGGCATGTCGACCACGTCGAACTCGTAGATGGCTTCCATGCCCAGGTCGGCAAAACCCAGCACCTTGGCGGTTTTGATGGCTTTGCTGACCAGGTAGGCGGCGCCACCCACGGCCATCAAATAGGCCGACTTGTGTTTCTTGATCGCTTCAATCGCCACCGGGCCGCGTTCGGACTTGCCGATCATCGCGATCAGGCCGGTTTCGGCCAACATCATTTCGGTGAAACCGTCCATCCGGGTGGCGGTGGTCGGGCCAGCCGGGCCCACCGCTTCATCACCGACCGGGTCGACCGGGCCGACGTAATAAATCACCCGGTTGGTGAAGTCGACCGGCAGTTTTTCACCCTTGGCCAGCATCTGCTGGATGCGTTTGTGGGCGGCGTCGCGGCCGGTCAACATCTTGCCGTTGAGCAGCAAGGTATCGCCGGGTTTCCAGCTGGCGACTTCTTCTTTTGTCAGGGTGTTGAGATCGACTTTTTTGCTCTTGACGTAATCGGGTGTCCAGGCCACATCGGGCCAGGTGTCGAGCGACGGTGGGGTCAGGTAAACCGGGCCGCTGCCGTCCATCACAAAATGCGCGTGGCGGGTGGCGGCGCAGTTCGGGATCATCGCAATCGGTTTGCTTGCGGCGTGCGTTGGGTACATCTTGATCTTGACGTCGAGCACCGTGGTCAAACCGCCCAGGCCTTGTGCGCCGATGCCCAGCGCGTTGACTTTCTCGAAGAGTTCCAGGCGCAGTTTTTCAACGCTGGAGAGTTCGGCACCGCTGGCCGCCTTGGCCTGTAATTCATACATGTCCAGGTCGTCCATCAGGCTTTCCTTGGCCATCAACACGGCTTTTTCGGCCGTGCCACCAATGCCGATGCCGAGCATGCCCGGCGGGCACCAGCCCGCGCCCATGGTCGGCACAGTTTTGAGCACCCAGTCGACCACGCTGTCGCCGGGGTTGAGCATGTACATCTTGCTCTTGTTCTCGCTGCCACCACCCTTGGCCGCCACCGTGACTTCGACGGTGTTGCCGGGCACGATCTCGCAGCTGATGACCGCCGGGGTGTTGTCCTTGGTGTTTTTGCGCAAAAACTCGGGGTCGGCCACCACGCTGGCGCGCAAGGTGTTGCCCGGGAAGTTGTAGGCGCGGCGCACACCTTCGTTGATGGCGTCATCCAGGCTGCCGGTGAAACCCTCCCAGTGCACGTCCATGCCCACCTTGAGGAACACGTTCACGATGCCAGTGTCCTGGCAGATGGGCCGGTGGCCGGTGGCGCTCATCTTGCTGTTGGTCAGGATTTGGGCGATGGCGTCTTTGGCGGCTGCGCTTTGTTCCCGCTCGTAAGCGCGCGCCAGATGGGCGATGTAGTCGGCGGGGTGGTAATAACTGATGAACTGGAGGGCGGCGGCAACGGATTCAATCAGGTCGGCTTGGCGTATGGCTGTGCTCATGGTGATTTGCCTCAAGGGTTAAGCGGGTTTGGGTGTCTTCGATAACATCACAGTTTAACCAAGCCCCTTCAGAACACACGGTTTCACCCGTCGCCAGCCCATGATCAAAAACATCGTTCGAAGTGTCAACCAGTTTGTCAACGGACAGACCATTGGTGGTGTGTTGCTGGCCTTGGCCGCGCTGGTTGCGCTGATCATCAGCAACTCACCGCTGGCGCCGTATTACGTTTCTTTTCTGAACACACCCAGTGCCGTGCATCTGGCGGGTGACTGGTTGGTGCTGACCAAACCCACGCTGGTCTGGATCAACGATTTGTGGATGGCGGTGTTCTTTTTTCTGGTGGGGCTGGAGATCAAGCGAGAGCTGCTTGAAGGTGAACTGGCTTCGCGTGCGCAGGCTTTGTTGCCCGCCGGTGCGGCGTTGGGTGGCATGTTGGTGCCCGCGCTGATTTATGCCGCTTTTAACGCCGGTGACCCGGTGGGCCTGCGTGGTTGGGGCATTCCGATGGCGACCGACATCGCCTTTGCGCTGGGTATCTTGCTGTTGCTGGGCAGCAGGGTGCCAGCCTCACTGAAGATTTTTTTGACGGCAGTGGCGATCATCGACGACCTTGGTGCCATTCTGGTGATTGCCTTCTTTTACACCGACAACCTGTCCTTGACCATGTTGCTGGCAGCTGCCGTCGGCATCCTTGTCCTGCTGGCACTCAACCGTTTGCGGGTGATGGCGATTGGCCCCTATGTGATCGTGGGGCTGGTGATCTGGGTGTTTGTGCTCAAGTCAGGTGTGCATGCCACCTTGGCTGGTGTCATCACCGCGCTGGCCGTGCCTTTGTCGGACGGGCGTGGTGGTTCACCCCTGAAAACTGCTGAACACGCCTTGCACCCCTGGGTGGCTTACCTGGTTTTGCCGGTGTTTGCGTTTGCCAATGCCGGGGTGTCGCTGGCTGGTGTGACACTGTCCACCTTGACACAGGCCGTGCCTTTGGGCATTGCGGCTGGTTTGGTACTGGGAAAAACCGTGGGGGTGTTTGGCGCCTCCTGGCTGCTGATGCGTTTTGGTGGTGCCAAACTGCCCGAACACAGCAGCTGGTTGCAGTTTTTTGGTGTGTGTGTCTTGTGTGGTGTGGGATTCACCATGAGCCTGTTCATCGGCTCGCTGGCGTTTGACGGCGCCGATGCTGTGTTTGGTGTCCAGGTCAAGATGGGCGTCTTGCTGGGCTCGCTGCTCAGTGCCACGCTGGCGGTGGCGCTGTTGTTGGCCCAGTCGCGGCAGCCCGACCACCACTGAGCCCGATCACCCCGGTTCAGTGTTTGTCTGAGCTGGGATGATGCATCAGCCGATCGGTGTAGGCAATGGCCATGGCCGAGAGCAAGAAGGTGATGTGGATCACCGTCTGGGCGATCAGCACCTTGTCGCTGTAGTTGGCGGCATTGATGAAGGTTTTGAGCAGATGGATCGAGCTGATGCCGATGATGGCGGTGGCCAGCTTGACCTTGAGCACCGAGGCGTTGACATGGTCCAGCCACTCAGGTTGGTCGCGGTGGCCTTCGAGGTCCATGCGTGACACAAAGGTCTCGTAACCCCCCACAATCACCATGATCAGCAGGTTGGAGATCATCACCACGTCGATCAGCGCCAGCAGCACCAGCATGATCACGGTCTCATTCAGGTGGGTGACCGGTGCGTCACTGCGGTAACCAATACTTTCCACCAAAGCCGCCAGTGCGGTCTGGCTGCCAAACACCGCTTCCAGCAGATGTACCAGCTCCACCCAGAAATGGTAGACGTACACACATTGCGCCAGGATCAAGCCCAGATACAGCGGCAATTGCAGCCAGCGGCTGGCAAAAATCAGGCGGGGGATCGGGCGAAGAGCTGGACTTTTAATGGGACTTGGTGTGGACATAGAGGGTGAACCAGGGTGGAAATGTGCGGAGTTTATCGTGGCCCTTCTTTCCCTCTGGCTAGTCAGTGGCTTGTAAGTGCGCACCTTGACATTACGGTGCGACCGCCATTTAACAAAGAGGAGACAGATCTGTGAGCACACCTTCCGCTATTGAGTCCGTGCTGGTTGAAAACCGCGTGTTCGAACCCAGCGAGGCGACTGTCAAAGCCGCACGTATTTCCGGCATGGATGCCTACAACGCCTTGTGCGCTGAAGCTGCCAATGACTTTGAAGGTTTCTGGGCGCGCCTGGCGCGTGAGAACGTGGTCTGGAACAAGCCGTTCACCAAAGTACTCGACGAATCGAATGCCCCGTTCTACACCTGGTTTGAAGACGGCGAACTCAACGCCTCTTACAACTGCCTCGACAAACACATGGGCACGCCCAACGAGGGCAAGGTCGCGGTCATTTTTGAATCCGACGGTGGCGAAGTCACCAAGACCACCTACAAGGAATTGCTGGCCAAGGTCAGCCAGTTTGCCAACGCCCTGACCGCCCGCGGCATCCAGAAGGGTGACCGCGTTCTGATCTACATGCCGATGACGCTCGAAGGTGTGATTGCCATGCAGGCCTGCGCCCGCATCGGCGCCACCCACAGCGTGGTGTTTGGTGGCTTCTCGGCCAAGGCGCTGCAAGAACGCATCATCGACGCTGGCGCGGTGGCGGTGGTCACTGCCAACTTCCAGATGCGTGGTGGCAAGGAGCTGCCGCTCAAATCCATCGTCGACGAAGGCCTGGGCCTGGGCGGTTGTGAGTCGATCAAGACGGTGTTGGTGTTTGAGCGCACCCCGACCCAATGCAACATGGTCGCTGGGCGCGACATCACCTTCACCGAAGCCTTGGCTGGCCAAAGCACCACCTGCGCACCGGTGATGGTGGGTGCCGAGCACCCGTTGTTCATCTTGTTCACCTCCGGCTCCACGGGCAAACCCAAGGGCGTGCAACACGCCACGGGTGGTTTTGTGCTGTGGTCCAAACTGACCATGGACTGGACCTTTGATTTGCGCGCTGACGACGTGTTCTGGTGCACCGCCGACATCGGCTGGATCACTGGCCACGCCTATGTCGGTTATGGCCCCTTGGCCGCCGGTGCCACCCAGATCATTTTTGAAGGTGTGCCCACCTACCCGAACGCCGGGCGCTTCTGGCAGATGATCGAGCGCCACAAGTGCAGCATTTTCTACACCGCCCCCACCGCGATCCGCTCCCTGATCAAGTCGGCCGAGAGTGACCCCAAGGTGCACCCGGACCGCTCAGACCTGTCGAGCCTGCGCATCCTCGGTTCGGTCGGTGAACCGATCAACCCCGAAGCCTGGATGTGGTACTACAAGAACGTGGGCAAGGAAAAATGCCCGATCGTTGACACCTTCTGGCAGACCGAAACCGGTGGCCACATGATCACCCCGCTGCCTGGCGCAACACCGCTGGTGCCCGGTAGCTGCACCTTGCCGCTGCCCGGCATCATGGCCGCCATCGTGGACGAAGCCGGTCACGACGTGCCCAATGGCTCGGGCGGCATGCTGGTCATCAAGCGCCCCTGGCCGTCGATGATCCGCACCATCTGGAACGATCCGGCGCGTTTTAAATCGAGCTATTTCCCGGCAGAAATGGGTGGCACTTACTACCTGGCCGGTGACGGCGCGGTGCGCAGCGCCGACCGTGGCTACTTCCGCATCACCGGCCGGATTGACGATGTGCTCAACGTCTCCGGCCACCGCATGGGCACCATGGAAATCGAATCGGCCCTGGTCGCCAAGACCGACCTGGTGGCCGAAGCTGCGGTGGTAGGCCGCCCGGACGATTTGACCGGTGAAGCCATCTGCGCCTTTGTGGTGCTCAAACGCGGTGTGCCGTCTGGTGACGAAGCCAAACAGATTGCCAAGGAGCTGCGTGACTGGGTGGCCAAGGAAATCGGCCCGATTGCCAAACCCAAGGACATCCGTTTTGGCGAGAACCTGCCCAAGACCCGCTCCGGCAAGATCATGCGCCGCCTGTTGCGCTCCCTGGCCAAGGGTGAAACCATCACCCAGGACACCTCAACCCTGGAAAACCCGGCGATCCTGAGCCAGTTGGGGCAGACCTACTGATCAAAATAATAGCTACTGGCCCTTGTTATATAAGGGCTAGAGGCTGTTTTGATCTATAAGACTGGTGCTGAGCCAGTCACCACGAAAACCCCGCATCGGCTGCCTGTGCGGGGTTTTTGCTTTGGTGGTTTTGATTGTCCTGTTGTTTCTGGTCTGTGGTGGCAGCGGGTGGGGTATTGGGGCCCACCTCATACGCGCTGCGCTTTGCGAAATCGGTGGTCCCCAATACCCCACCCACGGCGGCAAGCGTTCAGGTTCGCCAGCTTTCAATCTCAGATTCCTGGCAGTACCGAACGCCACGACTGTCTCAGGCCATGTGGGGGCAGGCAGGGGGCCGATTTCGCAAAGCGGAGCGCGTATGAGGCCCTCTGCCTGACCCCATATGGCCCACCACTGCTATCTGGTCACTCTTGAATCACTGTCACGGTAAGTACAGTTGACGACACATCAGACCAAGCCGCACTGTGACAGTTCACCGCTCCAGCGACGCACTCCAGCGGTCACCCCAGGCGTCGCCGCGCAATTTGTCGGCGTAGCGGCGGTCGCGTTTGGTGGGGCGGCCTTGGGTCATGGTCAGCGCGGGTTCGGGTGCCAGGCGGCGTTGCTCCAAGGCTTGCTGGCGCTGTTGCACAGATTCGGCGGTTTCCTCGAACAGCAGGGCGGCCTGCGGCGCCGGGCCACGTTTGTCACTGACTCCCAGTACCGTCACCGTGCGGGTGATGGCGCCGTTGCGCAGTTGGACGCTGTCACCCGCCTTGACCTCGCGTGCGGGTTTCACGGTTGCGCCGTTGACCTGGACCCGGCCCTTGTCGATCTCATCGCAGGCCAGGCTGCGGGTCTTGTAGAAGCGGGCGGCCCACAACCATTTGTCGATGCGCAATTTGTCCATGTGTCAGCTGCTGTTGTGTCGGCTCAGAGTGCACGCTCAATGTCGGCGATCAGGCTGCGGCTGGTCGGGCCGGTCAGGCTGCTGTAGCTGTCTACCACCTTGCCGTTGCGGTCAATCAGGTACTTGTAGAAATTCCATTTTGGGGCGGTGCCGGTGGCTTGCGCCAGCTCGGCAAACAACGGGTTGCGGCCTGCGCCAGACACCACGGATTTGGAAAACATCGGGAACTTGACGCCGTAGGTGTTGAAGCAGAAGTCGGCAATCTGTTTGTTGGAGTCGGGCTCCTGCTGGCCAAAGTCGTTGGACGGGAAGCCCAGCACCACCAATCCTTTGGCCTGGTACTTGGCGTAAAGCGCCTCCAGTCCTTCGTACTGGCCGGTGAAGCCGCAGTAACTTGCGGTGTTGACCACCAGCACCACCTTGCCCGCGTATTGGCACAGGTTCTGGGGGGCTTCGTCTTGCAGCCGGTTGAAGCTGTGGTTCAGGATGGCCGGGCAGGCGGCTGCGCTGGTCCCGGAAGCAGCGGAGGTGGCCGGGCTGGTTTGTGCCATGGCGCCCGTGCCGGTGAGCAGGCCCATACACAGCGTGGCGCCAGCCAGCAGGCACGGGCTGATCGATGGGCGCCACAAAAAGCCGGGTGTCTGGGTGTTGCGCAACATGGTGGAGCTCCTGGGTGTTTGTTTCAGTTTAGGGCAACACTGATCAAGTCCCCAGTTGGCCCATGACTTGCATGGTTCGTGGCATCCCAAGCAGGAGATGCAGATGAAACAACAAACTCTGGCCATGGCCGAACAACAAAGCTTTGAGACCTACCGCAAGCCCACGCGGCGCGATGAGTTCTTGAAGACCATGGAAGTCATCGTTCCCTGGGCCGCTCTGTGCGAAGTCATCGAGCCGTTTTACCCCAAGGCCGGTAATGGGCGTCCCCCCATCGGGCTTGAGCGTATGCTGCGCATCCACTTCATCCAGCACTGGTTCAACCTGGCAGACCTGGCCTGTGAAGAAGCTCTGTACGACAGCGTGAGCCTGCGTCGCTTCGTGGGCATTGACCTGGGGCGTGAATCTGTGCCGGACGCCACCACGGTGTTGAACTTTCGCAAACTCCTCAACAAGCACAAACTTGGCCAAGCCCTGTTTGCCCAAGTAGGCGCTGTCTTGCAAAGCAAGGGCTTCAAGCTCAACACCGGCACCATTGTGGACGCCACCATCATTGGTGCACCGAGTTCCACCAAGAATGCGAATAAGGCGCGCGACCCGGACATGCACCAAACCCGCAAGGGCCAACAGTGGTACTTTGGCATGAAGTTGCACATCGGTGTGGACAGCCAAAGTGGTCTGGCCCACCATGCGGTGGTCACAGCAGCCAACGTGCATGACAAACACCCACTGCCCAGTTTGTTGCATGGCAAGGAGCAACGCGTCTATGGCGACAGTGCCTACGCCAGCCAGAAGGAGCTGATCCGCAGTGCAGCACCCAAGGCCAAAGACTTCACCAACCAGCGCAGTCGCCGCTCTGGTGTGGTCGATGAAGGCATTCGCGCCAAGAACCGCAACAAATCCAAGATCCGCTCACGCGTGGAGCATGTATTTGCTGTGGTCAAGCGCCTGTGGGGCTTTGGCAAGGTGCGTTACCGTGGGTTGCAGAAGAACGCCACGCGGGCGTTTACTGCTTTGGCGCTGGCCAACATCTATCTCTGCCGACAAAGGCTGATGGCACAGGTGCGTCCATGAGGGCGCAATAGGGGGTGAATTCCCCCTGAAACAGCCTCAAAGGGGGCAAAAGCGAGCTCAGCTGGTCGCAATTTCGACAACTTCGGTTTCTCGATACCGCTGGGGCCTGCTTTGACTCTACTTGTTCAGCGTTGCCTTAGCTGCTGGCTGGAGGACTTGCTGGCCGCCAGCGGCAGTCGTGCGATGGTGTCGAGACCGTCGCGCTGGCCGTGGGTTTCGCGGTTGACCAGCTCGATGTGGCCACCCAGGGTGCGGGTGATTTCCAGGCAGATCGCCAGCCCCAGGCCCGAGCCGCTGCTGGCCTGGCCGGCCGAGAACGGCTGGAACAGACGTTTGCGCAGTTCGTCCGAAATGCCTGGTCCGCTGTCGGCAATGACCAGGGTCGCCCAGCGGCGGTCGCGTGTCAGGCGCAGGTGCAGACGGCCGCCGCGCGGGCTGTAGCGGATGGCGTTGTGCAGCAGGTTGCGCGTGAGTTCACGCAGCATCCAGTCATGGGTTTGGATGCTGGCGTGGGTGGTCTGGATGTCAAAGTCGAGTTCCTGTTCGGCAATCAGCGGGGACAGGTCCAGCGCCACCTCGCGCAGCACCAGCGCCCAGTCCAGGCTTGGGCCGGGGTCAGATCGCTCCTGCGCGAGTTGGGCCACCTTGGCCAGCGACAACATCTGGTTGGCCAGCACAGTGGCGCGTTGCACGGTGTGGCTGATCTCCTGCAGCGCCTGCTGGTGCTCCACATCGCCGCGCAGCGCCGACTGCACCTGTACCTTGAGCACCGCCAGCGGGGTGCGCAGCTGGTGCGCGGTGTCGCGCACAAAACGTTTCTGGTTGTCCAGCAGGTCCTTGAGGCGGCTCATGGTGGTGTTGGTGGCGTCCATCAGCGGCAGCAACTCGGTGGGTGCATCGGCCACCTGCAAGGGGGTCAGGTCGTCCACCCGGCGCTGGCGCAGCAGGTCGCTGAGCTGGCGTACCGGTTTGGTGGCGCGTTGCACCACCACAAACACCACCAGCGCAATCACTGACACCAGCGCCAGCTGGCGCAGCAAGGTGTTGATCAGGATCTGGCGCGCCAGTGTGCGGCGCAGCTCCAGGGTTTCGGCCACCTGCACCACCGCCATGACGCGGGCGTTTTGCACCGCCACCGGCTGCAGCAGCACCGCCACCCGCACCGGGTCGCCCCGGTAGACATCGTTGTAAAAATCGACCAGCGCCGCATAGGGCCCGTGTTGCGGCAGGCTGCCGTGCCAGGCGCGCAGGTCGGCAAAACCGTCGATCAGTTCCCCCCGGGTGTTGGAGATACGGTACATCATGCGGCTGCGGTTGTCGGCTTCGAACACCTCGAGTGCCGCGTAGGGCACGGCCGCGCTGAGCTGCGCGTCCTCTGCCTCGCCGTTGGCGCTGATGCGCTCCCCAATCGACTTGGCCGAGGCCAGCAGGGTGCGGTCGTAGGCGGTGTTGACCGCATCCAGCGCTTGCTGGTAGAGCACAAAGGTGTCGAGCACAATGAACAGCACCACCGGCAACAAAATGCCCAGCATCAGGTAGCTGCGCAGCGACAGCTTGCGGGGTGCCGCCAAGGCCTGGTTGCTCATGCTGGCAGTTTCAGCAAGTAACCCAAGCCACGCAGGGTGGTCAGTGTGGCGCCGGTACTTTGCAATTTTTTGCGCAGTCGGTAGGCCACCACCTCGATCGCTTCAAACTGCACCTCGGTCTGCCCCGGAAACACGACCTCAAACAGCCGCTCTTTGGACACCGCCTGGCCGGGGCGCGCCAGCAAGGTTTTCAGAAAGCTCAACTCACGCGGTGCCAGCTCCAGCACTTGGCCTGCATGGTAGATTGCACCGCTCTCTTTGTCGTAGCTGAGAATGCTTTTGGCGTAAGGGCTAGAGGCCGTTTTTTCATAATTTTCTGAACGCCTGCGGTGCAGGGCACGCAAGCGCGCTTCGAGCTCGTCGAGGTCAAAGGGTTTGGGCAGGTAGTCGTCGGCGCCGGCGTTCAGGCCGGCAATGCGGTCGCCCACGGTGCCACGGGCGGTGAGGATCAGCACTGGGGTGGCCAGGCCCTCGTCACGCGCCTGGCCCAGGATGTGCAGGCCGTCGCGCACCGGCAGGCTCAGGTCCAGCATCACCACATCGGGCTGGCTGCTGCGCCAGTGGCCCAGTGCAGCACGCCCATCGTGGCAGACCTCGACCTGCCAGCCCAAGCGTGTCAGGCTGCGTGTGAGTGCGGTGTGCAGGGCCTCGTCGTCTTCGATCAGCAGCAGTTTCACAGTTGACCGGGTCCTTCAGAGTGTGCTGCTGGTCACCACCGCCAGCCGCCAGAGTGAGGTGACTTCCTGAGCGCGGGCCTGGTGCAGCGGGTCGCTGGCATCGCTGGCTTTGGGGTGCAGCGGTTTGGCATCGATGCGGCTGATAACCCGCAGGCCATGCTGCTCAAACAGCGCCAGCAGGGCCTCGCGGGAACGCAGGCCCAGGTGTTCGGCCAGGCTCGACAGAATCAGCCAGCCTTCCCCCTTGGGTTCCAGGTGCGCCGACAAACCCGCCAGAAAACCGCTGAGCATCTGACCGCCTTCGTCGTACACCGCGCGCTCCAGCGGTGAACCTGGCCGGGCCGGCAACCACGGCGGGTTGCACACCACCAGCGAGGCGCGACCTGGGGGAAACAGATCGGCCTGGACCACGCTGATCTGCTCCTGCAGGCCAAGCTGGGCCACATTGGCGCGGGCACAGGCCAGGGCCCGCTCATCCATGTCGGTGCCAATGATGTGTGGCACCCCGCGGCGTGCCAGTACCGCCGCCAGCACACCGGTGCCGGTGCCGATGTCAAAAGCCGTCAGGCCGTCCTGGCCTTTGGCAGGTTTGGGCAGGTGCGCCGTGGCCACCAACTGGATGTATTCACCACGCACTGGTGAGAACACGCCGTAATGCGGGTGGATGCGGTTGTTGGGCGCGGCACCGAGTGAGCTGACCTCCACCCCCACCCGTTGCCACTCGAAGGCACTGGTGATGCCCAGCAGTTCACGCAGCGAGGCCACCGAGTGGCCGGACGTGGTGTCGCTGTTGGCCTCTGCTTCGCCCCAGGCTTCGGTGCAGGCGGCTTTGACATCGGGTGCGCGGCGCAGCCCGATGCTGTAGTCGGCGTTGAACTCGATCAGGATCATGCCCAGGGTGCGAGCGCGTTGTGACTGGGCCAGACGCTGCTGGTGAAAGGCCTCGGCGGCGCTGACAGGGGCTGGCACCTTGGCACGTTTGCGCTTGGGTACCTGGTCGGCTCGGCGTGCCATGGCTTGCAACAGTTGACGCGCGTTCTGGAAGTCGCCCCGCCACAGCAAAGCGGTGCCTGCACAGGCCAGGCGGTAAGCGGTGTCGGCGGTCAAGGTGTCATCCGCCAGCACCACTTGACGGGGCGCTGTGGCACCGCGTTCTGAGCGCCAGCGTGCGCTGCAGGCCCGGCCAGATTCTTGCCAATGGATGTCAGTGTTGGCGCTGACGGGAAGGGGCCGCTCGGGGATGACGGGGTCGGACATGGGACTGGACTCTCGAAGTGAATGGCAGGGTTGTAACAGATGAGCGCCGCGGACCCCAGCGCCAACTTGGCTCGGTATTTTCCCTAGTGCATCCGGACAGGTGTTTGACAGGCTGTCCACGCATCATCAGGCCCTGTCTCAACCCCTAGGAGAATCTGATGCGTCGCGATACTTTTCTCAAGTCTTTGGCGGTTCTCGCTGCCAGCAGCGGGCTGCCCCTGTCGGCTCTGGCTGCCACCAACCTCAAGATGATGCTGCCTGCCAACCCGGGTGGTGGTTGGGACACCACCGGCCGCGCTTTGGGCAAGGCGCTGATTGATGCCAAACAGGTTGATACCGTGGTCTACGAAAACAAAGGCGGCGCCGCCGGTGCCCTGGGTCTGGCCCAGTTTGTCAACGCCAGTAAGGGTGACCCCAACGCCCTGATGGTGATGGGTGCGGTGATGCTGGGTGGCATCATCACGGGCAAGCCGCCGGTGTCGATCACCGCCGCGACCCCGATTGCCCGTCTGACCAGCGAATACAACGTGTTTGTGCTGCCCGCCAACTCGCCTTTCAAGACCTTGGCCGAGGTGGTTGAACAGCTCAAGAAAGACCCGGCCAGCGTCAAGTGGGGTGGTGGTTCGCGTGGTGCCACCGAACACATCGCCGCCGCCATGATTGCGCGTGCGGTGGGGGTCGACCCGGCCAAGATCAATTACGTGGCCTTCCGGGGCGGTGGTGAAGCCACTGCGGCCATCCTGGGTGGCAATGTGACGATTGGCGGCAGTGGCTATAGCGAATTTGCGCCTTACATCGAGTCCGGCAAGATGCGCGCCATCGGGGTGACATCGGGCGCCCGCCTGAAAGGCATCAATGTGCCTACCTTGAAAGAGCAGGGCATCGATGTCGAGATTGGCAACTGGCGTGGTGTGTACGGTGCCCCGGGCATCACCGCAGCACAACGCAAGGCACTGACCGAGATGGTGATCAAGGCCACCCAATCCAAGGCCTGGGCCGAGGCGCTGGAGAAAAACGCCTGGACCCCGGCGGTGTTGGCGGGTGAAGCTTTCGAGAAATTTGTCGACGACGACTTTGCGTCCTTGCGGGCGACCATGGTCAAGTCCGGCATGATCTGACAGCCCAGGAGACACCATGCGTCAACACGCCCCGGCGAAACATTCGCCACGTTTGCAATTGTTGGTGGGCCTGGGTGTGCTGCTGTTGGCGCTGGCGATGGGCCTGGGGGCCTATGGCATCCCGGCTCAGGCTGGGTACGCCGGTGTCGGGCCCAATTTTTTGCCGTGGGTGGTGACGCTGGCCCTGCTGTTGTGTGGTGTTCGGCTGGTCTACAAGGCTGGTCGGGGTGGTTTTCAGCACATGGATGACCACTCGGGTGACCACCCCGACTGGGTCGGATTTGTCTGGCTGTCGGCTGGCTTGTTACTCAATGCGGCGCTGATCACCAGCATCGGTTTTATTTTGAGCTGTGCCCTGTGTTTTGTGCTGGCAGCGCGTGGCATGCGCCTGGCGCAGGGCCAGCCAGTGGCCTGGCGGGTGTCCTTGTCCGTGGACGTGCTGGTTGGCCTGCTGATTGCCGCACCTGTCTATTGGGCGTTTACCAAATTTCTGGGCATCAACCTGCCTGGTCTGACCCAAACAGGGTGGTTGTGATGGATGTCTGGAATCTGTTGTTGCAGGGTTTTGCCACGGCGGGCACGCCGGTGAACCTGTTGTGGGCCTTTGTCGGTTGTGCGCTGGGTACGGCAGTGGGTGTGTTGCCAGGTATCGGGCCGGCCACCGCCGTGGCCATGTTGCTGCCGATCACCACCCAGGTCGAGGCGACCGCCTCCATGATCTTCTTTGCCGGTATTTATTACGGTGCCATGTATGGCGGCTCGACCACTTCGATCCTGCTCAACACACCGGGTGAGACCGCCACCATGGTGACCGCCATGGAAGGCAACAAAATGGCCAAGAGTGGGCGCGCTGGTGCCGCGCTTGCCACGGCCGCGATTGGCTCTTTTGTCGCCGGATCGATTGCCACGGTGCTGGTGACCCTGTTTGCGCCGGTGGTGGCCGAATTTGCGGTCAAGCTCGGCCCGCCGGAATACTTCATGCTGATGGTGCTGGCTTTCACCACGGTGAGTGCGGTGCTGGGCAAAAGCACGGTGCGTGGCCTCACTGCGCTGTTCATTGGGCTGGCGCTGGGGCTGGTTGGCATGGACCAGATCACTGGCCAGGTGCGTTACACCGCCGGTGTGCCCGAGATGCTCGATGGGGTCGAGATCGTGTTGGTGGCCGTGGGGCTGTTTGCGGTGGCCGAGGCCATGCACGCGGTGATGTTTGAAGGGCGGGTGATCGACACCGAAAACCGCCTGACCCGTGTCAGCATGACGCTGAGCGACTGGAAACGTTCGCTGCCAGCCTGGTTACGTGGCACCGCGATTGGTGCACCCTTTGGTTGTATTCCGGCGGGCGGCACCGAGATACCGTCCTTTTTGAGTTACGCGGCTGAGAAAAAACTGGCCAAAGGTGCCCACAAAGAGGAGTTCGGCACACGTGGTGCGATTGAAGGGGTGGCGGGGCCAGAGGCGGCCAACAATGCCACGGTGACGGCGGCGATGATCCCGCTGCTCACGCTGGGCATTCCCACCTCCAACACCACCGCCATTTTGCTGGGTGCGTTTCAGAACTATGGCATCCAGCCCGGCCCGCAGCTGTTCACCACTTCGGCCACGCTGGTGTGGGCGCTGATTGCCTCACTCTACATCGGCAACGTGATGTTGCTGGTGCTGAACCTGCCGCTGGTCGGCCTGTGGGTGAAACTGCTCAAAGTGCCCAAGCCGCAGCTGTACGCAGGCATCATGATTTTTGCCACCGTGGGGGTCTACGGCATGCGTCAGAGTGCTTTTGATCTGTTTTTGCTCTATGGCATTGGCCTTCTGGGGCTGGTCATGCGCCGCTTCAACTTTCCCACCGCACCGGTGTTGGTGGGCATGATCCTGGGGCCGCTGGCAGAAGCCCAGATGCGTAACGCGATCTCCATCGGTGAGGGCAGTGCGATGATCTTTCTGGAGCGCCCGATGTCACTGTCGATCTTGCTGGTGATTGTGTTGATCCTGACAGTGCCACGGGTGCTCAAATGGCACACCGAACGTTTGCGGTGAGCCAAGCAGCCCGCAGCCCTCTGCCGGTCTGACGGGTTGCACCGAACAAAAAAAACGGCCCTTGCAAGGGCCGTTTTTTTGATTCACGTGGTGGCCATTGTTCGCCCACCCATTGCCACCTGGCTTATTTTTTCTGGTAACCGCGGCTGGACATCGGCACCAGGCCGAGCACAAAACCCATCGCAGCCAAAGCGGCCACGTAATGTGCCGGCGCCAGCACATCCTTTTGCACCCACAGCGTGATGATGATCGGTGTCAGGCCGCCGAAAATCGCGTAGGACATGTTGTAGGCGAACGAGAGCCCGGAGAAACGCACCGCCGCCGGGAAAGCGCGCACACCCACAATCGGCACCATCGCAATTGAGCCGACGAACAGGCCCACCAAACCGTAGCTCCAGATCAGCGAGGTGGGTGTGCCCGGCAGGCCGGTGTAGAACAGGTAAGAAGTGAGCACCAGTCCGCCGAAACCCAACAACATCACCGGCCGGGTACCAAAACGATCATTGGCCCAGCCCGCCAACACACAACCCAGGGTCAACATCAGCGTGGCCACCGCATTGGCCTCCAACGCCAGCGTGGGTGCGATGCCGTGTACCTTTTGCAGATAACTCGGGGTCATCAGCACCACCACCACCACGGCAGCGGACAGCACCCAGGTCAGCAGGGCGACCAGCACACAGGCAGCGCGGTGTTCGCGCAGGATGGTCTTGAGCGGCAGCTCACGCGCCACCGTGCGGCGTTTGGCGAGTTCCTGGAACACCGGTGTTTCGTGCAAAAAACGGCGCAGGTAGACCGAGATCAGGCCAAACACACCGCCCAGGATGAAAGGAATACGCCAGGCGAAATCGCTGACGTCGGCCGGGCTGTAATGCCGGTTGATGGCCATCGCCACCAGCGAGCCCAGCAGGATGCCGCCGGTGATGCCAGCGGTGAGAGCCCCCACGCCGAAGCCGTAACGCTTGGCGGGTACGTGTTCGGCCACAAACACCCAGGCACCGGGCATTTCACCGCCAATGGCGGCACCTTGCAACACACGCATGGCGAGCAGCAGCAGCGGCGCCGCCACGCCAATGCTGGCGTAGGTGGGCAACAGGCCAATCACCAGCGTGGGCACGGCCATCATGAAAATGCTCAGCGTGAACATGCGCTTGCGGCCCAGGATGTCGCCAAAGTGCGCAATGATGATGCCACCCAGCGGGCGCGACAGGTAGCCCGCTGCGAAGATGCCAAAGGTCTGCAACTGGCGCAGCCAGTCTGGCATGTCCACCGGGAAAAACAGTTTGCCAAGCACGGTGGCAAAGAACACATAAATGACGAAGTCGTAGAACTCCAGCGTGCCGCCCAGGGCCGACAGGCCAAGGGTCTGCACGTCCTTGCGGGACAGGGAGGGAGAGGTTTCGGCAGACGCGCCGACGGGAAGCGGAAGTGAGCTGGACATGTGGACTCTTTGGGCAGTAGGAGACCGCTGCGCGAACGCAGGCGGGAGGACAACGACAAAACGCACAGGCGCGTGTGGTGTACCTGTTTCCGGTCTGCGGCGGCCATTCAGCGTGCCCGGGATGCGGGCCGGTCAGGCGCCAGCGCAGGTAGGCGCAGGCGCAAGGAACGGGTCAGTGGTGCACAGCCAGAACCGGAGATTCTAAGGGTTTACCCGGTGCGGCCTGGCGGGCGCTTGGGGCCCTGTGACGGCTTTGTAAGTAGCTACCTAATGGATAGCTGCTTAGCCATGTCCTATAAGGGCTTGAGGTGGATTTGTGCTCAATTTGAAGGCGCCAACAACCTGTTCCAGGTTTTCTGCCTGGTCTTGCAGGGACTGGGCCGCCGCTGCCGCTTGCTCCACCAGGGCGGCGTTTTGCTGCGTGACCTGGTTCATCTGGGCAATCGAGCTGCTGACCATTTCAAGGCCTTCCGACTGGCTGGCGCTGGCACCCGCGATCTCGCCCATGATGTTGGTCACATGGCGGATGCTCTCGACAATCTCGTTCATGGTGCTGCCTGCCTGTTGCACCAGGGTGCTGCCAGCATCCACCTTGTTGACCGAGTCACCGATCAGTGCCTTGATTTCATGCGCTGCATCGGCCGAGCGTTTGGCCAGGCTGCGCACCTCGGCCGCCACCACCGCAAAACCACGCCCTTGTTCACCGGCGCGGGCCGCTTCCACCGCCGCATTGAGCGCCAGGATATTGGTCTGGAAGGCGATGCCGTCGATCACCGAGATGATGTCGACAATGCGTTTGGACGAGCTGTTGATGGAGGCCATGGTGTTGATCACCCCGGCCACCACGCTGCCCCCCTTGACCGCCACTTCGGAGGCGGATTGTGCCAACTCGTTGGCGCGGCGGGCGTTCTCGGCGTTCTGGTTGACAGCGGTGGTCAGGTCACCCATCGAGGTGGTGGTTTTCTCCAGGGAGCTGGCCTGTTGTTCGGTGCGGTTGGAGAGGTCCAGGTTGCCGCTGGCGATGTCGCTGGAGGCGCTGTAGATGGTGTCGGTGCCCAGGCGAACCTGCTGCACAATTTTCACCAGGCTGTCGTTCATGTCCTTCAAAGCCTGTTCCAGCTGACCCATTTCGTTGCTGGTTTCGACCTCGATTTTTTGTGTCAGGTCGCCCTGGGCAATACCGCGCGCCACCTGCACACAGTATTCCAGCGGCTGGGTGACCACCTTGCGGATAAACGGGTAAATCAGCATCAGCACCGGGATGCAGGTGATCAGCGCCGCCAGGATCGACTTGAAGCGCTGGTCGGCCAGGCTGGCGTTGACCTTGTCGAGTGACACCTTCATGCTGACCACGCCCAGCACTGTGCCCTCGGGCGCGGCGTGGCAGGTGGTGCAGTCTTTGCCCAGGTAGTTTTTGGAGGACAGTGCCGGGCGCACCGCACGCAAATATTCGCCGGTGCTGTCCGATTGCACTTCTACCACCGCTTGGCCGGTGCTCAGCGCCTGTTGCTCCAGTGCGTCAGGCGTGGCGGACTCGGTGGCGGTGCCAGGGCCGTAAATCTTGGTCACAGCTTCGGCGCGCAACACCCGTACGTCACGGATGGCTCCGAGTTGTTTGATCTGGTCCAGAAACACATCGCGCTGTGCCACGGTGCCGGTGACCATCATGCCGGTCAGGCCGGCCATGGTGGCATCGTGCATGCTTTCAGAAAAGTCGGTGGCCTGGTCCAGCGCTGCCTGGCGTGTCACGTGGCCCTGCCAGATGATGACGCCGGTCCAGACGACCAACAGCGCAGCGCCGATGGTGGTCAGTAGCTGAATCCATATTTTGTATTTGACTGTTTGCACAGCGTCTCCTGGGTCTCTTTGGCAAGCAATATACCCTTGATCCCACCCGCTTCTCCGGGCAGGTGGCGCATTTGTTTGATGTGGGTCAAGATTGGACGGGCTTTGTCATCGCGCTGTGTGCCTCGTCCAAATTGCCCATTCATCCGGTGTTGTTACCACGGTCGTTCTGCCCACCCTAGAATCAAACCACGTTGGTAGAAAAATTGACCCCCTGTTGCGTCAGGTGTGTTGTGTGAGCCAACGGTCTCAGCCAGGCAGACTGTGATGACCACCACACGGCATCAGGCTGCTGCACCGGCCACACCTCCTTTTTGAAAGCCTCCTATGTTTGAATTTGCCGAAATCGGGCACCAGCTGTCAAAGTCCGTTTACCGCGCTGCCGTGCCAGGATTGCGAGCGGCCTTGCTGGATGCGCAGGTGAATCTGTTTGAGCAACGCAAAACGCCGGTGGTGGTGCTGATCAGCGGCCAGGACGGTGCCGGCAAGGGTGAAACCATCAACGTGCTCTATGAGTGGATGGACCCCCGTTTTATGTCCACGCTGGCGTTCTCAGAACCCAGTGATGAGGAGCGTGAGCGCCCACCGATGTGGCGTTATTGGCGCAGCCTGCCACCGAAGGGGCGCATTGGCATGTTTGCGGGCTCGTGGTATTCCGACCCGATCCGCGAACGCATCCAGGGCGAGATCTCAATCAAGGAACTCGATGCACGGGCCGAGCAGATCAACCGCTTTGAGGAGATGCTGGTCAACGAGGGTGCGCTGGTGCTCAAGTTCTGGTTCCACCTGACCAAAGAGGGGCAAAAACAGCGCCTCAAAGCCTTGTCCAGCGATCCGCGCACCGCCTGGCGAGTCACCCCATGGAACTGGGACCGGCTGAAAACCTATGACCAGTTGCAGGAGGTGGCAGGCCATTTGCTGCGTGTCACCAACACGGCCGCAGCACCCTGGGTGGTGGTGGAGGGCACCGATGATCGGTATCGGTCCCTGACCGTGGGCCAGGTGTTGCTGTCTGCGATCCAGAAAAAGCTGGCCGAGACCGAGCCGCCGCGTGCCACGGTGGCGCCGATGGTTCGTATTGACTTGGATGGCCGCACTGTCCTGTCCGAGTTGGACCTGAGCCTGGTGCTGGCTGACAAACCCTACAAAGACGAGTTGGCGCGCTGGCAGGGCAAGCTGTCTGAGCTGTTGCGTGATGCGCGTTTCAAAAACCGTTCTCTGGTGTGTGCGTTTGAGGGGGCTGACGCCGCAGGCAAAGGCGGGGCCATCCGCCGTATTGCGGCGGCGATGGACGCGCGCCAATACCAGGTGACGCCGGTGGCCGCACCCACCGATGAAGAAAAGGCGCAACCGCACCTGTGGCGCTTTTGGCGCAACCTGCCACGCCAGGGCCATGTCGCCATTTTTGACCGCACCTGGTATGGCCGGGTGCTGGTGGAGCGGGTGGAGGGCTTCTGCAGCGAGGCCGACTGGCTGCGCGCTTATGGTGAGATCAACGACTTTGAACACGAGCTGATCGACGCCGGTGTGATCGTGGTGAAGTTCTGGCTGCAAATCAGCCAGGCCGAGCAGCTCAAACGTTTCAAGGACCGCGAAAAAGTCGCCTTCAAACGTTTCAAGATCACCCAGGAAGACTGGCGCAACCGCGAAAAGTGGCACGACTACCAGCAAGCCATCTGTGACATGGTGGAGCGCACCAGCACCGGAGAGTCGCCCTGGACGCTGGTTGAGGCCAATGACAAGAACTACGCCCGGGTCAAGATTTTGCGCACTTTGTGCCAACGCCTGGAGGCGGCATTACAGCATCCTGCACATCCACAACGTGCCGCAGAGCAACAGTTTGTTACAAAGTCAAACAAATCGGCCAAAATAGCCAAGTCTGTGTCCGCCAAAAAGCCACCTGCACGCGAAAACTAAAGATCACACCCTCTCACCCATGAACGACCCGTCACCCAAAAAGCCGTCCAAGATCCTGATTGTGGAAGACGAGGCCATTGTGGCGCGTGACATCAGCCTGCAGGTACAGGCCATGGGTTATGTGGTGGTGGGCTCGACTGCGCTGGGTGAAGAGGCGATCACACTGGCTGACAGGTGGCGGCCTGACCTGGTGTTGATGGACATCCAGCTGGCCGGTGAGATGGACGGCATCACCACGGCACACACACTGCGCGAAGCGTTTGCCATTCCCGTGGTTTTTCTGACTGCTTACGCGGCCGACGACATTCTGGAGCGGGCCAAACTCACCGAGCCGTTTGGCTATATCCTGAAGCCTTTTTCGGAGCGTGAACTCAACACCGTGCTGGCCATGGCGCTGTACAAACACCAGGCTGAAACCCGGCTGCTGACCACCACCCGACAGCTGCAAGCCCTGTCGCACCGTGTGCTGGAGGCGCAGGAGCAGGAACGCCGACGTGTGGCCATGGAGTTGCACGACGAGCTGGGCCAGTCACTCACCGCCATCAAGATCAACCTGCAACTCGGTGAACGCTTCAAGGACCAGGCGCCCCCCGACCTGTACCAGGAGAACATCCGCATTGTGGAAGACGCGCTGCAGCAGGTACGTTCGCTGGCAACCGGTCTGCGACCGTCGATGCTCGATGACTTGGGGTTGGCACCGGCTTTGAAATGGATGGCCGAGCAAAGTGCCAGCCGCAGCGGCTTTGAGGTGCAGTTTCACCATGATCGCGCGCTGGAGCGCCTGGCGCCCGCGATCTAAACCGCCTGTTTTCGCATTGTTCAGGAGGCCTTGACCAACATCACCCGCCATGCCCAGGCCAGCAAGGTGCAGATCAATTTGTGTCACGAGGCCGGTGAGATGGTGCTGACCGTGACCGACGATGGGCTGGGCTTTGACACCGTGGCCATGCAGGAGCGTGCCACCACCGGCGCCAGCCTCGGTGTGCTGGGTATGCAGGAGCGGGCAACCCTGGTGGGGGGGCAGTTGGACATCCGTTCTTGGCCCGGCCAGGGCAGCACGGTGGCGCTGCGTTGCCCCTGGCGCAGCCAGGAGGAGCGTTTGTGAGCGCCACCCGTGTCTTGCTGGCGGACGACCACGCCCTGGTGCGGGCGGGTCTGGGTAAATTGCTTGAAACCATGCCCGGTATCACCGTGGTGGGTGAGGCAGGTGACGGCCTGGCCGTGCTGGCACTGGCGGAGGAACTCAAGCCCCATCTGGTGCTGATGGACATCGCCATGCCCGGCCTCAACGGACTGGAAGCCACCGCGCGCCTGGTCAAGTCCATGCCCGATATCCGGGTGATGATTTTGTCGATGCACCAGAGTGAGGAGTACGTGCGCCGCGCCCTGCGCCACGGTGCGGTGGCCTATTTGCTCAAAGACGCAGCGCCGATGGAGCTGGAGCTGGCCGTGACCGCTGTCTTGCGCGGTGAGACCTACCTGAGTCCGACGGTCTCCAAAGGGGTGCTGGCCGATTATGTGCACCGCTTGCGTGAAGACGACCAAACCGGCGAGCAGTTGTCGCCGCGTCAGCGCGAGGTGCTGCAACTGATTGCCGAGGGCTTGAGCACCAAGGAGATTGCGCGTCGGCTGGACCTGTCGATCAAAACCATCGAGACGCACCGCACCGGTCTGATGCGCCAGCTCGATGTGCACGAGGTCACCGGCCTGGTGCGTTACGCCCTGAAGCTTGGTTTGCTCACCATCTAAAAGAAAAATGCCTCTGGCCCTTATATATAAAGGGCATGCAGCTATGAATTCAGGATTGACTGTTCGCCCAACAGTCCAACTGTTGTTCGTTTGACCGTGCTTCTTTGGCAGGCTCAGCCGGGTGGATCAGGTGTTTCATCTGACAGACTCAGGTGTTTGCCGGATGCCGCAGGTGGGCTTTTGCAAGTATCTTTGGGCATGCTCACATCGTCTGACTTTGCCCGACCGCCTGGCTTGTCCACACGGCGAACAGGGCCGGTGCGACTGCTGATCGTGGAAGACGAGGCCGTCATCCGGCGTGATATTCGCCAGCAGCTGGAGATCTTGGGTTATCAGGTGGTGGGGGAGGCCTCTACCGGGCTGGAAAGCCTGCAGCTCACCCAGCAGTTGCAACCGGACCTGGTGTTGATGGACATTGGCCTGGGCGCCGGAATGGATGGCATCACCGCTGCCCAAACCATCCGTGCCAAGCATGCCCTGCCGGTGGTGTTCCTGAGTGCTTTTGCTGCCGACGACATCCTGGAGAGGGCCATGCTGGCCGAGCCCTACGGCTATGTCCTGAAACCGTTTACCGAGCGCGAGTTACACACTGTGCTACAGATGGCGCTCTACAAACACCAGATGGACCTGCGCGAAAAAGACATGGCACTGCGTAACCGGGTCATTCTGGACAACCTGGCCAGCGGGGTGTTGACTGTGGGTCCGCAGGGAGCGGTTGTCTCCTGCAACCGGGGGGCTTGTGAGATTTTTGGTTACACGACCGAAGAGATGGTGGGCCAGAACCTGGCCATGCTGATCCCTGAGAGTTGGCGTGACGGCCACAACCGGTTCATGCAGCAGGATGCCTCGGAGCTGGTCAACCGGGTGATCTGCCATGAGCGCGAGGTGGAGGGGCTGCGCAAGGACGGCCGCACTTTCCCGCTGCAGGTCACGGTGTCGCGCATTGTGGTGGCAGCCCAGTTGTCTTACATCGTGATCCTGTCAGACATCAGCATGCGCCGCCAGGCCGAGCAGACCATCGAGAACCTGGCTTTTTTTGACGAACTCACCGGACTGCCCAACCGCAGGTGTTTGCTGGACCGGTTGCAGCAGGCGGTGGTCTCGGCCGCCCGTTCAGGCCAGCGTGGTGCCTTGATTTTGCTCGACCTGGACCGTTTCCGTCGCATCAACGATACCTTGGGGCCCGCGTTTGGAGATGAACTGCTGCGCCAGACGGGCGGGCGCTTGCTGGCCTGTGTGCGCGAGGAAGACACCGTGGCGCACCTCGGTGGGGACGAGTTCATGGTCATGCTCGAAGCCTTGGGTGTGAGTGCGCAGCCCGCCGCCATCCATGCCGAGGCGGTGGCGCAAAAAATCCTGCACGCGCTGAGCCAACCCTATGAACTGGCGGGACGCCCTTACCTCAGTTCGGCCAGCCTGGGCATTGTGATGTTTGACAAACACGCTGTTGGTTTTGATGGCTTGGTGAAGATGGCCGATGCTGCGATGTACCAGGCCAAATCGGCCGGGCGCAAGACCGTGCGCTTTTTTGACCCCGACCTGCAGGCCTTGGCGGTGGCCCGCATGGCGCTGGAAAAAGACATCCAGCGTGGTCTGGACCAGCAGGAATTTGTGCTGCACTACCAGCTGCAGGTGGATGCACACGGCAAACCCCGGGGTGTGGAGGCACTGGTGCGTTGGCAACATCCGGTCTGCGGCTTGATGATGCCCGGCCAGTTCATTGAGGTGGCAGAGGACACCGGGCTGATCCTGCCGCTGGGCCATTGGGTGCTGGATGCGGCCTGCCAACAACTCAGGTTGTGGGCCACGCAGTCACACACTGCCAACTGGACGATGGCGGTGAATGTCAGTGCCCTGCAGTTTGCGCAGGATGATTTTGTCCACACTGTGGCGCAGGCGGTGGCACGCAACGGCATCGATGCCAGCCATCTCAAGCTGGAACTCACAGAGAGCATGCTGATTGACGACCTGCCGCAGGTGATCGACAAAATGCGTTGCATCCAGGACTTGGGGGTGAGTTTCTCCTTGGACGACTTTGGCACCGGTTACTCCTCACTCACCCACTTGAAACGCCTGCCGATGAACCAGCTCAAGATCGACCAGTCTTTTGTGCGTGATCTGCTGGCCGATCCGGATGACGCGATGATCTGCCAGACCATTGTGGCGCTGGGCCACAATCTGGGCATGCAGGTGATCGCCGAAGGGGTGGAAACACTGGGGCAGCGTGATTTCCTGGCAGGGATCGGTTGTGATGCTTTCCAGGGTTATCTGTATGGTCGGCCGATGCCGCCCGAGGCGCTGCTGTCTTTTGAAATTCATATGATAAAAGCGCATCAAGCCCTTATTGAATAAGGGCTGATAGCTATTGTTTGATGAGCGATTTGCGCTACCTTCTGTTGCTCTTGATGTGCTGCTTGGCTGGACTGGCCCCAGCCCAGACGCAGCCCATGCCGCCTCCTGAGTCGATCACCGTGGTGGTCAACGACGACTATCCGCCTTATCTTTTTCGTGATGCCAAGGGTGAACTGCAAGGCAGTTTGAAAGACCGCTGGGCGCTGTGGCAGGCGCACACCGGCATCTCGGTCAACCTCCGGGCCCAGCACTGGGCGCAGGCCCAGCGCATCATGCAGGCCGAATTGGCCGATGTGATCGACACACCGTTCAAAACAGCCGAGCGCCAGGAGCTGTATGACTTTGGTCGGCCCTATGCCCGTGTCAAAGTGGCCTTGTTTTTTCACCACAGCATCAGTGGTGTGGTGGATATCACCTCGGCTCGCGGATTCAACGTGGGGGCCATGGATGGAGATGCCTGCATCGACCTGCTGCAGTCCAAGGGCGTGGACTCGGTCAAGCGCTTCCTCAGCTACTCGGACCTGATCACAGCGGCCGAGGCCGGCGAGGTGCGGGTCTTTTGTATGGATATGCCCTCTGCGGCTTATCTGCTGAACCATCGCAATCTGGCCGACAGTTTCCGCTTTTCAGAGCCGATCGCAGAGGGGGAGTTGCACTGGGCGGTTCACCGGGGTGATACCGCCTTGCTCGCCCTGGTACAGGCCGGTTTTGATCGCATCAGCGAGGCCGAGTTGCAGCAGATTGACCGCAAATGGCTGGGGGCCAGCGTGGCTGATGTGCTGGTTTCGCCGTATGCACGTTATGCCGCAGACGCCGCGTTGGCGGTGGGTGTACTCGCGCTGCTGCTGGTGGCGTGGAATGTGGTCTTGCGCCAGACGGTTCGGGCAAAAAACCGCTCCCTTTGGCATTCGGTCAAGGTTCTGGAGCAGACCCGGCAGAGCCTGGAGCGTGCTTTGGCCGAACAAAAAGCCATGCTAGACAACGAGATGGTGGGGATTGCCAAGGTCCACAACAGGGTGCTTGTCTGGGTCAATCCGGCCATCGAGCGCATGCTGGGTTATGGGGCCGGTGAGATGGCAGGAACAGCCATGCGCCGTTATTACGCCAGCGAGCAGGACTACCAAGCATTTGGCGACCAGGCCTATGGCATGCTGTTGGATGGCAAGATCTATCGCACGCAGACCGAACTTGTCCGAAGTGATGGCTCCCGCATGTGGGTTGAGCTCAGTGGTTCCATGCTGGCCAACACAAAGGGCACCTCCCTCTGGATTGCACTCGACATCACGGGTCAGCGACGGGCAAGTGCCGCCCGCGACGAGGCTTTGCAGCGTTTGCAGAAACTCGCCAACAGTGTGCCGGGCATGGTTTACCAGTTTGTTCGGCGACCCGATGGCAGCTCCGCCGTGCCTTTTGTCAGCGATGCAGTCTCGGACATCTACCGGGTGAGCGCACAGGAGGCCCAGCTGGATGCCTCGGTGCTTTTTGACAAACATCATCCTGAGGATCAGCAACAGGTCCTTGACTCCATTGAGCAATCAGCTCGGCACCTGACACCCTGGCAGCAGGAGTACCGCGTCAGCTTTGACGACGGTACGGTACGCTGGTTGTTTGGGGACTCTCTGCCTGAGCAACTGGCGGATGGCTCGATCCAGTGGCACGGTTTCATCACTGACATCACCGAACGCAAGGCGGCCGATGAGCGCTTGCGCCAGTTGTCGCGCTCGGTGGAGCAGGCGCCAGTGTCGATTCTGATCACCGATCTGCATGCCAATATCCTTTACGTCAATCCCACCTTCAGTCACCTGACGGGTTACAGCCTGGAGGAGGTGCTTGGTAAAAACCCGCGTTTTCTGCAGTCCGGTCAAACGCCCCCAGAGCAGTATGTGGCCTTGTGGGAGACCCTGGTCCGGGGCGGCGTGTGGCAGGGTGAACTTCACAACCGCACAAAAAGCGGCGAGTTGTTCATTGAGCATGCGGTGATTGCCCCGGTGCTCGATGCCCAGGGGCAGACCAGCCATTACGTGGCCATCAAGGACAACATCACCCAGCGCAAACAGGCGGACTTGGCGTTACAAGCCTCGCTCAAAGACAAGGTGGCCTTGTTGCACGAGGTGCATCACCGGGTCAAGAACAACTTGCAGATCATCACCAGCCTGCTGCGCTTGGAGGCGGGTCGCAGCGATGAACCCCACACCCGGGCTGTGCTCAAGGACATGCAGGGCCGCATCTACAGCATGGCCTTGTTGCACGAGAGCCTGTACCGGTCTGGTACCTTTGCCTCAGTTGAGCTGGGCGCCTACCTGCGGCAGCTGGCTACGCAGGCGTTTCGGAGTCAGGCCGGGGTGGTCGGTGATGTCCGGCTGGTGTTGGTGTTGGCCGAGGTGCATGTCGGCATGGACCAGGCCACCCCTTGTGGTCTGCTTGTGAATGAGTTGCTGTCGAACTGCCTCAAACATGCTTTTGTGCGCGGTCAAGCCGGGCAGGTGACAGTGAGCCTGCAGCCTGCGGATCGTGCGGGCTGGTGGTGTCTGTCGGTGTCTGACACCGGGGTCGGCCTGCCGCCAGACTTTGAGGCGCGCCGTTCTTTGTCACTGGGCCTGCAACTGGTGTCCGACCTGGCACGCCAGCTCGGTGGCCAGCTCACGATTGACACCGGGCCTGGTGCCGCTTTTTCTGTGGAGTTTTTTGCTCAGGTGTTTTCCCCGCCAGACTAGGGTGTTGTACTGATACCGCCTGGTTGCGGCTGTCTCTACATTGCTGCTTATGTTGAATCATCTGGCTATGACACTGGCACCAGCGCTTTGCAGCATGCGGCTGCTTGTTGCCCACCTGCAGCGGAGCCTTTTATGACGCTGCAGATTCTGCTGGTAGACGATAACCTGACTTTTTTGGCGTCCGTCAAGAAATCACTCAGGCTAATATCCAATACCAGCGTTTTGGCTGAGGCGCATGACGGTGTTCAAGCGCTGGCACTGGCACAGCAGCTGCAGCCGGATCTGGTGCTGCTTGACATCGTGATGTCAGGCCTGAGTGGGCTGGAGGTGGCCAAAGCCATGCAAGTGTGGCCGCGTGCGCCGCAGGTGTTGTTTTTGTCGATGCATGACAACGAGTCTTACCGCCTTGCGGCCGAATCCCTGGGCAGCCTGGGGCTGGTGAGCAAGTCCAATTTTGTGAGCGAACTGCTGCCCATCCTTGCTGGCCTGGCAGCCTCGCCAAAGGGGGTCTCTTCATGACACGTTTGCCAACTCAAGGTGCACACAAGTATCTTCCGCTGCTCTGGGGTGGTTTGGCTGTGCTGGCGCTGTTGTGGGTTGGCCAAGCCAGCCTGTTGTCCGTGGCGCTGGCCGGTTTGCTGTTGGCCGGTGGTGGCGTCATCACGTGGTTGTTGGCCCAAAAGGAGGCGGCCCTGCATCAGGCGGTTGCCGACTATTTGGTCGGACAGAGCACCTACAGTGCGGACGTGGTGCCGGTCTGGAACGGCCACATTGAGTCATCCCGCGCGCAAATGGAGGTGGCCGTCAATGCCCTGTCTGAACGCTTTGGTGGCATTGTTGACAAACTCGACGTGGCCTTGCGCACGGCGACACAAGAAACCGATGGCATGGAAGGTGGGGGTGGCTTGCTGGCCCTGTTTGCCAAAGCTCAGCAAGACCTGAGTGCGCTGATTGAGGTGCAGAAGTCCACCATGGGAAATATGGAGCAGATGCTGGCCAAAGTTCAGCAACTCGACCAGTTTGTGGTCGAAATGCAAGACATGGCGGCCGACGTGGCCCGCATTGCCCAGCAGACCAATCTGCTGGCGCTCAATGCAGCGATTGAGGCTGCCCGGGCGGGTGACCTGGGGCGTGGTTTTGCGGTGGTGGCCAAAGAGTTTCGTATGTTGTCCAACCAGTCGGGCGAGACCGGGCGCAAGATTGCCGAGAAAGTCAAAGTGATCAGTACCGCGATTGTGGACACCTGCAGCACCGTGCGTGAGTCGGTGGTGGCAGAAGACGGCTCACTCGAATCGGCCCACGCCACCATTGACCGCGTGATCACCGACTTCAAAGGCATCACCGAGGCGTTTCAGAGGTCCCGTGATGTGTTGCAGGGAGAGAGTCTGAGCATCCAGTCCGAGGTGAACGAGGCCTTGGTGCAGCTGCAGTTTCAGGATCGGGTGAGCCAGATCCTGACGCAGGTGATCAAAAACATCGAACGCCTGCCGGCGGTGTTGCAGGAAACCCAGTTGGCGTATGCCCAGACCGGTGTGCTGACCGCCCCCAACGCGCAGGACACTTTGGTGGAGATGAAGAAGACCTATGTGATGGCGGATCAGCACGTCATCCATGCCGGGGGCAAGGTGGTTCAGAGCAACGCCACCGACATCAGTTTTTTCTAGAGGAAATACCATGGCCAAGACCATCATGATTGTTGACGACTCCGCCTCCATGAGACGGGTGGTCAGTATTGCGCTCAAGGGCGCGGGTTACGACGTGCTCGAAGGGGCAGATGGCCGGGACGCCTTGGCCAAACTCACCGGGCAGAAGGTGCACTTGATCATCAGCGATGTGAACATGCCCAATATGGACGGCATCACCTTCCTGAAGTCGGTCAAGCAGATGCCTGCCTACAAGTTCACCCCGGTGATCATGTTGACCACCGAGTCAGATGAGTCCAAAAAACGCGAAGGCCAGTCAGCCGGGGCCCGTGCCTGGGTGGTCAAGCCGTTCCAGCCAGAGCGGTTGGTGGATGCCGTACAAAGGTTGTGCCTGCCATGAGTGCGCCCACCGTCCTGAAGATGGAGGGTGAGCTCACCATCTTCCGCGCTGCGGAACTCAAGCCCTTGCTGCTGGACGCAGTTGTTGCCACCGAGATTGATCTCTCCGCTGTGACCGAGTTGGACACCGCTGGTTTGCAGTTGCTGATGTTGGCAAAAAAGGCCGCATTGGCGCAGGGACGTGAGCTGCAGTTCACCGGCCACAGTCCGGCGGTGCTGGACGTGTTTGAGTTGCTCAATGTGGCAGCCTATTTTGATGACCATATGGTGACGGATTTGCCTGCCCCTGCGGTTGGCACAAGGAGCTGACATGGACATGGATGACGCACTGGAGCTGTTCATTGTCGAAAGCCGTGAGCTGCTGGAAGACATGGAGGCCGCGCTGCTGGCCCTGGAAGGCGCCGACGACAAAACCGAGATGGTCAACGCCATCTTTCGCGCGGCCCACACCATCAAGGGGTCAAGTGGCCTGTTCAGCCTGGACCACGTGGTGGCCTTCACCCATGTGGTGGAAAGTGTTCTGGACAAGGTGCGCGCCGACCAGATCGCGCTGTCCGACAAACTGGTGGTGTTGCTGCTCGGTTGCAGCGACCACATCGGCTCACTGATCGATGGCGTGGCCGCTGGTCAACTGGCGGGCACGCCCGAGCTGCTGGCAGCGGGTGAGCCACTGGTCACCCAGTTGCGCGCTTTCCTGGACGCGGCCAAAGCCGCAGCACAGGCGCAGAACGCGCCGGACCCGTCGCGCCAGATGCCCACCGCCGATACCGAGCAGGTGCAGCGCATCCACGGCGACACCGCCAACGCCGACCACTGGCACATCTCGGTGCGCTTCGGCCCGGATGTGCTGCGCAATGGCATGGACCCGCTTTCCTTCATCCGCTACCTGGGCACCATGGGCCGGGTGGTGGCGATTGAAACCGTCACAGATGGCCTGCCGGACGCCGAGCACATGGACCCCGAGCTGTGTTACCTGGGGTTTGAGCTGGCCTTTCAGTCCGAGGTGGACAAGGCAGCCATTGAACGGGTGTTTGAATTTGTGCGTGACGACTGCCGCTTGGTGATCCTGCCGCCGCACAGCCACATCTCCGAGTACGTCAATCTGATCAACCAGCAGGACGGCGAGGTCACCCGGCTGGGTGAAATGCTGATGCGCTGCGGCACACTCACTGCACAAGAGCTGGACATGGCACTCGACACCCAGGTCGATGTGCCCGGCAAGCCGATTGGCAGCATTCTGGTTGAACAGGGTTCGATACAAGCCGAGGTGCTGGATGCCGCCTTGAGCAAGCAAAAACAAGTCAAAGACACGGGTGGCTCTGAGAGCCGTTCGATCCGTATTGATGCCGACAAGCTTGACAAGTTGATCAACCTGGTGGGTGAGTTGATCATCGCTGGTGCCAGCGTCAACACGATTGCACACCGCTCCCGGGTGATCGAGCTCACTGAGGCTACCTCGAAGTTGGCCACGCTGGTCGAAGAGGTGCGCGACAGTGCCCTGCAGTTGCGCATGGTGCGTATTGGTGCCACCTTCAACCGCTTCCAGCGGGTGGTGCACGATGTGTCACGCGAGCTTGGCAAAGACATCGCTCTTGTGATTGCCGGCGAAGACACCGAGCTTGACAAAACCGTGGTCGAGAAAATTGGCGACCCGCTGATGCACCTGGTACGCAACTCTATGGACCACGGTATTGAGGCTGCCGAGCTGCGAGCTGCCGCAGGCAAACCGGCACAAGGCATTCTGAAGCTCAACGCCTACCACGACTCGGGCGCCATCGTCATCAGTGTTGAAGACGACGGTGGTGGTTTAAAGCGCGACAAAATTCTGGCCAAAGCCATCGAGCGCGGTTTGGTGGATGTGAATCACCACCTCAGCGACGAAGAGGTGTTTGGGCTGATTTTCGAGCCTGGTTTTTCTACCGCCGACAAAGTGACCAACCTCTCGGGTCGCGGTGTGGGGCTGGATGTGGTCAAACGCAACATCACGGCGCTGCGCGGCACCGTGGGCATCAGCAGCACCGAGGGTGTGGGCACCACAGTCACGGTACGCCTGCCGCTGACCTTGGCGATCATCGATGGTTTCCTGGTGGGTGTGGACAAGAAGGTGTATGCGATTCCGCTGGACATGATCGAAGAGTGTGTGGCCTACAGCGCCGAACCAGGCCATGACTACACCAACCTGCGCGGCGAGGTGTTGCCCTTCATCCGGATTCGTGAGTTGTTCTCGGTGCCGGGCAAACCGGCCAAGGGTGAAAACATTGTGGTGCTCAAACACGCCGGGCAAAAAGCCGGGCTGGTGGTGGACACCCTGTTGGGCGAGTTCCAGACGGTGATCAAACCGCTGGGGCAGATGTTTGCGCAAAGCAAATGCATCAGCGGCTCCACCATCCTGGGCAGCGGCGATGTGGCTTTGATTCTGGATGTGCCAGCCTTGGTACGCCAGGCCATGAGCAAGAGTGGCCAGGCACCGCCAGAGCGCGCCGTGGTGGGTTGAGTCCGGTCAGCGGTTTGAGTTGTTCAGTTTTTTAAGGGGTTTGACATGTTTGCGAATATGAAAATTGGTGTGCGGCTGGCCATCGGCTTTGCGGTGACATTGATCCTGCTGATCGTTGTATCAGCCATCAGCTACAACCGATTGGGGGCGCTGAACGAGGGCATTGACAAAGTGGTCAACGATCGCTACCCGAAGGCAATACAAGCCATTGACATCATTCGCGCGGTCAACAACGTGGCCCTCGTCAACCGCAACCTGCTGCTCCGGGCTGATCAGGGTGAACGTCAAAAGCTCCTTGTCGAGATGACGGCGCATCGCAAAATCATTTCGGACAACGTGGGCAAGCTTGAAGAAACTGTCAAGTCGGTGGAAGGTAAAAAAATCCTGTCGGACATGACCACTGCCCGCAGTGACTATGTTGCTGTTTTGGACAAATACCTCGAGCTGATCGCTGCGAATGACAACGCGCAAGCCCAGGTGCTTTTGTTTGGTGATTTGGCCAAGAACTATGCACAGTACATCAGCGCCACCCGCAAGCTCATCGATTTTCAGGACGAAATGATGGTCACAGAGGGCAAAGCAGCCGATGAGCTGGCCAAGTCGTCTGCCAACCTGGTGATCATCCTTGCCATTGTGGCGGGCATCCTGGCCGTGCTGGCGGGTTGGATCATCACCCGCAGCATCACCGGCCCCACCCGCAAGCTGATGGAAGGTGCTGAAAAGATGGCGGCTGGTAACTTTGACTTCAAACTCGACATCACCAACAAAGACGAGATCGGTGCCCTGGCCCAGTCCGTGGGGGCCATGCAAACCGCCGTGCAAGCCATGATCGCCGATGCCAACATGCTCTCCAAAGCCGCGGTGGAAGGCAAACTCGCCACCCGCGCCGATGCTTCCAAACACCAGGGCGACTTCCAAAAGATTATTTCAGGTGTCAATGGCACGCTGGACGCCGTGATCGGCCCGCTGAATGTGACGGCCAAGTATGTGGACGACATCTCCAAGGGCGTGATTCCACCCGTGATCACCGACAACTACAACGGTGACTTCAACCTGATCAAGAACAACCTCAATGCCATGGTCAAGATGATGAGCGAACTGCTGGCGCAGATCGACATCATCATTCAAGGCGCAGCCAACGGCGAGCTGGAAAAGCGGGCCGATGCCACCAAGTTTGTCGGCGGCTGGAACAAGCTGGTACTGGGTGTCAACGAGACCGTCACCAACATCGTCAACCCCCTGAACGTGACCGCCGACTATGTCGAGCGCATCTCCAAGGGCGACATGCCCCCGAAGATCACTGCAGCCTACAGCGGCGACTACAACATCATCAAAAACAACCTGAACGCGCTGATCGACGCCACCAACGCCCAAGCCGCCGCGGCGCAAGCCATCTCCAAGGGTGACCTGACCGCGCAAGTGACGGTGCGCAGTGAAGGCGACATGCTGGCCAAGGCGTTGATTGACGTGATCAAGGCCGTGAACGCGCTGGTGGCCGACGGCATGTTGCTGGCCAAAGCCACGGTGGATGGTGACCTGGCTGTGCGCGCCGATGCCACCCAACACCAGGGCGACTTCCGCAAAGTGGTGGAAGGCCTCAATGCCGTGATGGTGGCGGTCAACAGCCCGGTGCAAGAGCTGCGAGAAGTTTTGGGCGCCCTGGAAGGCGGCGACCTGACCGTGTCGATGAAGAAAAACTACGCCGGCACCTGGGACGAGCTGAAATCGGCCATGACCAACATGCAGAAGAAGCTGGTCGAAGTGGTGACCGATGTCAACAGCGGTGCCCAAGCCCTGGCCAGCGCCTCGGAAGAAGTGAGCGCCACCGCCCAGAGCCTGAGCCAGGCCGCCAGCGAACAAGCAGCCGGTGTCGAAGAAACCTCGGCCAGCATTGAGCAGATGACCAGCAGCATCGCCCAGAACACCGAAAACGCCAAGATCACCGACGGCATGGCCAGCAAGGCCGCCAAGGACGCGGCGGATGGTGGCGAGGCGGTGGAAGCCACGGTCACGGCCATGAAGCAGATTGCCCAGAAGATCGGCATCATTGACGACATCGCCGCGCAGACCAACCTGCTGGCCCTGAACGCCGCGATTGAAGCCGCCCGGGCCGGTGAACATGGCAAGGGTTTTGCCGTGGTCGCCGCCGAGGTGCGCAAACTGGCCGAACGCAGCCAGATTGCCGCCCAGGAGATTGGTGAGGTGGCGGGCAGCAGTGTGGAGCTGGCCGAAAAAGCTGGGCGTTTGCTGGCCGAAATTGTGCCTAATATTCGCAAAACCAGTGACTTGGTGCAAGAGATCACGGCGGCATCCACCGAGCAAAGCAGCGGTGTGGGCCAGATCAACTCGGCGGTCAGCCAGCTGAGCACCACCACTCAGCAAAACGCCTCCAGCTCCGAAGAGTTGGCGGCCACCTCAGAGGAAATGAGTGGTCAGGCTGAGCAACTGCAGCAAACCATGTCCTTCTTCAAGCTTGATGGTGCCCCCCAGGGGCGGGTGGTACGTTCACAGGTGCGCAAAAGCAGCGCCAACAGCAAATTGGCCCATAAACCGGCAGTGGTCCGACTGAGCCACAGTCACAGCACGAGTGATGCAGACGATCTGGATGAAGCCCACTTCACCAAGTTTTGACAGGAGCCGGACATGAACACAGTGGCCAAAGCGGACCCCTCCAAGCCCGGGGCCAGCCAGAGTGTGGTGGAGGAGAAGCAATACCTCACCTTCATGCTCGGTGGTGAGATGTTCTCGATTGGCATCCTTTGTATCAAAGAGATCATTTGGTATGCCAACCTGACCGAGGTGCCGATGATGCCCGCGTGTATTCGCGGGGTGATCAACCTGCGTGGTGCGGTGGTGCCGGTGATGGACTTGTCCAACCGCTTTGGCAAACCCAGCACACCGGTGATCAAGAGCACCTGCATCGTGATTGTGGAGGTGCCCAACGAGGAGGGAGAACAACATGCCATGGGGGTGGTGGTGGACTCGGTGCAGGCGGTGCTGGAGATCCCCACCAGTGAGATTGAACCGGCACCGAGTTTTGGCGCCAAGATCCGCCCGGACTTCATCGAAGGCATTGCCAAGGTCAACGGCAAGTTTGTGATTTTGCTCAACGTCAACCATGTGTTGTCGATGCAGGAGATCAGCCAGATGGGGCAGTTGGCAAACGCTGCGGGCTGAGCTGGGTGGCTGGGCCAGAGCCCAGGGGAGCAGGGAGGTTGGTGGATTGGTATGAATTTAATAGCTGCTATCCCTTTTATATTAAGGGCTAGAGGCAAAAACCATTAAAAATTGCCCAAGGATTGATCGTGCAGCTTGTCTCCATTTCTGACGCCGAGTTTGCCCAGTTTCAGCGTTTTATCTTTGACGCGGCCGGCATCACCATGGGGGACGCCAAAAAGGCGCTGGTGACAGGGCGGCTGGGCAAACGCCTGGCCGCGCATGAGCTCAGCAGCTTTGGCGCGTATTTCAAGCTGCTCAAGTCGGGTCAGTATCCGGCAGAGGTGCAGATGGCGGTCGACCTGTTGACCACCAACGAAACCTACTTTTTCCGCGAACCCAAACACTTTGATTTTTTGCGCAGCCAGGCTTTGAAAGAGCGCAGCCGGCCCCAACCGTTTCGGGTCTGGAGTGCGGCCAGCTCCAGTGGGGAGGAAGCCTACAGCATGGCCATGGTGCTGGCTGACTGTATACAGACCACCCCGTGGGAGATTTTGGGCAGTGACATCAGCACCCGCGTGATTGACGGCGCACGCCGTGCCCTGTACCCGATGGAGCGTGGCCGACACATCCCGCCGGAGTATCTGCGGCGCTTTTGCCGAAAAGGGGGAGGCCCCTATGATGGGTATTTTCTGGTGGAGCGTGGCCTGCGCAGCAAGGTGACATTTCGCCAGGTCAATCTGAACGCGGCACTGCCCGAGCTGGGACAGTTTGATGTGGTGTTCTTGCGCAACGTGATGATTTATTTCAACAACGACACCAAGCGTGATGTGGTGGCAAGGGTGATTGCCACCCTCAAGCCGGGTGGTTACTTTTGTGTCGGGCACTCCGAGAGCCTCAATGACATCACCCAGGCGGTGACGATGGTGGCGCCAGCGATTTACCGCAAAGGAGTCTGAGGTGACGCGCCTGAAAGACCTGATGGACATCTTCCTGCAGCCGGGTGAGCTGTTTGTGGGGGACGCCAGCTTTCAGATTCGCACCATTTTGGGCTCGTGTGTGTCCATCACCCTGTGGCATCCGTTTGAGCATGTCGGCAGCATGTCGCATTTTTTGTTACCTACCCGCAGTGTGGCGGTACATGAAAATGTGCTGGACGGTCGTTATGGGGATGAGGCCTTGCGCTGGATGATCAAGGACTTGAAAGCTGCAGGCATCAACCCCCGACAGTGTCAGGCCAAGATTTTTGGGGGTGGCAACATGTTTCCAGACCAGGTGCGAGCCAGTGCCATCACCGTGGGGCAGCGCAACGGCGAGGCCGCACGTTTGTTGCTGCAAAATGAGGGTATTGAGGTGGTGACCGAGAGTCTGTATGGCGTGGGCCATCGGCAGATTATTTTTAATGTCAGCAACGGGGATGTCTGGGCGCGCCAGATCCGGCCTTCTCAGCTGGAGATCGCCGCAGAATATGCCGCTGGAGGAAGTGCGTGATGAGTCGCATCAAGGTGTTGGTGGTGGATGATTCTGCGGTGGTGCGCCAGGTGGTTGCCAGCCAGTTGGCGCAAGACCCCGAGATCGAGGTCATCGCGGCGGTGGCGGACCCGATCCTGGCCATGGCGCGTATGAAGGTGCAGTGGCCCGATGTGATCGTGCTCGACATCGAGATGCCACGCATGGACGGCATCACCTTCCTGAAAATGGTGATGACCGAACGACCCACCCCGGTGGTGATCTGCTCCACCCTGGTGGAGTCGGGTGCCAAAACCTCGATGGCGGCTTTGGCCGCTGGTGCGGTGGCCATCATCGCCAAGCCCAAGATTGGTCTCAAGCAGTTTCTGGAAGACGCCAGTGAAGACATGGTGACGGCAGTCAAGGCGGCAGCCAAGGCCAATGTGAAGGCGCTGCATGTGTCGGTCAAGAACACCGCCGATGTGATCATGCCAGCGGCGGACAAACAAGTGGCCATGATCCAGACAACTGATCGGGTGGTGGCGCTGGGCACCTCAACCGGTGGCACCCAGGCGCTGGAGGTGGTGTTGACCAGCCTGCCGCGTGTGACGCCGGGCATGGTGATCGTGCAACACATGCCGGAGAAATTCACGGCGGCCTTTGCCCAGCGGCTCAACAGCCTGTGCCAGATCGAGGTGAAAGAGGCGCAGAACAACGACCGCGTGGTCAACAGCCGCGCCCTGATTGCGCCAGGTGGCAAACACATGCTGCTGCGCCGTACCGGTGCCCAGTATTACGTGGAGGTGATGGACGGGCCACTGGTCAATCGGCATCGCCCGTCGGTTGATGTGTTGTTCCGCTCGGTGGCCAAGTGTGCCGGGGCCAATGCCCTGGGTGTGATCATGACCGGTATGGGGGACGATGGTGCCGCAGGTCTGGCCGAGATGCGCAAAGCGGGTGCCCGCACGGTGGCGCAGGATGAGGCCAGTTGTGTGGTCTACGGCATGCCCAAGGAGGCGGTCAAACGTGGGGGTGTTGAGAAAACCGTGCCTTTGATGGCCATTGGGCGCGAGATCATGCAGCAGCTCTCTGGCGTGATGGTGCGGTGAGGCCCGGATCACGATCCGGGTGATTTTGCAGCGGACCTAGACCTCGGCACCCAGTGCGTGCGCAGCGGCCTTGGATGCGGCCAGTGCTTGTGGGTCGGGCAGGGACTGCGTAGGCCAGCCCATCAGGTGTTGCTGGGTGATCTCGCCCAAAGCCGCAATCCAGGCCTCGTCGTCGTTGAGGCAGGGGATGTAGTGAAAACTCTGGCCACCCGCATGCAGGAAGGCCTCGCGGGCCTCCTGGTTGATCTCTTCCAGGGTTTCCAGGCAGTCGCTGGTGAAGGCCGGGCACACCACATCCACCCGTTTGACACCCGCTTTGCCCATCTCGATCAGGGTCGGTTCGGTATAAGGTTCCAACCATTTGGCGCGGCCCAGGCGGGACTGGAAGGTCACTTTGAACTCACTGGCGTTCAGGCCCAGTTGTTCTGCCAGCAGACGGGCGGTTTTGAAACACTCGCAGTGGTAGGGGTCGCCCAGGTGCAGCGTGCGCTCTGGCACCCCATGGAAACTCATCACCAGCACATCCGGGCGGCCATGCGCCAACCAGTGGTGCGACACCCTTGATGCCAGTGCCGCGATGTAGTGCGGGTCGTCGTGGTAGTGGTTGATGAAGCGCAATTCGGGGATGCTGCGCACCGTGGCGGCCCATTTGTAGACCGCATCCCACAGGCTGGCGGTGGTGGTGGCTGAGTACTGCGGGTAAGCTGGCACGATCAGCACCCGGGTGGCGCCTTCGGCCTTGAGGGCATCGAGCTGGCTCGGGATGGAGCTGCTGCCGTAGCGCATCGCATACCGTACCAGCACCTGGTGTTTGCGTTGTGTCAGCCAGGCTTGCAGGGCGCGGGTCTGCCTTTCGGTCCAGACTTTCAGGGGCGAGCCCTCTGCGCTCCAGATGCTGGCGTATTTCGCCGCCGACTGGGCTGGCCGCACCCGCAACACCACACCGTACAGCAACACCAGCCAGATCAGGCGCGGGATTTCGACCACACGGGGGTCACTCAGGAACTCGGCCAGAAAACGTCGGACATCCGGGGTGGTCGGGGTGTCTGGGGTGCCCAGATTGCAGTACAAAACACCGGTCCGTGGCGCCTGTCCATGGGCGAAAGGCGGCTCGGCGGCGTAAGGGGGAAGAAAAAGAGACATTGCTGCATTTTCACCCACGGCGGCACGCCGTAGGTCATGTGGTGTTTTTGAGACGCAGACGGCAGGTGATGCGGCCCAGCTTAGCGCCGGCTCGGCAAAAAGCGCAAGGTGCTGCGGGTGTTGATGGCCACGTCGGACTCGTTGAGGTATTCCTGCATGTAGCCACCCACGGCGTAGGCGGCGGCCTGGTCCTGGTAATGGCGGTCAAACGGCACACCACTTTGGCCCACCGGGTTGATGCCACGGGCCTGACCAGGGTCGGCAAAGTCAATGATGCGTCGGGTGGAGGGGCCATACACCACCTGCCAGGGGGCCGGGCTGATGGCTTGTGACAGGTTGTTGGGCACCTCGCGTGCACCACCCACCTCAAACGGCCCGACATTGAGTAGCCAGCTCAACGGTTGTTGGACCGCCAGCGGGTGTCTGTGGGTGAGGGTGTGGGCACGCCCCCAGCCCCAGTCGTTGGGACTGTTGCCCAGAGTGGCCTTCAGGTGGGCCATGGTGGCGCGCCAGGCGATGCGCACAATGTCCTGTTGGGTCTCGACCTTTTTGGTGTTGATGTTGTCCCACCAAGGGGAATCCTCGTCTTGCGCCAGGCGGGGCAGGGCCAGGTCCAGCGCCCGGGTGCTCAGCAGGTTCTTGAACTGCATCTCGCCGAGTTCGTCGGCCAGTGCCGCTTGGGTCAGCTCGTACAGGAGCTGGGTGAACACCGTGGGTGGGATGTTGAACGGGGTGTATTGCCCATCCCAGACCGTCAGGCTGTCAAACACCGAGCGCTCCATCGGGTCACGCACCACCTCGCTGAGCAGCGGCAGCAGGGGCTTGAGCACCCGCCAGTAGTAGGCGGTCTGGGTGCTGAGTTGCAGGGACTGGGTGTTGAGCGCGTTCCACTGGATCTTGTCATCACCCAGGCGGTCTTCAAGCGCCTGGGCGCGGTCATAGGCGTTGTAATAACCTGCCACCGGCAGGCCACTTGTGGCCAGCGGCTGCTGGTTGGCCGAGACGATGTAACCACGCGCCGGGTTTTCTTCCTGCGGGTTGTCGCTGAAGCGGTAAAAGCCCAGCTTGTCCGACTCTTCCTCTTCGCCGTCCAGCAGGAACATCGGCTGCACACCCTGCGGGCGGATCACCAACTTGGCGGCCGCCCACCAGCCGATGTTGCCACTGGCATTGGCCCAGACGATGTTCAGACCCGGTGCGTGGATTTTGCTGGCGGCTTCGCGTGCCTTGGGCAGGGTGTCGGCGCGGTTGAGTTCGTAGAACGCATCCAGCACCGGGTTTTCGGTTTCCAGAAAAGTCCACCACATGGCCACGGGCTGCCCCTCACCCAGGTTGTCGCGAAAGGCGCTGGTGATGACCGGGCCTTGGGGTGCGCGTTGCAGGGTCAGGGTCACCGGTTTGCCGTCCTTGACCTGGATGGTCTCCTGGGTCGTCTGCAGGTCAACCCATTCACCCATGTAGGCCACCTGGTTCGGGTTGTTGGGGTTGGTGCGCAACTTGACCAGGTCCATGTCGTCGTTCTGGAACATGGTCAGTGTCCAGACGAATTGGCGGTTGTGGCCCATCAGGGCCGAGGCATTGAGGGCCTGGAAGTGACCATACAGCTCAAAACCAGGTGCACTCAGGTGCGCCTCGTACCAGACCGAGGGCACGCTGAAGTTGATGTGCGGGTCGCCCGCGAGCATCGGTTTGCCACTCGATGTGCGGGGCCCCGACACGGCCCAGGCGTTGCTGCCCTCAAACAGCGGCACACCAGCCACCTCATGCACCTCGTTGGCGGCCTGGCTCAACTGGTTCAGGGCCCGCCAGTCGGGTTGGAGGCTTGCGGTGTTGGCTTTGCTCAGCACCCCCAGGGGATGCCAGTCCAGGTCAAAGATGCGCAGATAGTCTGGCCCCAGTTCGTCGCGCACATAGGTCAACACCGGTTCAGTCTTGAAAGCGGCGGCAAAGCTGTAGGCCAGGTAACCCGAGACCGCCACCGTGTCGGCCAGGGTGAACGGACGCTTGGGGATACCCACCAAGTCAAACTCCATTGGCGCCGGGTGGCTGGCCTGGTACTGGTTGATGCCGTCCAGGTAAGCAAGCTGTGCCTTGATGGCCGGGCTGTTCTGGTCGAGCTTGGCCACCACCTGGGCTGCGTGTTCACGCAGGCGCAAGGTGCGAAACAGCTTATCGACTTTGACCAGATCCGGCCCCAGCACCGCAGCCAGTTCACCTTGCGCCAGGCGGCGTGCCATTTCCATCTGAAACAGGCGGTCCTGGGCGTGCACATAACCAAGTGCCCGGTACAGGTCGGCTTCGTTGGCCGCCTTGATGTGCGGGATGCCACGTTCGTCATAACGCACCGTGACCGGGGCGCTGAGCTGGTTCAGTGTCAATTCACCCGAGCGTTGCGGTTGTTTGTTGGACACGTACCAATAGCCACCTGCCAGCGCCGCCAAGAGCAGGGCCAGCAACAGGCCCGCAAAAATTTTGAAAGCCAGCTTCATGGTGTGTCTGCGACAAAAATCCGTTTCATGGCCGCATCATACGAGGCCAATGTGTGTGTTCAGGCGCCCACGGCGCCCAGGCTCAGTGCTTGGATAGCAGCGATGCCGCTGCGCACGGCGCCTTCCAGCGTGGCCGGGTAGGGGCCTTCCACATAGTCGCCACAGGCCAAGATCCCTGGTGCAATGTGTTGTGCCGGGCGTTGCAAGCCGGGGGTGCAGGCAAAAGTGGCGCGTTTTTCCACCACGGTGAGCACCGGCAACAGGTCCAGTCCCAGCTGCGCCTTGGCTTGCGCCAGCACCTGCGCCTGCAGCGTGGCGCGGTCGCCCTGGGCGGCACTCACCACAAAGGCCAGCAAGCCTCTCGGGCCACCCAGTGCTGCGCGGTCAAACACAAACTGCGCTGGATACGTTGCACTGCTGCGCAGCGCCAGCATGGGCTGGCTGAGGTGCGCGTTGGCCGACCAGGCGTAGACCGTGGCAATGGCCTCAAACTGCAGGGCCTGCGCTGTCTGGGCCCAGCTCAGCACCGCCTTTGATATATTTTCAGGAGCATCTGGCCCATATTTCATAAGGGCCTGAGCCGCATTGGAGGCCGAAGTGGCCCAGATCACCGCGTCAAACCCCTTGTCAGCCGCTGGGCCCAGACCGGTGCCTGCCAGCTGCCACTGGGTGCCGCAGCGCTGCAAGCCCTCCACCCGCGCTTTGCACAGCACCTGAGCGCCGCGTTGCTGCAGCCAATCGGCTGCAGCTTGTGGCAACAAGGCACTCAGGTCGGTGGTGGGCAGTAACAGATGGGAGCCACCCGCCACACCAAACAAGGCATCGCGCAACACCCGCAAAAAGACGCGACCACTGGCCTGGTCTGCCGGTGTGTTGAGGGCCGACACACACAGCGGCTCGATCAGTTCGGCCAGGATGCGGGGTGTGAGGCTGCGGCACAAAGCGGCCACACTGAGCGCGTCGTCACAGACAAAACCCTGGCGCTGCCAGCTTGCTGCGGCGCGCAACAGCGACCATTTGTCGACCAGCGACCAGCCGCGTGCTCCCAGGATGCCGCCGAGCGCGTCGAGTGGTGTTGGCCATTTGGGGAAACGGATGCCCAGGCCATCGGGGAACGGCAAGCGCATCGGCAGGTCCAGCAGCGTTTGCTCTGGCGCCACACCCACCTGCCGCATCAGCGCCAGGGTGTCTGAATACGCACCAATCAGAATGTGCTGGCCGTTGTCAAGAATCACCGGTGTGCCATCGGGCAATGTGGCTTTGAGGGCTCTGGCCCTTCCACCCACAGTCTCAGCTGCTTCAAAAACAGTAGTGGTATGACCCGCCTGTGTGGCGTTCACGGCAGCGGCCAGCCCAGCCCAGCCGGCGCCCACCACGGCAATGTTCAAACCTGCGGCCACAACCAAGGGTGTTACATGCGTCCCAGCGCCTGCACGCGCCAGGCCAGCCAGAACTTGCGCAACGGGGTCAGGCTGATGCGTTGGTGCAGCACCTTGAACTCTTCACGCTCGATCTCACCGAGCAGCGCGCGGTAGATGCTGGCCATCATCAGGCCGGGCTTCTGGGCGCGCCGGTCGTCGGCCTGCAGCAGGGTCAGAGCCTGGTCGTACAGGCCTTGTGCGCGCTGGGCTTGAAAACGCATCAAAGCAGTGAAACGGTCCGAATAGCTGCGGTTCAAAATCTCTTGTGCGGTCACGCCAAACTGCTGCAACTCGTTGACCGGCAGGTAAATGCGGCCACGCATCGCGTCTTCACCCACGTCGCGGATGATGTTGGTGAGCTGCAGCGCCTGGCCCAGGGTGTGGGCGTAGGCCGTGGTCTGTGCCTGGGTCTGGCCAAAAATCTGCGCCGCCACTTCACCCACCACACCGGCCACCAGATGGCAGTAACGCGAGAGGCCGGGGTAGTCCAAGTAGCGGGTCTGGTTCAGGTCCATCTGGCAGCCTTCGATCACCGCCTGCAGGTGGCGCTGCTCAATTGCAAATTCCTGGGTCAGCGGCATCAACGCCTGCATCACCGGGTGGCTGGCTTGCCCAGCAAAAGATTTGGACACCTCTTGTTGCCACCAGGCGAGCTTGGTGGCGGCCACACCGATGTCGGTGGCGTCATCGACCACATCATCGACTTCGCGGCAAAACGCATAAAACGCGGTGATGGCGGCACGCCGGGGCGGTGGCAGGAACAAAAAAGCGTAATAAAAACTGCTGCCGGAGGCGGCGGCCTTTTGCTGGACGTAGTCTTGGGGAGTCATGGGTTTGGTTGGTTGGGGCTGAGTTTATACGGCTGGTTCTGCCCGCACCCATTGACAATGAATATGACACTTCATCTTGGGTCGTTGCTTTGTTGTTTCGCTACGCGCGTTGATCCCCCCCCTATCTCCCCCGCCTCTTTCCACCCCCGCCGGGGCGGAAAGAGGAGCTTAACCGCCGTATTTGGCCGTGTGTCCAAACGGAGGACGTACCAGGCGGCTGGCCAGTGGTGGAATAGGCTCTGCGAAATACAGGTTGTGCAAAATAAGTAGCAACTCGCCCTTTATAAATAAGGGCTAGAGGCCAATTTCTTATCTCATCCAAACAGCCCGCCAAAGCAGCACCGGCACGTCCCAAATACCCAGCTTGGGCCGTTTTTGCCAGGTGACACAACCCAAAGCCTCAATCTTGCCCAGGATGCGCAACCCACCTTGCACCACCAGTCGTAATTCCCAACCCGCGCGTCCCGGCACCTTCATCGGGAGTGCTGCACCTTGGAGCATCAGAGCCCTCGCAGAGCGGACATTGTCAGCTATCAAACGCGCAGCATTTGGGTTCTGGCTGGCGGGCGAAAAGTCGGCCTCGGTCAGGCCAAAACGGACCAGCGCGGCCTGGGTGATGTACCAGCGCCCGCGCTGGGCGTCCACCGACACATCCTGCCAGAAGTTGATCAGTTGCAAGGCGCTGCAAATCTGGTCACTTTGCTGCTGCGACAGGGGGTCTGTCACACCATACAGGTGCAACAGCAGCCGCCCGATCGGGTTGGCCGAGCGTCGGCAATAGTCCAGCAGCTCGGGCTCATCGGTGTAGCGGCGTTGTTCGTGGGTGTAACGCACATCCTGCTCAAACGCGTCGAGCAGGTCAGTGAGCAGCTGCACCGGCAACTGGTGGGTCTGCACGATGTGTTGCAAAGGCGCAAAAACGTTCGTCCAGCGGCCGCTGTCGGTTTGCCCGCAGGTGCTGGCCAGCAGGTCAGCACGGTAGGCCTGCAGGTCAGCCAGGCGGGTGCGTACATCGACCTCACCCTCATCGGCCAGATCATCGGCGGTGCGGGCAAAGTGGTAGATGGCAGTGATGGCCGGGCGCAGGTGCGGTGGACACAGCAGCGAGGCCACCGGAAAGTTCTCGTAATGGGTGAGGGCTTGCGGCGCCGGTGTGGTGGTGACAGGGGGTGTGGGGGCTGACGGGCTCATGGCGGGATCGGTTTCAGGGCGTCACAGTGGGGCGAGGTGGCGGGGCAATTGATGAATTGACAGGGCAGTGCAATGGCCTAAAATTAATAACCAATTGGTCAGTAGTGTGTTTGTTTTTTGAAAGTACCGTCTTATGCCCTTGCAAGCATCCACCACCCGTTGGCCGGGTTTGAGCCTGACTATAGCCTTGGGCCTGCTGCTGGTGGCCTGCTCCAAACCAGCGGTCCCCGAGGAGCCGGTGCGTGCGGTGAAGGTGATGACGGTGGGTGCCCAGCCGCTGGTGGCCGGGCTGGACTATGCGGGCGAGGTGCGCGCCCGTGTGGAGTCGCGTCTGGGCTTTCGGGTCGGTGGCAAGCTGATCAGTCGCAACGTAGAGCCCGGCCAGCGTGTCAAGGCCGGACAGGTGCTGGCCCAGCTGGACCCGCAAGACCTCAAACTGGCGGCGGATGCGGCACGCGCTCAGGTGTCAGCAGCCCGCACCAACCGCGACCTGGCGGCGGCTGATTTCAAGCGTTACCAGTCCCTCAAAGAACAGAACTTCATCAGTGCGGCCGAGTTGGAGCGCCGCGACACCAGCCTGAAAGCCGCACAAGCGCAGCTGGACACCGCCCAGGCGCAACTCTCGGCGCAGGCCAACCAGGCGGCCTACGCCACCCTGGTGGCCGATGGGCCCGGTGTGGTGACGGCGGTACAGGCCGAAGTGGGTCAGGTGGTGGCAGCAGGCACGCCGGTGGTGCAGCTGGCACAGGACGGTGCGCGTGATGTGGTGTTTGCCGTGCCCGAGGACACACTGGGCGGGATTCAGGTGGGCGCCAGCGTGGCCGTGCGTGGCTGGGTGGCGAGCAGCTCACACAACGCCAAGATACGCGAGGTGGCCGCCAGCGCCGACCCGGTGACACGCACCTTCACCGTCAAGGCGTCGTTACCCGCCACCAGCGATCTGGCGCTGGGCAGCACCGTGTCGGTGTTGCCTGCCGGTTTGCAGCGCAGCAACCAGCAGGCGATCAAGCTGCCGACCACCGCCTTGCGCCAGGAGGGGCAGGCCACCGTGGTCTGGCTGCTGGACACCGGCACGATGACGGTCAGATGGCAGCCAATCCAGATCGCCACCGCCGACGGCAACGAGGTGGTGGTGGCCAGCGGCCTGAGCCCCGGCATGTTGGTGGTGACGGCCGGTGTGCATGTGTTGACACCCGGCCAGAAAGTCACGATTTACAAGCCAAATGTGCCTCAAGCCCTGACCAGTCAAGCGCAGACAGCTATCAACGGTGTAGCGCCCCAGGCGCTGATTGGCGCCGCCCCTGCCGCTGCCGTGTCGGCCCCGGCGCAGTGAGGCGCGTATGACGAGCCCCGATCTGGACAACAACCAAGGGTTTAACCTGTCACGCTGGGCGTTGGAGCACGCGCCGCTGACACGGTTTTTGATGGTGGTGCTGATGGTGCTGGGCGCGGCCAGCTACTTCCAGCTCGGTCAGGACGAAGACCCGCCCTTCACCTTTCGGGCGATGGTGGTGCGCGCCTATTGGCCCGGTGCCAGCGCGCAGCAAATGGCCGAGCAGGTCACCGATAAGCTCGAGCGCACGCTGCAGGAGGTGCCCTATGCCGACAAGATCCGCAGCTACTCCAAGCCGGGTGAGTCGCAAATCATCTTCCAGATCAAGGAGCATGCGCGCGGCGATGAGGTGGCCAACGTCTGGTACCAGACACGCAAAAAGATTGGCGACATGCGCAGCAGCTTGCCGCAGGGTGTGCAAGGTCCGTTTTTCAACGACGACTTTGGGGATGTGTTTGGCGTGATTTACGCGCTGCAGGCACCTGGTTTCAGTTATGCCGAAGTCAAAACCTTTGCTGACGAGGTGCGCCAGCAACTGCTGCGGGTGCCCGATGTGGCCAAGGTCGAGTTGTTTGGTGACCAGGCGGAAAAACTGTTTGTGGAGATTTCGGCCAAACGGCTGGCCCAGCTGGGTCTGGACATGAACACCGTGCTGGCACAACTGACACAACAGAATGCGGTGGAGTCGGCCGGTGCGGTGCAAACCCCGCTGGATGTGGTGCAGGTGCGCGTGGCGGGCCAGTTCACCGCAGTGGATGAGCTGGCTGCGATGCCGATCCGTGCCCCTGGGGTGGCGGGCAAACAACTCCGACTGGGCGACATTGCCAGCATCCGGCGGGCTTATGTGGACCCACCGGCGGTGAAAGTGCGTTTTCAGGGGCAGGAGGTGGTGGCCTTGGGTGTGTCGATGGCCAAGGGGGGCGACATCATTGCCCTGGGCAAGGCGCTGGACCTGGCCACGCAGCACATTGGCAAAACCTTGCCGGTGGGGGTGACACTGGCGCAAATCCAGGATCAGCCCAAGTCGGTGGCCAACTCGGTGAACGAGTTTGTCAGGGTGTTGATCGAGGCCGTGGCGATTGTGCTGGCGGTGAGTTTTCTGAGCCTGGGTTTGCACAAGCGCCCCGGCAACCACCCGTTTTTCAAGCGCTGGACGCTCGACATGCGCCCTGGGCTGGTGGTGGGCATCACCATTCCGCTGGTGTTGGCGATGACCTTTTTGGCGATGCACTACTGGGGCATCGGGCTGCACAAGATTTCGCTGGGCTCGCTGATCATTGCGCTGGGTCTGCTGGTGGATGACGCCATCATTGCGGTGGAAATGATGGTGCGCAAGATGGAAGAGGGGTTTGACAAGGTGCGCGCCGCCACCTTCGCCTACGAGATCACCGCGATGCCGATGTTGACCGGCACCCTGATCACCGCGACCGGGTTTTTGCCGATTGGCATTGCCAAGTCGATGACCGGTGAATACACCTTTGCGATTTTTGCGGTGACGGTGATTGCGCTGTGTTTGAGTTGGATCGTCTCGGTGTATTTTGTGCCTTACCTCGGTGTGCGCCTCTTGACTGCGCCGCCGCATGTGGTGGCCCATGCCGAGAGTGGAGCGGTGCTGGCAAACGGCGAAGTGCACGACATGTACGACACCCCGTTTTACAACTGGTTTCGCCGCACGGTGAGCGCCTGTGTGCGCCGACGCTGGCTCACCATCGCGGTGACGCTGTTGCTGTTTGTGTTGGGACTGCTGGGCATGGGCCAGGTGCAGCAGCAGTTTTTCCCGGATTCGGCGCGCCCGGAAATCACGGTGGACTTGTGGTCACCCGAGGGAACCGCTTTTGCCAACACCGAAGAGGTGGCCAAACGGGTGGAGGCACGTCTGCTGGCCGAGCCGGGCATTGTGTCGGTGACGCAATGGGTGGGTTCTGGCGTGCCGCGTTTTTATCTGCCGCTGGAGCAGATTTTTCAGCAGACCAATGTGTCGCAGCTGATTGTGTTGCCCCAGGATCTGGCGACACGTGAGCGTTTGCGCCACAAGCTGCCAGCGCTGCTGGCCCAGGAGTTTCCCGAGGTGCGGGGGCGGGTGCAACTGCTGGCCAACGGGCCACCGGTGGCCTACCCGGTGCAGTTCCGGGTGATCGGCCAAGACCCGCAGGGCTTGCGCAAACGTGCCGACGAGGTCAAGGCGCTGATGCGGCAAAACCCGCACACCCGGGGTGTCAATGACAACTGGAATGAGTCGATCAAGGTCATGCGCCTGGAGGTGGACCAGACCAAGGCGCGTGCGCTGGGTGTCAGCAGCCAGTCCATTGCCCAGGCGACCAAAACCACGCTGAGCGGCAGCAGCATTGGCCAGTTCCGCGAGGCAGACAAACTGATTGACATCGTGTTGCGCCAGCCGCTCGATGAGCGCAGCGCCATCACCGACATCGCCAATGCCTATGTGCCCACCAGCTCGGGCCAGTCGGTGCCGTTGCTGCAAATCGCCAAGCCGGTGTTCACCTGGGAGCCCGGTGTGCTCTGGCGCGAGGGGCGGGACTACGCCATCACCGTGCAAAGTGACATTGCCGACGGCAAACAGGGCGCCACCGTGACCCAGGAGTTGCTGCCGCAGCTCAAGGTGCTGGAGGCCCAATGGGCGCAGGCCGGGCAGGGTGACTACCGCATTGTGGTGGCCGGTGCGGTGGCGGAGAGCGCCAAAGGATCGGCGGCGATTGTGGCGGGTATCCCGATCATGTTGTTCATTACCTTCACGCTGCTGATGCTGCAGTTGCACAGCTTCAGCCGGGCGGTGCTGGTATTTTTGACCGGGCCCTTGGGCATTGTGGGTGTGGCTGCGGCGTTGTTGCTGCTGAATCGACCCTTCGGTTTTGTGGCGCTGCTGGGGGTGATCGCCTTGATGGGCATGATCCAGCGCAATTCGGTGATCCTGATTGACCAGATCGAGCAGGACCGCGCCCGCGGCGTGGCTCCCTTGGAGGCGATTGTGGAGGCCGCTGTGCGCCGGCTGCGCCCGATTGTGCTGACCGCAGCCGCTGCGGTGCTGGCGATGATTCCGCTGTCGCGCTCGGTGTTCTGGGGGCCGATGGCGGTGGCCATCATGGGGGGGTTGATCGTGGCAACGGTGCTGACGCTGTTGGCTTTGCCCGCCATGTATGCCGCCTGGTTCAGGGTGACTGTCCACAGCAAATAACTGAGCTGCGGCAATTTCTCAAGATTTAAGCGCTGGGGTGGAGCAAGTGGGGGCTGTGCCTCAGGTTAAAATCCGAGGCTGACCAATTTCTGGGGGCGGTTTTTACCAGCCCCCATTAATTTGCGCGGGTGGCGAAATTGGTAGACGCACCAGGTTTAGGTCCTGACGCTGGCAACAGTGTGCGGGTTCGAGTCCCGCCCCGCGCACCACTCATATTTTTGGAGATGAAAGATGGCCGTTGCTGTAGAAACTCTTGAGAAGCTCGAACGCAAAATGACGTTGAGCCTGCCCCTGGACACCATTCAGGCAGAGGTGAGCGCGCGTTTGAAGAAGATGGCCCGCACCGTGAAGATGGATGGCTTTCGTCCGGGTAAGGTGCCGATGAATGTGGTGGCCCAGCGTTACGGCTATTCGGTTCAGTACGAAGTGATGAACGACAAGGTGGGTGAGGCGTTTTTTAATGCCGCCAACGAAGCGAAATTGCGCGTGGCAGGTCAGCCCAAGATCAACGAAAAAGACGGTGCACCTGAGGGTGAATTGGCCTTTGAAGCCATTTTTGAGGTTTATCCAGAGGTCAAAATTGGTGACCTGTCCACCGCTGAGGTGGAAAAAATCACCACAGAGGTGACCGATGCCGCCATCGACAAGACCCTGGAGATCCTGCGCAAACAACGTCGCACCTTCTCGCAGCGTGCCCATGACAGCCAGGCTGCTACGGGTGACCGCGTCACCGTTGACTTTGAAGGAAAAATTGACGGCGAGCCGTTTGACGGCGGCAAGGCGCAAGACTTCCAGTTCATCCTGGGTGATGGTCAGATGCTCAAGGAGTTTGAGGAGGCCACGCTGGGTCTGAAGTCGGGCGAGAGCAAGACTTTCCCGTTGGCCTTCCCGTCTGACTACCATGGCAAGGATGTGGCGGGCAAAACCGCTGACTTCATGGTCACGGTCAAGAAGATCGAAGCAGCTCACCTGCCAGAGGTGGATGATGCGCTGGCCAAATCGCTCGGTATTGAAGATGCCTCCGTGCAAGGTTTGCGCGCTGACATCAAGAAGAATCTGGAGCGTGAAGTGAAGTTCCGTCTGCTGGCTCGCAACAAGACTGCCGTGATGGATGCGTTGGTGGCCAAGGCTGAACTCGATTTGCCCAATGCCAGCGTTCAGGCTGAAATTGCCCGTTTGCTCGAAGGTGCCCGCGCTGACCTCAAGCAACGCGGTATCAAAGATGCGGACAAGGTCACGATTCCCGATGATGTGTTCCGTCCCCAAGCTGAGCGCCGTGTGCGTTTGGGTCTGGTGGTGGCTGAGTTGGTGCGTGCCAACAGCTTGCAGGCCAAGATGGAGCAAATCAAGGCCCATGTGGATGAGTTGGCTGCCAGCTACGAAAAACCCGCCGAAGTGTCGCGTTGGTATTTCAGCGACAACAAGCGTCTGGCCGAGGTGGAAGCCATTGTTCTGGAAAACAATGTGACTGACTTTGTGTTGTCCCAGGCCAAAGTGACTGAAAAAGCGGTTGGCTTTGACGAGCTGATGGCGCAAAACTAAGCGTTTGCCACTGTCGGTCTTTAAATTGGGGCTTGGGTCTGGCTTGTAGTCAGACAAACAAGCCCTATTTCATTTATTGGCTTGTGTTTTTAGCTACAGTAGAGCCAGTTTTTGAGATCTAACCCAAACCTTCGCGGGAGTGCAATGGACATACAGAATTTGGGCATGGTGCCCATGGTGATTGAGCAGTCAGGCCGTGGTGAACGTTCTTACGACATTTACTCGCGTCTGCTCAAGGAACGTGTGATTTTCTTGGTCGGCCCGGTCAATGACCATGTGGCCAATCTGGTGGTGGCGCAGTTGCTGTTTCTGGAGAGCGAAAACCCTGACAAGGACATTTCGTTCTACATCAACTCGCCAGGTGGCTCCGTGAGCGCCGGTATGGCGATCTTTGATACCATGAACTTCATCAAGCCGCAGGTCTCCACCCTGTGTACCGGTTTTGCCGCCAGCATGGGCGCGTTTTTGCTGGCTGCGGGTGAAAAAGGCAAACGGTTCTCGTTGCCCAACTCCAAGATCATGATTCACCAGCCCTCAGGTGGCAGTCAGGGCCAGGCGACAGAGATCGAGATTCAGGCACGTGAAATTCTGAAAACGCGTGAGCAGCTCAACAAGATTTTGGCAGAGCGCACAGGGCAACCGCTGGAGCGTGTTGAACGCGATACCGAACGTGACTACTACATGTCGGCTGATGAATCCAAGGAATATGGTCTGATTGACCAGGTTATCTCAAAAAGGGCGTAGTTCAAATGGCCGAAAAAAAAGGCTCCTCCGGCGAAAAAACGCTGTATTGCTCGTTTTGTGGCAAGAGCCAGCATGAAGTCAAGAAACTGATCGCTGGCCCTTCGGTTTTTGTCTGTGATGAGTGTATTGAGCTCTGCAACGAAATCATTCGTGATGAATTGCCTCAGTCCACCGACACGGTTGGCAAGAACGAGTTGCCCACGCCGGCCGAGATCAAGGCCAATCTGGACAACTATGTGATTGGTCAGGAGCCGGCCAAACGTATTTTGGCGGTGGCGGTTTACAACCATTACAAGCGCTTGAAGCACCAGGAAAAGTCTTCCAAAGACGATGTGGAGTTGTCCAAAAGCAATATCTTGCTGATTGGCCCCACGGGTTCGGGTAAGACGCTGTTGGCGCAAACCTTGGCACGTATGCTGGATGTGCCGTTTGTCATGGCGGACGCCACCACCTTGACCGAAGCAGGTTATGTGGGTGAAGACGTCGAAAACATCGTCCTCAAACTGCTGCAAAGTTGTAACTACGAGGTGGAGCGTGCGCAGCGCGGGATTGTTTACATCGATGAAATTGACAAAATTTCACGCAAATCTGACAACCCATCGATAACCCGTGACGTGTCGGGCGAAGGTGTTCAGCAGGCTTTGCTCAAGCTGATTGAAGGCACCATGGCCAGTGTGCCGCCGCAAGGCGGGCGCAAACACCCCAATCAGGATTTTGTTCAGGTTGACACCACCAACATCCTGTTTATCTGCGGTGGTGCTTTTGCTGGCTTGGAAAAAGTCATCGACAACCGCACAGAATCATCAGGGATCGGATTTGGTGCTGCTGTTAAAAGCAAGCAAAACCGCAATCTGACCGAGGTGTTCAAAGAGGTTGAGCCAGAAGATCTGATCAAGTTTGGCTTGATCCCGGAACTGGTGGGTCGTATGCCCGTGGTGGCGACGTTGGGAGAGCTCAGCGAAGAGACACTGGTGCAGATACTGACCGAGCCCAAAAATGCCTTGGTCAAGCAGTACAGCAAGTTGCTCGCGATGGAGGGGGTTGATCTCGAAATCCGCCCGTCGGCCTTGAATGCCATCGCCAAAAAGGCGCTGGCTCGTAAAACAGGTGCGCGCGGTTTGCGCTCTATTCTGGAACTGGCCTTGATCGACACCATGTTCGACTTGCCCAATGCTTCGAACGTTGAAAAAGTGGTGCTTGACGAATCCACCATCGAAGAAAACAAGCCACCTTTGCTGGTGTACCGCGAAGTGGCCAAAAAGGCTTGATTTGGTCTGTCTTCGGGGGTTTTTTGCCCCCATCGCGTTTTTATGATCTGCAGATAATGGGCTGGCCGCTTGAAATGCGGCCACGTCGCTCCATATCCGACAGGTAACACAAGGATGTCTTATGTCTGACCACACACCATTACCTGCTGATTCTCTTGACCTGCCGCTGCTGCCATTGCGCGATGTGGTGGTTTTTCCCCACATGGTCATCCCGCTTTTTGTGGGTCGTCCCAAGAGCATCAAAGCACTTGAAGCAGCCATGAGTGTGGATCGGCGCATCATGTTGGTGGCGCAAAAAGCGGCTGCCAAGGATGACCCGTTGGTCACCGACATGTTTGACGTGGGCTGTATTTCCACCATTTTGCAAATGCTCAAACTCCCCGATGGCACGGTCAAGGTGCTGGTCGAGGGGCAGCAACGTGCGGTGGTGACCAAAGTGGCTGATGGTGAGTCTTATTTTGTCGCCAGCATCACACCGGTTGAGGTCGTCGCCGAGGTGGAGGGCAAGTCCAAGAACAAAGCCAGTGAAATCGAGGCTCTGCGCCGTGCGGTGATGCAACAGTTTGACCAGTACGTCAAACTTAACAAGAAGATCCCGCCAGAAATTTTGACCTCGATTGCCAGCATCGACGATCCAGGTCGTATGACGGACACCATCGCAGCACATCTGCCTTTGAAGCTTGAAAGCAAACAGGCTGTTCTAGAACTGGCCAGCATCAAGGATCGTCTGGAAAACCTTTACGGTCAGATTGAACGCGAAGTCGACATTCTGAATGTGGACAAGAAAATTCGCGGCCGGGTCAAACGGCAGATGGAGAAGAACCAGCGTGATTTCTATTTGAATGAGCAAGTCAAAGCCATTCAGAAAGAACTTGGTGAAGGTGAAGACGGCGCGGACATTGAAGAGATCGAGAAGAAGATCAAGTCTGCCAAGATGCCGAAAGAGGCCTTGAAGAAGGCTGAGGCTGAACTCAAAAAGCTCAAATTGATGTCGCCCATGTCAGCCGAAGCAACGGTGGTGCGTAACTACATTGATGTGCTCACCGGCATGCCCTGGACCACCAAAACCAAGATCAAACACAATCTGGCCAATGCCGAGGCCGTGTTGAACGAAGACCATTACGGGCTGGACAAGGTCAAAGACCGTATCCTGGAATACCTTGCGGTGCAGCAACGTGTTGACAAGGTCAAGGCGCCTATTCTGTGCCTTGTTGGGCCTCCGGGCGTTGGGAAAACATCTCTGGGGCAATCCATTGCCAAGGCCACCGGGCGCAAGTATGTCCGTATGGCGCTGGGGGGGGTGCGTGATGAGGCCGAAATTCGGGGACATCGACGTACCTACATCGGCGCCATGCCAGGCAAAGTGCTGCAAAGCCTGTCCAAGGTTGGCACACGCAATCCATTGTTTTTGCTGGATGAAATTGACAAACTGGGCACAGACTTCCGTGGTGATCCGTCGAGTGCGCTGCTCGAGGTGCTGGACCCAGAACAGAACCACAAGTTTGGCGACCACTACGTCGAGGTGGACTTTGATTTGAGTGATGTGATGTTTGTGGCGACATCGAATTCCATGAACATTCCACCGGCGCTTCTGGATCGCATGGAGGTCATTCGTTTGGCGGGGTACACCGAAGATGAAAAAACCAATATCGCGATCAAGTATCTGTTGCCCAAGCAACTCCAGAACAATGGTGTGAAGGAGTCTGAACTGCTGGTGACCGAAGAAGCGGTACGTGACATCGTGCGTTACTACACGCGTGAAGCGGGCGTACGCTCTCTTGAACGAGAGATCTCGAAGATCTGCCGCAAGGTGGTCAAGGGTTTGCAGCTCAAGAAAATGTCGGGTCTGGTGACGGTCAACGGTGCCAACCTGAACGATTTTCTGGGTGTCCGAAAGTACGACTATGGCCGGGCCGAGAAGAAAAATCAGGCGGGACAGGTGGTGGGTTTGGCCTGGACCGAGGTTGGCGGCGATTTGTTGACCATTGAGGCAGCCATGATGCCTGGCAAGGGTGTGATCACGCGTACCGGCTCTTTGGGTGATGTGATGAAAGAGTCGGTCGAGGCGGCACGCACGGTGGTGCGCAGTCGCTCTCGCAGGCTGGGGATCAAGGATGAGTTTTTTGAGAAAAAAGACATCCACATCCACGTCCCTGATGGAGCAACGCCCAAAGATGGTCCGAGTGCGGGGGCAGCCATGACTACGGCCTTTGTGTCGGCCATGACGGGTATTCCAGTCCGTTGCGACGTGGCCATGACTGGCGAGATCACCTTGCGAGGTGAGGTCACAGCCATTGGTGGTTTGAAAGAAAAGCTGCTGGCGGCCTTGCGTGGCAATGTCAAGACCGTGTTGATCCCTGAAGAAAACGCCAAGGACTTGCAAGACATTCCTGAGAACGTCAAGAATGGACTTGAAATTGTGCCGGTACGTTGGATCGACAAGGTGCTGGAGATTGCGCTGGAGCGCATGCCAACACCGCTGCCCGAAGAAGAACCTGTGGCCGCCGCCGCATCAACTGAGGTGGTGATTGCACCCGCACAACTGTCAGGTGCCGTGAAACACTGACAAAGTTTTTAATTTTTAGATCATACAAGCCCTTTTTTATCTTATACTAATGGGCTTGCAACGCGGGAATAGCTCAGTTGGTAGAGCGCAACCTTGCCAAGGTTGAGGTCGAGAGTTCGAGACTCTTTTCCCGCTCCAGTTTTTATTTGATGTGGACTTGTTGTTCGCATCCTTGCGGGAATAGCTCAGTTGGTAGAGCGCAACCTTGCCAAGGTTGAGGTCGAGAGTTCGAGACTCTTTTCCCGCTCCAGATATTTAAAAAGGGAAGCGATCGCTTCCCTTTTTGTTAAAGTTTTGGCGCGATAGCAAATCGGTTATGCAACGGATTGCAAATCCGTCTAGCCCAGTTCGACTCTGGGTCGCGCCTCCAGATACGGGCTCAATAATGCTCAAGCAAGCCTCGCAAGTTCTATGTGCGGGGCTTTTTTGTTTCACAATAGACCCGTGCCCGAGTGGTGAAATAGGTAGACACATCGGACTTAAAATCCGCCGCTTCGTGAATAACGGGCGTACCGGTTCGATTCCGGTCTCGGGCACCATTTAACGGTTTCACACCGTATCAGAACGACTCAAAACCCGCACGTTTCCCTAGCGTAGCGGGTTTTTCTTTGCCTTATCGGGTCTCACGTCGTATCATGACATACCGACAATTTGACGGTACTTGTGACGGTACCAGTAGATACCGACAAACATAGATACCGTCAAAACACCAATTTGGGGGCAGCATGGCACTGACAGACACGTTTGCAAAGAATGTGAAGTACACGGGTTCACCTGCTGGCGACAAACACGCGGACGGTGGCGGCATGTACCTGCTGGTCAAGGCGGCTGGCAAGTATTGGCGCATGGATTACCGCTTTGCTGACAAGCGCAAAACGCTGGCGCTGGGAACTTACCCCGAGATCAGCTTGTCGGTGGCCAGACAACGGCGCGAGGCAGCACGCAAACAGCTTGCCCACAACGTCGACCCCGGTGCAGCAAAACAGGAAGCTAAGGCAGCGCAGGCGGCAGTGCTTGCCAACACGTTCGAGCGTGTCGCACTGGAATGGCTGGACAAGACCAAAGCTGACCGCATGGCCAGCACGCAAGGCAAGGTAACGACCTGGATGCAAAAGGACGTGTTCCCCTACATTGGCAGCATGGCTATATCATCCATTGGCCCGCGTGACGTGCTGGCAGCTTTGCGGCATATGGAGGGCAGGGGTGCGCTGGACAGCGTTCAGCGGGTCAAGCAGATCTGCGGGCAGGTGTTTCGCTACGCAGTGGCGACGGGCAGCGCAGAGCGTGACGTGACGCAGGATCTGAAAGGTGCGCTGGCCAAACACGCGCCAGCACATTACGCGGCCATCACAGACCCCAAGCAGGCCGGTGACCTGATGCGCAGCATCTTCAACTACACCGGTCACCCCTTTGTTATTGCGGCGCTGAAACTGTCACCCATGCTGTTTGTCCGACCCGGCGAACTGCGCGGGGCAGAGTGGGCAGAGTTTGATCTGGACGCGGCGCAATGGGTGATCCCGGCCAGCAAAATGAAAATGAATGTCGACCACCTGGTACCGCTCTGCACGCAGGCGCTTGCTGTATTGCAGGACATGAAAAAGCTGACCGGGCACCGTCGCTACGTTTTCCCCAGCATTGGACGCAGTGAAGATCGTCCCATGAGCGAAAACACCATCAACAGCGCGTTGGCAGCGATGGGCTACGGCACCGACACACACACAGCGCACGGTTTCCGGGCAATGGCCAGAACCATCATGGATGAAGTTCTAGAGGAACGGGTCGACCTGATCGAGCACCAATTGGCCCATGCCGTCAAAGACCCCAACGGACGCGCCTACAACCGCACCGCACACCTACCAGCACGCCGGGCCATGATGCAGCGGTGGGCGGACTATCTGGACAAGCTGCGCATTGGGGCGGACGTGATCCAGCTCAAAAAAGCATGATCTCAGCGAAGCCCTAACTCTGCCTTTTGTAGCCGCTGAACAAGTTTCTCAAACGGCTTTTCTTCAATGCATGCGTGGGCATCAACGTAGCGCTTCAAAATGCCCACCTCATCTTCAAACCGCTTAGCCTTCTTGTAGATGATTGCCAGCTGTTCGTAGTACCACGGCGCAACTGGCCATCTTGGACCCCTTGAAACTGCTTCTTCCTCTATTACCGGCAGCAACCGTAACAGCAGTGCTGCAGCACAGTCGTCTCGCTTCAAACGCCGAAGCGTTTTAACTTGATCAACGTACGTTGAAAAGTGACGCCCGTCGAAATTTCCCGGCAGTTCAGTGAGATTGGATGGCATGGAAGTCCCTTGTTGGTTCTGCCACAACTATGCCGCCTCCTGAAATCATTGAAGTAGATTTTCGATTGGATGTTGCTTTTTAATGTTTTTGGTATTACCATAAACAAAATGGAAAAGAAAATTACTGGTCGTGGTGGACCTGGAAGAGGTCAAGGCCGGAAGCCACTTCCGGAAGGCGAGGCCATGGTGCCCGTGACTGTGAAGCTATTGCCAAAGCAACGGGACAAGCTTAAACGCCTTGGCGGTGGCCCATGGATTAGGGGAAAGATAGATGGGGAAAAGGAAACCGAACCACCATCCTTAATAGAAACAGCGAAGCCCTGACGTTGGTTATTCAGGGCAAAAGGCGGGGCAGGAAAGTGTTCACGCACTTTCCAACCCCTGACCACAATGATCGAGAAAGGATCAATCATGGCTAACCCGGATCTTACCCAAGCAAGTTACACCGCGAAGACTATCCTTAAGTGCTGGGAGGAGGAGCGAGAGCAAGTGTTCGCACTTACTGACGCAATCTTCAGCGCCATCAAAGACCGCGAGGAGTTACACAACACCCGCATCCTGTGCCACGTTATTTTCGACATGCTTGGAGATAACAAGAACTTGATTTCATTCGAACAAGAAATTGACAAGCTGCTGGAGGTGTCCCATGTCTGATGCACCCACGCTGGCCGCCGTTGTTCACACGCAAAGCGATGAACTATGGGACGTTATTGCATTACTTGAGGGCGCGCGTGAACTGCCATTCAAAAATCAAGGCGAAAGCGGTGAGCGCCTGATACGGCAGGCAATTGAGCGCATTCAAGGCGTGCAGGCCGCATTCGACCCGTACATCTAACCAGTTTGACCACGCCTAGCTATCGGCTGATCCCCGATGGTGAAAACCGGGACACCCCTGACCCGGCTGGCGCTGGTTCTTTATCGGGGCGTGTAGGGGGACGGGATGGATAAATTTGAAGAAGAAGCAACTCATCTTCGGTCAAACCTAGAGGAGTGGATTGGGCTTTTTGAATTGCCTTTCAAGGCGTTTTCGGATGCTGGTTGCAATGGGTTGCTTCAAATTTTTATAGAGGGAATAGATCGAAGCAACGCAACATTTGCGGACCACATTCACTGTCTGGAAATCACAGTTCCAAAGGATGTGATTAAGGCGATGTGCATTGCAGCTGCCCACCTTTCAGCGAGGCAAATTGCCATCAAGGAAGGTGACGAATTCTCTAGCCGTTTTTTGATTAAAGCGGCAGAAGAGATAGGTTTTTGCCGAGGGGCGGCTTTTGGCGTGATCCACGAGGACGGTGTGAGTCGTCAAGCGCAATCGATTCGCGGGAAGACGGGAGGAAATAAGCGGGCGGAAAAAACTGCCGGACTAAAAGCCTGGGCGATTTCAGAAAGCTCAAATATGGTGCGCGGGAATGCTACCGAAAGAGCACGAAAACTGATGAAAAAAGTGCCTATAGAGTTAGCCAACTCATCGAACGACCCCGAGCGGATCATCCGTGAAGCCATAAATAAGAAACTGAAAAAAAACGTGTAGCCCGCTACGCGCTACGGATGGCTGGCTTCGCGTAACGGCTGGCCAGCCATGCGCAAAAAAGATAGCAAAACAGAACGACATTGCACCCCGTCAACTTCATAAGGACGGACAGCATGTCAAAAGGTTTCAACTTCAAAACCAAACCCACCACCACGGTGGGCAAGGCACCCACCAAGCCTACGGCACCAACGCCAGCGGCAACTACAGCACCCGCTCAGGCAGTATTTGACCGACTGCCAGACAGCGCATACATCCGCGAGTCGGATCTAGTCCAAAGCCCCAAGCGGCCAAACTCGACAGCGCCCCTGCCATTCTCTGCACCAACGCTGTGGCGCATGGTGCGCGACTCACGCTTTCCGAAGCCCCACAAGCTAAGCACGCGCGTAACAGCGTGGCGAGTTTCGCAAATCAGAGAGTGGATGGCAGCTCAGGCAGCGCAGACCTACACCCCGGCAACGGGTACACCCAAGCGCAGCAAAAGCGCACTGGCGACGGTTTGAGAGGTGGCCACTATGACCACCACACAAGGCACCATGCCGGGCCTAGTCACGCCTGAACAACTGGCACCACACGACAGCGCTGCAGAAGTCACATTCGAACAGCGCACTACGCAATTAATAGCGCAACTGGCAACGGCAGGCCACCACGTTAGCCGATTTGGTCAAGGGTTCTTGGCTTCACGCTGGGGGCTGACGCTGCATTGCCCTGATCTGGCCAGCCTGGCGCAATTTGCTAGACAAGTGGGGGTGAAACATGACCCCGCTTGAAAACGTCCTAGACCGACTTGAAAAAGTTCGTCGCGGTCGCCCTGGCCAGTGGTCAGCACGCTGCCCTGCACACGATGACAAAGGCCCGTCCCTGAGCGTGAGAGAGACACCAGACGGCGCGGTTCTGCTGCACTGCTTTGGCGGTTGCGAAACCGCTGACGTGGTGGCCGCTATGGGCCTGCAGATGACCGACCTATTCCCACCCCGTGATATTCCTGCCAACGCACCCAAAAAAATAGCCAACCTTCTGACCGCTAGTCAGGCACTTGAACTGCTGGCCAGCGAGAGCCTGTTTGTCGCGGTGGCCCTGACCAACTACCTGCGCGGCATCACGTTGACGCCAGCGGACACCGAACGCTTACGCCTGGCAGCCGGGCGCATTGGCCTACTGAACGACCAGACCGGGAGAACGCATGCTTGACGACACTCTCTTAAGCGAAGTTGACGCCAAGGCAGCGACCATGTATCAGCCGCCTGAGCGCGACGCCTACAGCGAACTGAAAAAGCTGCTGCCCATCGAAGCCATGGACGTGCACGTCCTGGCGCAAATGAAATTCAAGATGCGCGACGTGATCCTTGACCCGTGGCTGCACTCGCAAGACCTTTGCATGGTTTTCGCCGCCCGGGGTATCGGCAAAACCCACTTTGCCCTGAGTGTTGCGTATGCAGTGGCGACAGGCGGCGCGTTTGCGAAGTGGAGCGCACCCAAGGCCAGAAAGGTGCTTTACCTTGACGGTGAACTGCCCGGTGGCGTGATGCAACAGCGCCTACTGATGCACTGCCCTGACGTGGAGCCTGAGCCGGGTTATTTGCGCGTCTTTACGCCGGATTTGTTGCCCGAGGGCAGATTGATGCCTGACGTTTCCACGTTGGAGGGACAAGCAGCGATTGATCACATGATTCAGGATGCCGAAGTGGTTTTTGTTGACAACTTGAGTTGCTGGGCACGCTCAGGACGCGAAAACGAGGCTGAGTCCTGGCTGCCTATCGCGGATTGGATTCTGAGCCTAAGAAGGCGCGGCATCGCAGTGGTTATGGTGCATCACGCTGGCAAGGGCGGCCAGCAACGCGGCACCAGCAAACGCGAGGACTTGCTCGACGTGGTGATCGGCCTGAGCCGCCCCAAAGACTACGACCCGACTCAAGGCGCGGTCTTTGTCAGCGAGTTCACCAAATCGCGCGCTCTGACAGGTGACGCTGTTGAAAGTCTGGAACTGCAGCTAGGCGGCACAGACGACAGGGCTACCTGGACTTACCGCACGGTGGAAGCCTCGACCTATGACCGCGTGGTGGCGCTGGCCAAAGAAGGCCTGAGTCAATCAGAAATTGCCAACGAACTTGAACTGAACAAGAGCAACGTCAGCCGCCATATGCGCAAAGCGCGTGAGCTTGGTGATGTGCAACCGGAGGGCAAATGATGGGACTCAGAACGCAACTGAAGGCAACAGTTGCGAGTTGCGCACCTAAGCAAACGCAACCCGCAACTCTGACAGAAAACAGCGCAACAGGCATCGCAACCCAAGCGCAACAACACCCCGCAAACCCGCAAGAAGTAAGGGTTTTGGGCGCAACAGCCATCGCAACAAGGGCGCAACAGGCACCAAAAACAGGCGCAACTCAAGGCGATTCAGACGATGAGTTGCGAGTTGCGTTTGCTACCCCGCGCAACTCGCAACTTTCCTTTGCTGCCATGCGCCTGGCCAATGAAGCGATAGCGGCTGCCATGCGCCGCTGTGATCAGTTCAACGACAGCGCAACCGCCCGCGAGCAAATGCGCCTAGACGTGCTGGCAGTGCCAGCGCACCAACAGCAAGACCTTCTAGACCACTTCAACGGCAAGCCCGCCCACTTTTGAGGACACCACCATGCGCAAAAAGCCACCGCGCCGGGATGAGCGGCGAAGACAACGGGACCAAAAGCGGTACCCGCCACCTTGGATGGCAATGGCTGTTAGCCAGTTCGATTCCTCTACGGGGAACCACATCGAAAACCAATTCCACAATGAAAACGCCAATTTTCTGACGGCAACTGATGAAAAAGTACCGTCAAAAGTACCGTCAATTCTTTTTGTGTCTGCCGAAATTGGTGTCTCCATAACATGTTCAGACATGGAACAAGATGATGATGAAATTGATCTGATGCCAGTGACCCAGCGCACGGTAAACGCCACCCTGGCGACACCCCTGCACCCGGCGGGGCCGTGCGAGGTGTTTCAGTTGGACGCCTGCCCGATTCAGTGGCTACCCGAACCGGACAGACGCCCAATCGTCGGACGGCGAATCGAGCGCGAGATAGGCATCACCCGCTGCATCACTTACCCCTATGCCGATACCGTGGAAGCGATAGAGGCAGAACAGGCCCGCCGCGCACGCCAGCGCCCACCACGCCCAACCGCTCGATACCTGAAGGTAGGTAACGCTGCCAGACCCGCCAAACAGACGGCCAGATTTCACGCCGCGCCAGTTTATGCGTGAGTTCGACCTACTGTTAACCAAATTGGGCGAAGCAGACGCCATCGCCATCATGGCCAGCATTGCACCTGCCAGCACTCGACAAGCCTTCACCCGGTATTGCTCGATTGTGTTTGCACGTCAACTGCTTGTCAGTGGTTTGGCTGCGCGTGCTGTTCAATTCCGAATTGCTGCCCGCTACAGCGTCGATATCAAAACAGCCCAACGCCGCGTCAAGGTGGCTATTGCCATGGGGCCGCGTTAAATCTGGACAGCAAGGCCTGGACGTTGTCCAAAACCCTTCCAAGCATGACAGCATGGAAGATAAAAAACCACCCAAAAAGCAGCGCAAGAAGATATCACGGGCAACGGACACCGCCGCCCAATTTGCGCGACTGATCTCGCTGACCAAGACCCGCCCGCATCACACGTATGAACTCAGGCGAGCCGGGATAAGCCATCCGGCGGGACGTGTGAACGACCTGATCCGCGACGGCTATGTTTTCGACGTCGACCGCATCACGACTGTGGACGGCGACGGCTTCAGCCACAACAACGTGGCGCTTTACACGCTGGTTTCCATTCCATCAATCAACCCTTAACCACCCACCACCACTATGTCCACCCAAACCTTAACCGCCAAACTGGAAGCCGTCAAAGCTGTGATTAACAGCCCTGAGCTGGCCAAATTGCAGGCAGCGCACGCCACCGCACAAAAACAGCTTGATTGGTGCGTCGAACAGCATAAAGCCGACCCAACGCCGCGCATGGCCCTTGACCGCGCCGCCGCAAAGCAACGCACGGCGCACGCTCTGGACGCCCTCAACAAGCTGCAAGGCCAAATCAACCAAGCCCGGCAAGAGTCCAGCGACCTGACCCGGATGCTCAATTCTGGCGAGACACTGGCCAATGCCCGGCAAGCCTGGCGTGATGCTGCTGACGCACAAGTCACTGCGACCCGCGCCGCCCAGGACGCCCAGGATGGAATGACCGCCATCAATGCGGCTCTTGAGGCTGAAAAGCAAAAGGCGACCGCTGCGAGCCTGTTGCAACGCGCCGCGACATTGGCAGAGCTGGGGTTTGGTGACAAAGTGGAAACGACCGCCGCTGCTGCTGGCAAGCTTCTGGACAACGCCAATTTAAAGATTGACGCCCTGCTGAATGACGCCATCCCAGCCGCGCAGAAACGTATCGACCAAGCAAACACCGCCCTGGTGCAAGCTGACAAGGCAACCCGCGCCGCTGAAGCTGAGATTTTGAAAGCGCACGCCGATTGTGCTGAGCTGGCGCTTGCAGTCGCTGCTGAAGATTTTGAAAAGCTGGTTTTGTCGTTTCACGCCAGCCGGATTGCCGCCTTTGGTGACTTCGGACGCCGGGTAGAGCATTACACCGTGGTGAACGATACAAGGTTTGAAATTGAGGCCGAACGCATCCGCGCCCAAGCAGAACAGGGGAACTGACCATGAAAAGCGCCCCCATGTTTGTCACTTGTGACGCCCCAACGCCAGCCGCCCGCCCGGTGCTGAATAAGCCCACCACGGACATCAAATCGCCCGCTGCTGCATTTAACGCGACCGCGCCTGCTACCACCCCAACCCCGAAAGGAAAACCCATCATGCCTACCGACGCCCAACTATTGCAAGAGCTGGCCAGCCGCAAGGCAACCGACGCGAGCTATTGCGTCAATACCAACGACCTGGCGGGGGCGCGACAAGCCCTGAGCCAAGCGCAGAGCTATATCGACCGTCTGATTCAGGCCCGTGGCATGCAAGCCAATGCCGTGACTGATGAATTTACCGGGTATGACTTCAATAACCCCAATGGCGACCAACCCGCCGCCGTGACTGGCAACGCTGGCCAGCCTGCTGACGAATTTGAAAACTATTCAATCAACGACCTGTAAGGCATCACCATGGCAAACAGAATTTTTCGCAGTGCTCGCGGCAATCCGCGCACCATCACCGACCGAGCTGTTGCAGGCGCATACCTGCCCGGTACCGCTGTGTTTGTCGGTGCTTCCACCTTGACCCAAGCAACCGCCGCTTCTGGTGGCCGTCTGGCCCTGCTGGGTGATCAGGACTTTTGTAGCCTTTTCAGCTTCGCTTTTTCGATCATTGAACCGCTGATGACACCCTATACATCCGGCCAAAACGGGGTGGCATACCTGCTGAAGCCCGGAGATGAGGTGTTATGGGCTATGGCCGCTGGGACGTATGCCACCGGGCAGGAACTGACCATATCCAGTGGCGGGCGCTTGGCTGCTGCTGTGTCTGGAAACATCGTCGTTGCCCACTACGACCAAGGCAGTGCAACTGTGCCCGCTGGGTATTTGGCAGACGTCTGTGTCGCCAATCGCTACACCAAGGCATAGGAGTTCATCATGGGAAAAACAAGAATCATCAATCGCTTGCCTGACTTCATTGCGACGGTGCAAGCCAAGGCAGTCCATGGCATCACTCAGGGGCTGATCTTGGGGCAGTCTGAGGCCAGCGTGATGACGCCCATAGATACGTCCACGCTGCTGAATTCGCAATATAAGAAAGTCGAAGTCAGCGCCACGCGCGTGGTCGGTACGGCTGGTTACAAGGCTGAATATGCGTCAGTGGTTCACGACCCTGACCATAAGCAGGAATTCAGGCGCGCATCTGCTGAGAAGTCTTTTCTGACCAAGGGCTTTGAGAACGCAGAGCCCAGTATTCGCGCCGCAATTGCCGATTCCCTCAAGGTGTAGCCACCAATGGGAAAAGCGTCATTTCTGGCAAACCCAAACGCTCAGGACGCTGGTCATTCAAGGTAACTCAGTCACGGGTGGGCGAATCCACGCTTTACCTGTTTGGATGCAATTTTAGAAAGTGAAATCAACATGAAACCATCAATGTCACCAAGTGGTAGCCAATCCCAAAAATGTAAAGGAGGTGTGTGATGCCAGCCGCCATTACAGCCGCCGTCTCTTATGTCGGTTCAACGCTTTTATCAAACACAGTTGTAGGAGCGTTCCTTATGATGAACGCCGGATTTGTGACCAGCGCGCCATTCATTGTCGGTGGCGTGTCCTTCTCAGCGAGTGACAAATCATGAGCATCATTAATGTTTGGCTATCTCCCGAGCGAGCACTCATTGCGACCGACACGGCAACACAAATTGTTCTAACTGGACAAGTCTTTGACGGTAGCAAGCTGCTTGTTATTCCACATGCTGGCGTCGTTATGGCGCAACGTGGACACAACGTCTATCTTTCTACGGTGTTTTCGTTGGCTATCCAGCACCTAGACATATCCGACCTTGACACCCTTTGTGATGCCATGCCCGCCATGTTGGAAACTGCGAACAAGTTCATTTGTGAGAATCTGACAGCGAATATGACAGCAACGCAACGCGAACAAATGGGGCGTCAAGAGTTCTTGTTAGTTGGGAATTCCGGTGGGCGAGTCTGTTGCAGGCATTTCATCCGCGAAAGCATGTCTGATGCCTTTGAAGAATTCGAAATTGAAGACCCCGGTTATGTCGGGTGCTGGGATCTGGCCTGGGGCTATCCATCTGAAGATGTCAGCACGCCGGAGAGCATGGCGGACTTGGTGAAGATTCAAGTACAAAAGCACCGCGAGGCGTTACCTGGCGCGGCAATTGGTGGCCGTTTGATGCTGGCAGAGGTGACACAGGCCGGGATCAGGTTGCACAACGGAATAGCAATCTAAGGGGGCCATCATGCGAAGCATCGGAATTGTCAACACTTTGCCAGCTTGGTTTAATGTGATGCTGATCCCCGGGCAATCCGGGGCCAGCGTATTGATGCCCATTGACACGGCAACATTGTTGAATTCTCAGGTTAAAAGCGTGGAAGCGACTGGGGCAAGTAAGGAGTTTCTTCGCAAAGGGTTTGAAAACGCCGAACCGAACATCTGCGCCGTACTCACTGGAGCTTTAAAGGTTTGACCTTGCAATAGCAGGCAAAAAGCAATGACAGAAAAGCCCAAAAAATCCGGACGCTGGAAGGCTGGAGAGTCCGGCAATCCCAAGGGGCGAAAGCCTGGCACCAGCGAAGTGTCAAAGCTTCGCGCATCACTTGCCAGAGATTTGCCAGGCATTCTCGCCAATCTGGTCGCGTCGGCAAAGTCCGGCGATGTACAAGCCGCGCGCCTAATCCTGGAGCGTGTATTGCCACCCGTCAAAGCCATTGAACAGGCGGTGGCGCTGCACTTTCCCGAGTCCGGTACGCTGACCGCCAAAGCCGATGCTGTGCTGTCTGCAGTCGCTGCAGGCCAACTCGCACCCACACAAGCGGCGCAACTGATCACCGCGATTGGTTCGCTTGCCAAGATCACCGAGATTGACGAACTCGCTGCACGCATCACGGCATTGGAGCAACAGAATGCAGAAACTTAGCGCCCGCCTTGCATCACTGGAGACCCGCGACAAATCGCGCCGGGTGATCAGCGGCCTGAGCCACTTCTATGACCTGATTGAAGCTGTTGACAAGGTAGGCGGGGGCCGTGTGCTTTTGGATCGGCTTGACGCTGGCATAGCGACAGATGACGACTGCGCCGCCGTCGCTGCTGTTCCTGGTGGGGTTCGCGCCATCCGTGAGCACGTAACCGGACTGGAGCGGTTCTATGGTGGCCAGCCGTGAAGTTAGAACAGCGCCTGCAAGTCCTGGAGGCCAAAGGCCCCACCAATCGAGCGGAAGAAGACCGACAGATTGACGCACTGATGAAGCTGGTTCTCGCGCAGGTGGCCTTGATACCGCCCGCGCCCGGCGATTTGAGGACGCCAGAACAGCGATTCAGTGACGCACTGACCGCAGAAACCGAAACAGACGAGGCCGCCAGACTACTGGACTCGCTGCCATCCTTGGGACTGACGCCCGCGTTACGGCGCTCGCTGATGAAAGACAGATGAACATGGGATCACTCGCAACCCGCCTGCAAGCTCTGGAGGCTCGCCCGCCCAAGGCTGACCCAGTGCGAGAGGCTAATCTGCACGCTGCCCTGAGTGCCATGCGGGAATCAGTCAACTGGCGCAACGAATGGGCACCAGCCAAGGTGGCACCGTTCTACTGGGTAGAGCAGCCATCAGACCTTGAGCTACTCGCAAGCCGGATTGAGGGCAACACCGCGACCGAGGTAGATTGGACGCTGATGCAGAGTTGGCCCAAGTGTCACATCCCGCCTGAGCAGCTTGTTCAGGAAATGGCCAGCCTGAAGAATCAAATTTAGTTCGCAGCAGTATCAAAAGTTTCCTAACTGTTTCGCAACAGAAAAAGGCCAGTTTTCCCAATGACAGACACCCGTAAAGCCGGGTTGTTGCGCAACAATAACTGAACGATTTAGCCGTTTTTCCGTCGCAATAAGTACGCACCGCGAGCGAACTTTCAATATACAAGGGGGGAGTATTTGAGCTACCCAGCCAATGTATTATTTTGGTGAACAGAGCCGCAAAGGCCGTAAGCCGTTGGTTTGGACAGCCAAATAGGGGGAATCATGGCGCTTATCAAGTGCAAGGAATGCGGATCAGAGATCAGCAGCGAAGCAAAAGCCCGCCCAAAGTGCGGCGCGATACCGCCCAAGCCGACAAGCAGGTTCACAATATTCTTCGGTGGCCTTTTTGCTATCACGGTTGCCATGATGGTGTTTAAGCCAGGAGACACCCCACCGCAGCCGATAACGCAGGTGTCCGCATCTCCGGTTCAGTCAAAGACCGCCAGACACCCGGAATGCGCTGGGAATGCAGAGCCAGAACAGTGCGACAAGCTCCGCGACGAAATGGCCAATGAAACACCAGCGCAGAAAAAGGAGAGACTGAAAAAAATAGCAGATGCTGAAGCTATTGAGGCAAAGGCTCAGAAAGTAGCTGCACTTGAGGCGAAAAAAGAAGAGCGCGCCGAAAAGGCAAGGAAGAGAAAAGAAGGTGTCACTATTGGCATGAGTAAACAAGATGCACTTGATAGCTCATGGGGCAGGCCAAACAAGGTCAACCGGACAACGAATGCCTATGGAACACATGAGCAATGGGTGTACGACGGTGGCTATCTGTACTTTGAAGGCGACACGCTGACGTCAATTCAGAACTGATTGATGTGGCTTTCTAATCCTGTGAAAGCGTCATATCAAATGCTTTCGTCAGTTTTGTCAGTTCCTACCCATGGCATTTTTAAAAAAATGCGGATTGTTTGACTGCCAGAAACGGTACCAATTTGATTGGGTGTAAATTGTCGGACATGACCGCTATGGGCTACCGGCGGTCCTTTCGTTGGCAACGTCTCGCATTCCCTTTTGCGTGCGAGGCGTTAAAATCATAGCCATTCACGTGGTGTCAAGATGTAGCTTATTTGAGACAGATTGAGAATTGACGGTACTTTTGACGGTACTTATTTTTAACGCTACAAATTTATTCAATTAAATCAAATGCTTACTGGCTGGACGCGGTTCCGGTCTCGGCACCACTTAAACTCCAGCGCTATGGCACGTTACAACGCCCCTTTTGAAATTCATGTCCATGGTCAGGTGGCTTTGCGCACCGATGTGACGTTCGACAATCTGCAGGATGCACTCAAGCCCTTGTGGAAGTATGCGGGTGCCAAATCTTTGGTTGCTGCGTCTGGCAGTTTTTACGAAGATGAGCCTGGTATCCGGTTTGATGCCCAGGAACATTTGTTACAAATGTGCTGGACTGTCGAGGGTGATGACGACTTCCGCCAAGCGCTTGATGAGATGTGTATGAACCTCAATGACGTGGCGCAATCCGGTGCTGCCATTGAGGTTACCTTTTACGACACCGAGTTCGACGAGGAAGACGAAGAAGATGCCTCCGATGCCGAGTCACGCGATGATTTTGTGATGCTGTTTGTTGGACCAGATCCCGCATCCATCATGCAGGTTCAACGTGATTTGTTGGTGCAGGATGTGGTCAATCTGATGGAACGCCACTTTGATGGCGCTGAACTCGGCGGTGTGGTTGCGGCCATCGACAGTTTGTTCAGCCAGCGATTTGACGACTTGGTCAACTCCCTGCAGTTGGGCAAGCCACCACGTGGTTCGGGTGGTGGCTCCAGTGGCATGGGGCACGGCGGGGGGCGCAAACCCCGTCATTTGCATTAGTCCCACTGACTGGCTCATCGGTCAGTGCTACTTAACCGAGTGGTTGAGGCTCAAGTACAGTACATCTAGCATGTGCGGCTTAATTCACAAATGCGCAACGGGTTCCCGGTTTTGTTCATGTGTCTGTGGCAAACTCTTGTGACATGGCAAGTGCATTGAGTCGCACTGTCACAGCTTCATCCGATGTTGGACGGGTGCTGGCACCATCAAAAAATGCTTAAACGTATTCAAGTTGATCAGCTCCGTTTGGGGATGCACCTCAAGGAGTTTTGTGGTTCCTGGATTGATCATCCGTTCTGGCGTACCGAGTTTGTGCTCAAGGACCCCAAAGACATTGAGTTGATTTTGGCCAGCAGCGTCAAAGAGGTGATGATCGACTGCAGCAAGGGCTTGGATGTGCCCATTAGTGTGACGGCAGGTGCTGGGCAAGAGGAGATATCGGCGCCAGTTGCTACGCAACCGAGTGTTGAAATCTCTCCCCCGTCGCCGCAACACGCCAGCACGGTGCCAGCCAGCCAGGAGTTGGAGCGTGCAGCGCTTATTTGCCAACGCTCCAAAGCTGCTGTGGTATCCATGTTTCAAGAGGCACGGATGGGCAGAGCAGTCGATGTGGGTGGCGCACAGCAGTTGGTTGAAGAGATCTCTGCCTCGATTGCACGCAACCCTGGGGCCATCATCAGCCTGGCACGTCTCAAAACGGCGGATGACTACACCTACATGCACTCGGTGGCAGTGTGCGCCATGATGGTTGCATTGGCAAAGCAGTTGGGGTTGGATGACACTCAGACGCGGCTGTGCGGGATGGCGGGGTTGTTGCACGATATGGGCAAGGTGGCCATGCCGATCAATGTGCTCAACAAACCTGGCAAGTTGACCGATGCCGAGTTTGAAGTCATACGCTCCCATCCCGCCGAGGGCTACAAGATACTCACCGCCAGCAGTGCTGTAGATGCAGTGTCACTGGATGTGGTGCTCCATCACCACGAAAAAATGGACGGCAGTGGCTATCCTAAAGGGTTGACTGGCGACGGCATCAGCCTGTATGCCAAGATGGCTGCGGTGTGTGACGTTTACGATGCCATCACCTCTAACAGACCTTACAAATCTGGCTGGGATCCGGCAGAGTCCTTACGCCGCATGGCCGAATGGAGTGGACACTTTGACCCCAAGGTGTTTCAGGCGTTTGTCAAAAGCATGGGCATTTATCCGGTGGGTTCGCTGGTGCGTTTGAAGTCCGGACGCATTGGGGTGGTGATCGAGCAGTCACCCAAGTCACTCACCATGCCCATCATCAAAGCCTTCTTCTCCACCAAATCCAATATGCGTATCGTGCCGTGCGTGGTTGACTTGTCGCACCCAATGACGCAGGAGAAGATCATCAACCGCGAAGACCCGGCACAGTGGAACTTTCTGGACCTCAATGCTTTATGGTCAGGGCTCAGTCATCTGTCACGTTAAGGCTGACTGACTGCTGTGCGTGATCTGGTTCACTGGCGCACAGTTTCTGAGCCTCCGGGTTGCATGCTGCCTCACATGGTTAGCAAGCTTGGTGTTCCGACGAGTTGGGGTGCGTCTTGGTTGATGTCGTTCAATTTGAAAGTAGCCACCAGCGTGGACAGCACTTGGGCCTGTTCGCGCATGCTTTGAGCCGCAGCGGCAGATTGCTCCACCAAGGCGGCATTTTGTTGTGTCATTTCATCCAGATTGGCAACAGCCGCATTAACTCCTTGAATTTCACGATCCTGCTCTGAAGACGACCTCGATATGTCGGCCATGATATCGGTCACGCGCTGAACCGACGCGACGATATCTTCCATGGTCTGACCTGCATCGGTGACCAGGCGCGTGCCAGCGTCAATGCGTTCCACACTCGCACCAATGATCCCTTTGATTTCCTTGGCTGCTGCTGCCGAACGTCCGGCCAAGCTGCGGACCTCGCTGGCAACCACCGCAAAGCCGCGTCCTTGCTCACCCGCACGCGCAGCTTCGACTGCCGCATTCAAGGCCAGGATGTTTGTCTGGAAAGCGATGCCATCTATGACACTGATGATGTCGCTGATCTTCCTGGAACTGACCTGGATGTCGTTCATCGTGCTGACCACCTGGGCCACCACTTGGCCGCCACGTGCGGCCACCTGACCAGCGGAGGCCGCCAGTTGGTTGGCCTGTTGTGAGGCTTGCGCTGATTGGCGCACCGTGGCCGTAAGTTGGTCCATGCTGGAGGCCGACTGTTGCAGCTGGTTGGCGGTCAGTTCGGTTCTGACGCTCAAATCCTGATTGCCACTGGCGATCTCAGCGCTGGCGGTGGCAATACTGTCTGTGGTGTTGCGCACTTGCCCGACCAACTGGGTGAGTGCAGTCTGCATGTCGGACAAGGACAGCAGCAGGTGCGTGGTTTCGTCGTTTCCGCCTGTGTCGATCTGTTGCCGTGTCAAGTCGCCAGTGGCAATGGCGCGTGCCATGCGTTCTGCTTGGTCAATCGGGTGGCAAATGGAGTTCATGTTGGCCAGCGTCAGAGGAATGATGATGGCCAGTACCAACAACGTCATGCCAACGATCAGCCAGATCACCTTGTTCAGGGTCAGCTGCAGTGCTTGCTGGTTGGTTTCTGTGGCAGTTTGCAGCTCCGAGGCCAATGCGGTCAGGCTGGCATTGGCTCGGTCAATGATGGGCTGTAGTTTGCCAATGGTGGCTGCTGCGACCTGTGCAGAGGGGAAACCCATGTTTTCAAGCTGTGTCGCCATGGGGGCAAATTCGGTCTTGAACTGCTGCATGTCGTTGAGGATCAACGTTAACTGTTGGCGTTGTTCCTCTTCAGGAAGCAAAGGGGACAGTGTTTGCGCTGACTTCTCGATTTGTGCATAAGCGGCTGTCCAGGCTTCCTTGTGTTTTGAGGCTTCGACCGAGTTTTCATACTGGATCACCATGTCTTTTTCGTTGATTCGCAAGTCACGCATGGCCTGTTGCAGGCGTCCCACCTCGGTCATGGAAGTGACGTCACGGGTAACCAGATGGACGGTGATGCTGTTGGCGTACAACTGAGCAGCGATGCCAATGCCACCAATCAGGCACAGTGCGGTACTCACCATGCCGATCGCACCCCACATACGCAGGCGGATGCTCAGGCGTCGCATCAATAACTCGAATTTCATTGGGTACTCCGAAAATAGAAGAAACGAAGCATGGCTGAAAGCAATAGCTGTGCCGCCCAATCGATTGGCCTCAAACCAAGGCAACAAGAAACGAGAACTTCAGATGTGTTCAGCCTCAGTCTGGCTCCGGTACGACAACAGCGTCAGGGTATTCTGCGTGACTTTGGCCCGCCCGCACAACAGCTATTTTTTTGATGGGTTGGCAGCGTATCTTTTCTGAAAGTCGCTGCTTGGCACAGTCGTGGGGAAACGGCTGTGCAGGTGTTCAGCGCCTGACCTGCAGTGCGCCGGGATTCACGATGTTGGTAGGGCGGCCCTTGATGAAGTTCACCACGTTGTCGAACGCGGCGCCGAAATACATTTCGTAACTGTCGAGTTCGACATAACCGATATGCGGTGTACACACACAATTTTCCAGACGCAACAGAGCGTGGCCTTGCAGAATCGGCTCAGACTCGTAGACATCCACCGCAGCCATGCCAGGGCGGCCCCGGTTGAGTGCACCCAGCAACGCATCGGGCTGGATCAGCTCGGCGCGTGAGATGTTGACCAGCAGCGCGGTCGGTTTCATTCTGGACAAATCTTCTGCACTGATCACACCCGTGGTGTCTTCGTTCAAGCGCAGGTGCAGGGACAACACATCACTTTGCTCAAACAATTCCTCTCGGCTGCTGGTGACCTCAAACCCGTCGAGCACGGCGCGCTCTCGTGACGGAGCCCTGCCCCAGATCAGCACCCGCATGCCAAAAGCCCGTCCATAACCCGCGACCAACTGGCCAATGCGGCCATAACCCCAGATCCCAAGCGTGCGCCCTTTGAGTGTGGTGCCCAGGCCGAAATTGACCGGCATGGCACTGGACTTCAAACCAGATTGTTGCCATGCGCCGTGTTTGAGGTTGCCGATGTATTGCGGCAGGCGGCGCATGGCCGCCATGATCAATGCCCAAGCGAGTTCGGCGGGTGCCACCGGTGAGCCGGTACCCTCGGCTACCGCGATACCGCGCTCGGTACAGGCACTGACATCCAGATGGGTGCCGACCCGCCCCGTTTGTGCCACCAGCTTGAGCTTGGGCAACTTTTCAATCACGGAACGAGACAAGTGGGTGCGCTCACGGTTGAGCACAATCACATCGGCGTCTTTGAGTCTGACCGTCAATTGCCCCAGTCCTTTGACGGTGTTGGTGTACACCTTAGCCTGAAGTGGCTCCAGCTTGGCTGCACATGCCAGCTTGCGCACCACGTCTTGGTAATCGTCCAGAATCACAATATTCATGCCACCGATTGTGCCTCGGCGGGGACAACCTGATGGAATCAGTGATCCTGAATTACCAACTTTTACCCGCCTGGCCAGCTGCGCCGGCAGCGTGTCAGCCAGGCCTAGTGTTGCAGTGCCTCACGGGCTGCCAGTCGGTCAAGTTCGGCACACACGTCGGCCATGCGCCCGGAAATCCGCAACCGTCCTGACTGGCTGGGATTTTGGCCTGACTCCATCACCTGCAGCACCCGCACGGGGCGACTGGATCGCACCGGTTGCTTGTTGGCCTCTGTGGTGTGGGTTGGAGTGTCCGATGTGCTGGCATCTGTCCGGGTGAGTGCGGCGGCTCTTTCTGAGGTTGTGCTTGGCACGGACCCCCGTGGCAGTGGTTGCCCTGGCTTGGCCATCAGCCACTGCCAAAGCACCTTGAACGATTGCAAAACAGACGATGTGGTGGATGCGTGGTTCATGGTGCGTGCTTTCACAGAGGTGGTTCAGGGGTGAAGTGCAGGGTGGAGGAGCGGGTTCACATCAGCATGGTGTTGCGGATCAGGCCCACGGCCAGGCCTTCGATCTCGAACGGCTCACCGGGTTCAACCACAATGGTCTGGTAGTCCGGGTTCTCTGGGTGCAGTTCGATGATGTTTTTGTTGCGCATGAAGCGTTTGACGGTGACCTCTTCACCGAGACGGGCGACCACGATCTGGCCATTTTTGGCATCGCGGGTGGTCTGCACGGCCAGCAAGTCGCCGTCCATGATGCCGGCGTCTCGCATGGACATGCCACGCACCTTGAGCAAATAGTCCGGCTTGCGCTGAAACAGGCTGTTTTCGACGTAATAGGTTCTGTCCACATGTTCTTGTGCGAGGATAGGTGAGCCCGCAGCCACCCGGCCAATCAATGGCAAGGCCAACTGGGCCAGCGCCGCCAGGGGCGACGCCAGCTGGGCGTGGCGTGACTCGTTGATGGAACGCAAGTCATCACTGCGCAGCCGGATGCCACGTGAGGTACCGCTGACCAGCTCAATCGCACCTTTGCGGGCCAGTGCCTGCAAATGTTCTTCGGCCGCGTTGGCGGATTTGAAACCCAGCTCTGCAGCGATCTCGGCGCGTGTAGGTGGGGCACCTGTGCGTGTTATGGCACTCTGGATAAGATCCAGGATCTGTTGCTGGCGGTCGGTCAGTTTGGGACGGGTGAGCATGGTGACTCCTTGTGGGTGGTACTGTTTTCTTATCCAGTAACTGTATTTTTAATCAGTTTTTGAAAGTGTGCAAGTGGTATCTGAATTAATTCCCAAAAAAATGGTGGTGCTGGGCACGGGCGGCACCATTGCCGGCACCGCCAGCAACCCGGCCGACAACATTGGCTACACCGCCGCCCAGGTCGGCGTGGCGCAGTTGCTGGCGGCAGTGCCCGCCCTGAAAGCTGTGTTAAGCGACCATGACTTGGTCAGTGAGCAGGTAGCTCAGGTCGACAGCAAGGACATGCGCTTCGACGTCTGGCTGAGCTTGGCGCAACGGGTGGCCCACCACCTGGCGCAGGCCGATGTAAGCGCGGTGCTCATCACCCACGGCACCGACACGCTGGAAGAAACCGCTTATTTTTTACACGCTGTCTTGCCTGCGGCGTTGATCAATGAGAAGCCGGTGGTGCTGACCTGCGCCATGCGACCGGCCTCGGCGCAGTCGCCGGATGGCCCGCAAAACCTGATGGATGCGGCGGCCGTGGCCCTGACGCCCGGCGCCCATGGGGTGGTGGTGGTGTGTGCGGGCACGGTGCACAGCGGCTTGGACGTGCAAAAGGGACACACCTACAAAATAGATGCTTTCAACTCCGGTGACGCAGGCCCGCTGGCGTACGTGGAGGAAGGGCAGGTCAGGATGGTAAAAAATTGGCCTCTAGCCCTTATGGATAAATGGCATGTAGCTATCAAAGATATACCAGATGCAGCGCTCTGGCCACGTGTCGAGATTGTGATGAACTATGCCGGTTGTGGGGGTGAGGTGGTGGATGCCTTGCTGTGCCCACGTGAAGGTGTGGCGCCACTGCGTGGCCTGGTGGTAGCTGGTACTGGCAACGGCACGATGCACCACGATCTGGAAGCAGCGCTGCGCCGCGCGGTGTTGGCCGGGGTGAAGGTGGTGCGCTCCACCCGCTGTGCCCAGGGCCGTGTGTTGGCGACCACCCAGAGCGAATTTCCCCATGCGCAGGGGCTGTCTCCCGTCAAAGCACGGGTGGCCTTGCTGCTGTTGCTTCTGGGCGCCTGAAGTCGGCTCTGGGGCGGCTTTGGGTGGTGGAGCCCGCCGACTGAATCTGCACGCTTACTGGTTTTGCTGCGTCGCCGCCAGGAGTTCGGCCGTCCTCGTGCCAAGGGTTTGTACCAAGCCTGTGACGAACCTGGGGACATTCAAATCAGCAGGACCCATAAACACCTCGTTACCGTAGGTGGTGTGCAAGGTGTTTTTAAAAAATATATAATTTTGATAAATAATGTAGTTTTGCGCTGCTCGCGTCAGATGATGAGATGGCTCAGGCAGCAACAGTGCGTAGCAGCACAGTGGACACGGTGGTCTCTCCAGCTGACTTGCAGGAATTGGCATGCCGCAGGTGTCTGGTTTTCCCGCAGCGCGTGAGGATGAGGGCATCGATATCCTGCAGGGGCACGGTATCCGCTGCCTTCAACCCCTCAAGCATCTGGCCATTGCACCGGTACACATGCCCGGTGAGGCCTACCTGCTTGGTGTGAGTGTGTCGATCAGTCTGAGTTTTGACGAGCGGGCCTTTGGGATGGTGGAGAACACGGTGTCTGACCGGATCACCTTTGCGCCGGTGCGCCTGCCAGGCGCAGCCAGGGGGGCGGTGTCGAGTTTGCTGAATTGAGCTGTTATATGTCGTTTAACACAAGGGGAAAGCCATGGATTTTTTAAACCACCTGAAAATTGCCACCCGCCTGAAGGTGATTTTGGGGTTCATGACCGCCATGCTGTTTGGCATTGCGGGACTGGCCCTGTGGCAAATGGCGGTGATGAGCGCCTCCACACATCAGATCACCACCAACTGGATGCCCAGTGTGGAGTTGGTCAACAGGATGAACACCGCCACTGCCAATTTCCGTGCGCAGGAATTCAAACATGTGCTGAGCACCGACGCTCAGGAAATGGCTGACGTCGAAAAGCGGATGGCTGAGTTAAAAGCAGGCTTTGACAAAGACCACGATGCCTATGTCAAGCTGATCAGCAGTGAGCAGGAGCGCAAGCTGTACGACAGTTTTGCGACCGACTGGAAACTTTATTTGCAGGTACACGATCGCATGATTGAGGCCTCGCGCAAGAACGAGAATGATCAGGCCAGAACCTTGATGAATCAGGAAAGCAGCCCTGTTTACCGCCGTTTCTCGGATACCTTGAACAAACTGGTGGAGCTCAATCACGACGGTGCAGTGGCTGAAGGCCAGCGCAGTGATGCCGCGGACATTTTTGCTCGCAACATGATGATCGGCGCCGCCCTGGTGGGCCTGGTGCTGGCGTCGATTGCCGGTCTCTGGCTGATTCGCTCCATCACCGGACCGCTGACCCAGGCGGTGGAAGCTGCAGGCCGTGTGGCTGCCGGTGACCTCACTGGCAAGATCAACATCACCTCCCAAGATGAAACGGGTCTGGTCCTGCAGGCACTGGATCGCATGCAAACCGCCCTGATTGGTGTGGTCTCTACGGTGCGCACTGGCTCCGATTCGGTTGCTACCGCCAGCTCCGAAATCGCCCAAGGCAACAACGACCTGAGCCAACGCACCGAAGAACAAGCCAGCGCCCTGGAGGAAACAGCCGCTTCCATGGAGGAACTGTCCTCCACCGTCAAACAGAACGCCGACAACGCCCGTCAGGCCAACCAACTGGCCCAAAACGCCAGCTCTGTGGCCATCAAGGGCGGTGAAGTCGTCGCACAGGTGGTGGACACCATGAAAGGCATCAACGAAGCTAGCCGCAAGATCAGCGACATCATCAGTGTGATCGACGGCATCGCCTTCCAGACCAACATCCTGGCATTAAACGCTGCGGTGGAAGCCGCAAGAGCTGGCGAACAAGGCCGGGGCTTTGCGGTGGTGGCCAGTGAAGTGCGCAGCTTGGCAGGCCGCAGTGCTGAAGCCGCCAAAGAAATCAAGACCCTGATCAGCACCAGTGTCGAGCGGGTCGAACAAGGTACAGCCCTGGTCGACCAGGCCGGTACCACCATGACCGAAGTCGTGGCCTCCATTCGCCGGGTCAACGACATCATGGGTGAGATCAGCGCCGCCAGCACCGAACAAAGCCAGGGTGTGGGCCAGATAGGGGAAGCCATCCAGCAGATGGACCAGGTCACCCAGCAAAACGCAGCCCTGGTGGAAGAGATGGCCGCAGCGGCCAGCAGCCTCAAGAGCCAGGCGCAAGACCTGGTGGGCACTGTGGCAGTGTTCAAACTTGCGGCGGGACAGGATCACGGTTTTTCGGCACCCGCAGCACGCACCAGCGCGGTGGTCAGTGCACCCAAGGCGATGACCCCGGCCAAGAAGGTCGCTGCCAAGACAGCACCCCAAGCTGCTGCCTTGAGCCACAGCAGCGCAGCCAAGGCGGGCGGTGATGAGTGGGAAAGCTTTTGACATCTGACTGTGATCTCAGGCCATGGCTAGAGGTCTGAGTCGCTTGGAAGCCAATTATTGAAAAGTCAGAGTGCTGCAAATGTTGTAGCTCTGCGCCGCTTGGCTTGAATTTCAAGCCAAGGCGGCATACGCTTGTGTTGGTATTTGCGCACCGCAAGCTTTCAGAACTTGTAACTGCTTCAGTAGCCTGAAGGGAGAAAGACATGGACAACGCCACTTTGGCCAAGGACACACAGCAGACGGAATTGGTTGCCATGGTGGCGGCCATCCACCGGGTTCAGGCCATCATCGAATTTGATTTGCAGGGTCGCATCCTGCATGCCAATCAGAACTTCCTGAACACGTTTGGCTACACCGAAGAGGAGATTGTGGGCCAACACCACCGTGTGTTTTGTGACCCTGCCTACACCCGCACCTCGGACTACCTGATGTTTTGGGAGCGTCTGGGCAAAGGTGAATTTGATGCGGGTGAGTACCTTCGGGTCAGCAAGACGGGTAAAGACGTGTGGATACAGGCCTCTTACAACCCGATTTTTAATCCAGAGGGTGTGCCGATCAAAGTGGTCAAATTTGCCACCGACATCACTGGGGCCAAGCTTCGCAACGCCGAGTTTGAGGAAAAAATTCAAGCGCTTTCACGCTCACAAGCCATCATCGAGTTCGACATGCGTGGCCATGTATTGCAGGCCAACGCCAATTTCCTGCGCACTTTTGGCTACACCGCCGAGGAAGTTGTTGGGCAGCACCACAAAATGTTCTGCGACCAGGCCTTGCTGACGTCGGTGGCTTACCGCCATTTCTGGGCTGACCTGGCTGAGGGCAAATTCCAGAGCGGGCGGTTTAAGCGGTTTGGCAAACATGGGGCCGAAGTGTGGATCCAGGCCACCTACAACCCGATTTTTGACCTGAAAGGGCATCCCTACAAGATCGTGAAGTTCGCCACGGACATCACCGAGCGGGTCAACGCTGAGGTCCAGGTTCAAGAGAAGATCGCAGCCATCACCTCGGTGCTCGATGAGCTGTCCGCCTCCATCGAGCGTATCTCCCAGAATTCGAACGAGTCCAGCAAGCTGGCTCAGCAAACGCAGCAGGATGCCAGTGAAGGCAGCCTGTTGCTGGCCAAGTCCAGAGAATCCATCGCGCAAATTCAGAAGTCCTCGCAAAGTGTGCAGGATATTGTGGACACCATTGGCGAGATCGCCAGCCAGACCAATTTGCTGGCCTTCAACGCGGCCATCGAAGCTGCGCGCGCCGGTGAACATGGTTTGGGTTTCTCGGTGGTTGCCGATGAGGTGCGCAAACTCGCTGAAAAGTCGGCCTTGGCCGCGCGCGAGATCGCCAAGCTGATCCGTGAAACCGTGCAACGGGTGGATGATGGCGGCCATGTTTCCGCGCAGGTGGAGGTAGCCTTCGACAAGATCGTGACCTCGGTGGGCAGCACCTCCACATCGGTCGGTCTGATCACCGAGGCAACGGCAGAACAGGCCAATGCCACCCGCAATGTGAGCACACTGTTGGCCGAGTTGCAACAACGCATTCAGGTTCCCTGACCGCTGCGGAACCACCTTGTCCGGTTTTCGCACGATGAACAACAACATCGACATTGCCCTGTTTGAGGTGGCCGAGCAGTGTTTTGGTGTGCCTTGTTGCCACGTGGTGAATGCCCTGGTAGAGCCTGCGGATCTCACCCGCATTCCCCGTACCCAAGGCGCCTTGTACGGCGTTGTTTCGCACCGTGGCCAGATGGTTCCGGTGATTGATTTGGCGCAGTGGATGGGCCGCCCGGCCACCCATCCAGGCCAGGCAGTGCCCATGACACTGTTGGTGCTCAGGGCCAACAGCAAGTTGCTCGCAGTCCGGGTCGATGCGGTCAAAGGGCTGCTGCGTACCACAGACGATGCCGTGCACCCGGTGTGCCATGACCGTGATTCGACCGAGCTGTTTCACAGCGTGGTGGAGGTGGGCGGCGGCAAAGCCCCCTTGGCGCTGCTCGACCCGTTGCGTCTGGCGGCGCTCACACACATCTGGAGCGATGTGCTTGGACCCGGGGGCACAAGCGGGCAAGAGGTGCAAGCGCTACCTGGTCGTGATGTCGACCTGAAGCCAACCCCGGTATGCGCTGTGCTGCGTGTGGGCGGCCAACTGCTGGCACTGCCTGCCGAAGTGATTGGAGAAGTGGCCATGCCCTTGCCGATACAAGCCATGGCAGGACTTGGTGGTGGCTTTCTTGGCATGGCGCGCTGGCGTGACCACGATGTGCCGGTGGTTGATCTGAGCCAGATGCTGGGTTTGCCTGCCCTTGACCGCGCGCAACCGTCCTGGCTGCTGGTGCTGAGTCTGGCAGACCGCCAACTGGCTTTTGGTGTGCAGGACCTGGTCTCGGTCGGATCGTTTCCAGCGGCCTCGGTGCAGACGGAGGTGGCGTTGAGCAGTGCCCTGCAGGCCGTGGCCAGCGGCAGTCTGCTGGACGCTGAGGGTGCGCGCATCTACCTGCTGGATGCCCAGAAACTCATCGATTTGGTTCCCCTGAGCCACGCCATTGCCAAGGCCAAGTCGGCGCAACGTCAGAGTGCAGTGTCTCCTCTGTTGATCAAGAACCACAGCGCAGCGAGTACCGGGTCATGGGTGGTTTTTCACAGTGGCCAGCTCTGGGCTGCGCCCATGCTGCAGCTGCGCGAAATCATCCGCCCCAGCGACAGCCTGCGTCAACAGCTGCGTGAACACCAGACTTTGCCAGGCGCTCTGGAGTGGCGCGAGCAGTCTCTGCCATTGGTGGACATGCGTTTGGCGCAGGGCCAGGCTGCGTCGCAGGACAGCGCTGAGCTGCGAATCATGGTTCTGCAGGCGGCAGTGGGCCTGCGCGCTGTGCTGGTTGAGCGTGTGGTGGAACTCATTCCCGGGCACGCTGGCAGCCGGTTCAGCTTCCGGGTGGGGGGCTCGGAGGTTGACTCGGTGTCGGTTGGCACCGGGTCTGAGCACAGAAGCTACCGGGTTTTTGAGGCCAGCCGCCTCTTTGGCGAGGCATAGGCCATAAAAAAAGCCTGAGGCCCAGGCAGGGCATCAGGCTGTGGGGAGCCAGGGCAAACAGTGTTAGCTGGCCAATGCGGCAAACGCCCGGGCCGTGATGTCCTCAACGCTGCCGGTGCCGCTGATGGCGCGGTATTGGGGGGCGGCTGCGGGCTCGCTTTTGGCCCAGGCCGAGTAGTAGTCCACCAGCGGACGGGTCTGGGCGCTGTAGACCTCCAGGCGTTTCTTGACGGTTTCTTCCTGGTCGTCGGCGCGTTGCACCAGCGGCTCACCGGTCACGTCGTCCACACCGGCCACCTTGGGTGGGTTGAACTTGACATGGTAGGTGCGGCCAGAGGCCGGGTGTGAGCGGCGGCCACTCATGCGTTCGATGATGGCGTCAAACGGCACGTCGATTTCCAGCACGTAGTCGAGTTTGACACCGGCGGCTTTCATTGCGTCAGCTTGCGGAATGGTGCGCGGGAAGCCGTCGAACAAAAAGCCGTTGGCGCAGTCGGCCTGGGTGATGCGTTCCTTGACCAGGTTGATGATCAGGTCGTCGCTGACCAAGGCACCGGCGTCCATGATGGCCTTGGCCTGGATGCCCAGCGGTGTGCCGGCCTTGACAGCGGCGCGCAACATGTCGCCGGTGGAAATCTGTGGAATGCCGTATTTCTGGCAGATGAAGGTGGCTTGGGTGCCTTTACCAGCGCCAGGTGCGCCCAACAAGATCAGTTTCATGCGTGTCCTCGGGAAGTTATAAAAAAATCAAAACCGTTCTCTGCTCAGTTGGACGGGTCCAAAGCACGAAACGTGGGTGGTTCAGAATAGCATGGGCCAGCTGCCGGATGGCTTACAGCTTGGCCGATGTCTGGTCAAAAACCTGACGCACGCGCGCCAGGTCTTCCGGGGTGTCGACCCCCGCGCCAGGGGCGTGTTCGGTGACGTGCACCACGATCCGATAGCCGTGCCACAAGGCTCGCAGCTGCTCCAGCGCCTCGGTGACCTCCAGCGGTGCCTGCGCCAACTGCGGGAACTGGCGCAGAAAACCCACGCGATAACCATAAATGCCGATGTGGCGCAGTGGCAGCGGGCTGGGCAGCTGGGCCGGATTGTCACGCGGGTAGGGGATCGGTGAGCGGCTGAAATACAGGCCCATGTTCTGCGCATCCAGCACCACTTTGACAAAGTTCGGGTTGTGGAAGTCCGCTACAGTATCAATAGTGTGTGCCGCCGTGCTCATATGGGCTTGCGGCGTATTTTGCAACAAGGCCGCAACAGCAGTGACGAGGGTGGGGGCCATCAGTGGCTCGTCACCCTGGACATTCACCACAATCTCGTCATCGGCCAGACCCAGCAGGCCACAAGCCTCGGCCAGGCGGTCTGAGCCCGAGGGGTGGTCGGCGCGGGTCAGGATGGCATCCACCGCGTGGGCCTGACAGGCCGCCACAATCTCCGGGCTGTCGGTGGCCACCACCACCCGCACCGCTTCCTGCGATTGGGTCAGTGACATCACGCGTTGCGCCACCCGCACCACCATTGGCACACCGGCAATGTCGGCCAGGGGTTTGTTGGGCAGGCGGGTGGAGGCCATCCGGGCCGGGATCAAGACGGTGTAACTCACGGGAAAACTCCTCGGTGCAGTGGTGGCGTGTGGGCTCAGAGCCCGAGTTCTTCGTCGGTGAGTGTGCGGGCTTCGTTTTCGAGCAGGATCGGGATGCCGTCGCGCACCGGGTAGGCCAGGCGGGCACTGCGCGAGGTGAGTTCCTGCGTCTCGCGGTTGTATTCAAGCGGTCCTTTGGTGACCGGGCAAACCAGCAGTTCAAGTAGTCGTGTGTCCATGGCGTGATGATAGCTTCTCAGGGGGGCGTGGCGGGGGCCAACAGGGTGTCAATCCGGCTGTCAAAAGCCTGCCAGGCCTCGTCTGGCAACACCGCCATCAGCGGCACGGCCAAGGCATCGGGACACAGTGGCCACAGCTTGACCGCGTCTTTTTCGGTGCAAATCAGCCTGTAGCCCTTGTATTCATTGGCAGAGAAGCTCTTGAAATCGTAGTGATCCGGCAGCGCCAGCGTGCTCTGCAGTGTCAGACCTAGCTGGCGCAACATGGTAAAAAACACCTCGGGCTGGGCAATCGCGGCCAGCGCCAACAGGGGGGCTGTTGGCTGGCTTGCCAGCTCACGCAGCGGGATCTGGCTGCCGTCCTGCGTCACCGCATGGTCAGCCAGTGTGCGCCGGATGCGAAAACCATCAAACGTGGGCGCTGTGCCTGAACGCAGCACCAGGTCCAGCCGACGTGGCCAGGGTTCGCGCAAAGGCCCCGCTGGCAGCAAAAAGCCGTTGCCGACACCACGCTCATCAAACACACCAATCTCCAGGTCACGGTGCAAGGCCAGGTGTTGCAGGCCGTCGTCGCTCAGGATGATCTGGGTTTGCGGGTGGCGCGCCAGCAAGGCCTGGGCGGCGTGCACGCGTTCCTCGGCCACAAACACCGGTGCGCCAGTGCGCCGGTGGATCAGTGCCGGCTCGTCCCCCACCTCTTGCGCTGCGCGCTGCTGGGTGACTTCCTGGCAACCCGCTAGGCTGCGGCCATAACCACGCGAGATCACACCCACCCGGATGCCGCGTCTCTGCAGGTGCTCCACCAGCGCGATCACCACCGGGGTTTTGCCAGCGCCACCCGCCACCACATTGCCCACGATCACCACCGGCACCGCCACACGCCGTGTCGCCAACAGGCCCGTGTGGAACAAGGCAGCACGCAGCCCAATCAGCAGCCTGTACAGCAGGGACAGCGGCCACAGCGACCAGGCCAGCAGCCCGCGCTGTGTCCAGGCGCGTAACAAGGTCTGCTGCCAGGCAGGGGTGGGTGAAGGGGGCATGGGGCCGACCGTGGGTCTGAGAAAAAAGGGTGTTGTCCAGGCTGCTGCTGGCACCGGCGCACTAGTTGGCGCCGGATGACTGGGTGGCAAAGGTGATGTGGGACAGGCCAGCGCGTTTAGCGGCCTCCATCACCGTGATGACCGACTGGTGGCGCGCCGCAGCATCGGCGTAAATGATCACCACCGACTCTGCACCTGCCTTGGCGCCCGTTTGCAAGGCATCAGCCAATTCCGCCACGCTGCGGCCCAGTACCGGCAGTTTGTTGACGCTGAAGTTGCCTTCACTGCTGACCGACACCAGCACCTCTTTGGGGTAATCACGCTGCGCCTCGGTATCGGCCACTGGCAGACGCAGCTGCAACTCGGTGAACTTGCTGTAGGTGGTGGAGAGCATCAAAAAGATCAGGATCACCAGCAACACGTCGATGAACGGGATCAGGTTGATCTCGGGCTCTTCCTTGGGGCGGGGGCGGAAATTCATGGCCTATTTGCGCAAACTGATCAGGTGGCGTGCCAGATGTTCGGCGGCCAGTTCCAGCGTGAGCAAATACTCATCCACCCGGGCGCGGAAATAGCGCCAGAAAATCAGCGCCGGGATCGCCACCATCAGGCCAAACGCGGTGTTGTACAAGGCCACCGAAATGCCATGCGCCAGCTGCGCCGGGTTGCCACCGGTGGCGCCGCTGGGTGTTTGTGAGCCAAAAATCTCGATCATGCCAATCACCGTGCCAAACAGGCCCATCAGCGGCGCGGCCGAGGCGATGGTGGCCAGCGCACTCAGGTAACGCTCCAGCCGGTGCGCCACCAGGCGGCCGGTGCTTTCCATGCCGGCGCGCAACTCATCGTCGCTGCAGCGCGGGTTCTGGGTCAGGGTGCGCAGGCCACTGGCCAGCACCTCGCCCAGTGCCGAATTTTTCTCCAGCTGGTTGATGACTTCGGCACCAGGGACGCCGTTGCGGGTCACCGTCATCACCTCGTCGAGCAAACTGGGGGGCGCCACCTTGGCCACTTTGAGACTCAGAAAACGCTCGATCACCAGGGCCAGCGCCAGGATGGAGCAGGCGATCAAGGGCCAGATCGGCCAGCCTGCGGCTTGTATGATGGAAAACAAATTGGGACTCCGCTCGTGAGAATAGCCGGGCAATTATGGCGCAGCCCTTGTGCCGTGAAGCGCACCGACTGCCCACAATTTCTGTGGATAACTTTGTGGAGAAGCCCTGGTGCAAGTGGCTGCAAGCCGCGTGCAGCTTGGATCCTGACACCTTGATGACAAATTAGGCAGTAAAAAATTCAATGAAATCAACGGTCTTTACCGAAGTTGCGAGATTCTTCGCTCCTGTTTTTGGGTCCCGGGTAGTTTCACCAAACTGTGGACGACTTGTATTTGGCGTCTCCGGCTCACGCCATTTGTCAACGGGTTTGTGTCATGTTTGATATAAAAAATACACAGGGTAAACCCCTGGTGTGGGCCGTGGGCGCCTTGTGCAGAGCGATTGCCGATGCGCTGCAGGCGCGCTTTAACCCGGTGACGGTGCGCGGGGAGTTGTCGGGCTTTTCGCGCGCGGCCAGTGGCCACTGTTATTTCACGTTGAAAGATGCCAACGGCCAGTTGCGCTGCGCCATGTTCAAGCGTGCCGCCAGCACTCTGGACTTTGCGCCACGCGACGGTGAGCTGGTGGAGGTGACGGGCAAACTCGGTGTCTATGAGCCGCGTGGTGACCTGCAGCTGATTGTCGAGAGCATGCGCCGCGCCGGGCAGGGCAACCTGTTTGAGCAGTTCTTGTTGCTCAAAGCCAAGCTGGAGGCCGAGGGTCTGTTTGATGTATCGCGCAAACGCCCCTTGCCGGTCATGCCACGCGCCATCGGGCTGGTCACCTCGCTGGGTGCGGCGGCCTTGCATGATGTGGTGACAGCACTACGCCGGCGGGTGCCCCACATCCCGGTGGTGCTGGTGCCAGCTTCGGTGCAGGGCTTGGCGGCACCCGCAGAGCTGATTCAGTCACTATCAACTTTGTACCGTCTGGCCCAGGTAGAAAAAGGGCCAGAGGCCGATTTGCCATACAAACGAGCGCGTGGGGTGGCGCCACCACCACCGGTCGATGTGATCCTGCTGGTGCGCGGTGGTGGCGCTTTGGAAGACCTGTGGGCCTTCAACGACGAGGCGCTGGCCCGGGCCATTGCACAGAGCCCGGTACCAGTGATTTGCGGTGTGGGCCACGAAACCGATTTCAGCATCGCTGATTTTGTCGCTGACCTGCGTGCTCCCACCCCCACGGCAGCTGCCGAGTTGGTGGCCCAGCCGCGTGAGGCCTGGCTGGGTGCTTTGGATGCGGTGCAGCGTCGCCTGCAAGACGCGCTGGAGCGTCATCTGGACCGGCAACACCAGCGCCTGGACAACGCGTTGGCACGGCTGGGTCGGCCCTCGGCCAAACTCGCGGGCCAGAAGCTGCGCTTGAGTGCCTGCGCCCAGCGTTTGCAAAGTGGCACCCGGCATACGCTGCAGTTGCGCAGCCAATATCTGCAGCGGCTGGCAGCGCAGCCGCCGTTGGCCTTGAACCGTGGTTTACAGACGCAGTCCCAGCGGCTGGAGCGCGCCGAGCTGCGCCTGGGTTTGCTGGACCCCCATCTGGTGCTGGAGCGGGGTTACGCCTGGCTCAGCGATGCACAAGGCCAGGCCGTGACGCGTGTCAGCCAGACCCATGCCGGGCAGGCCTTGTCTGCCACCCTCATGGACGGCACGGTTGAATTGACCGTGACCGACCAAATCACCTGAAACTTTCTACAATTTGATTTTTCGCAAAACCACTCTGAGGAAATTATGGAACACACCTTGCCCGCTTTGCCCTTTGCCATCGACGCTTTGGCCCCCCACTATTCCAAAGAGACCTTGGAATTCCACCATGGCAAGCACCACAACGCTTATGTGGTCAACCTCAACAACCTGCAAAAAGGCACCGAGTTTGAAAACTTCACTCTCGAAGAGATTGTCAAGAAGTCCAGCGGCGGCATCTACAACAACGCCGCGCAAATCTGGAACCACACCTTCTTCTGGAACTGTATGACCCCCAACGGCGGCGGGGAACCCACCGGCGCCCTGGCCACCGCCATCACCGCCAAGTGGGGCAGCTACGCCGCCTTCCGCGAAGCCTTTGTGAAGTCTGCTGTGGGCAACTTCGGTTCGGGCTGGACCTGGCTGGTGAAAAAGGCCGATGGCTCGCTTGACATCGTCAACATGGGCGCTGCTGGCACCCCGCTGACCACCGGCGACACCGCCATCCTGACGGTCGACGTGTGGGAACACGCCTACTACATCGACTACCGCAACATGCGTCCGAAGTTTGTCGAAACCTTCCTCGACAAGCTGGTCAACTGGTCGTTTGCCCAGGCCAATTTCGCCTGATCAACGCGTTTTTGCCCACAAAAAAAGCCACCTTCGCGGTGGCTTTTTTATAAGCATAATCTGCCTCTAGCCCTTGTATATCAAGGGCTGATAGCTATCAATCCAGTAGTCTATTTGGCAAAGGGTTCACCACCGAGCTTGGTCCCGGCCTTGATGCCTTTTTTGACAAACCAGCCCTGGTTCATCTCCAGCACATAACGCACCGGTTTTTTCGAGCAATGGGAATCGGTGGTTTGCGGTTTCATGTCTTCCAGATTGACGATGCTGCCGTCGTCGGCCACAAAGGCGGCGGTCAGTGGCAAGAGGGTGTTTTTCATCCAGAAACATTGTTCGGCCGGTGAGCCAAACACAAACAACATGCCTTCGTTTTGGGGCATTTGCTGGCGGAACATCAGGCCGATTTCGCGCTGTTCGGGGGTGCTTGCCACCTGGGTGTCGATCAGGTACATACCAGCGCTGAGCTTGACACGTGGCAGGTCCATTTGGGGTGCGTTCTGGGCCTGGCTGGCGCTGGCGGCGGCCCAGCACAAGAGGGTGATGAGAAGTTTTTTCATGGCCTCATTTTCACGCAAATGCTGCAGTGGATGGCACGGGGCGGGTGATGTGTTGTCGCTGGATGCAGGCGCAAGGCACGCACTTGCAGGTGATTAGGAGGAAAATAGTCAAGTATTGCGTCTAGAATGAAATTCTGGTTCATTCCGAGTGGGTGAGCCTTGTTTTTGATCCATCCACGGAGACTTATATTCATGTACCAGCACATCAAGGTGCCTTCCGAAGGCCAAAAAATCACCGTCAATACCGACTATTCGCTGAACGTGCCGGATCAGCCGATCATCCCGTTCATTGAAGGTGATGGCACCGGTTTTGACATCACCCCGGTGATGATCAAGGTGGTGGATGCAGCCGTGGCCAAGGCTTACGGCGGCAAGAAAAAAATCCACTGGATGGAAGTGTATGCCGGTGAAAAATCCACCAAGATTTATGGCCCCGACGTCTGGCTGCCTGAAGAAACCCTGGCCGCCCTGCGCGAGTATGTGGTGTCGATCAAAGGCCCGCTGACCACACCGGTGGGTGGTGGCATCCGTTCGCTCAACGTCGCACTGCGCCAGGAGCTGGACCTGTATGTCTGCCTGCGCCCGATCCAGTACTTTGACGGTGTGCCCAGCCCAGTCAAAGAGCCGCACAGGACCAATATGGTGATCTTCCGCGAAAACTCCGAAGACATCTACGCTGGTATCGAGTTTGAAGCCCAGTCGCCCAAGGCGCAAAAGATCATCAAGTTCTTGCAAGAGGAAATGGGCGTCACCAAGATCCGTTTCCCCGCCACCTCGGGCATTGGTATCAAACCGGTGTCGATCGAAGGCACCGAGCGCCTGATGCGCAAGGCCATCCAGTACGCGATTGACAATGACAAACCCAGCGTGACCATTGTGCACAAGGGCAACATCATGAAGTTCACCGAAGGTGGCTTCCGTGACTGGGCTTACGCGCTGGCACAAAAAGAGTTTGGCGCAGCGCCCATCGACGGCGGCCCATGGTGTTCGTTCAAGAACCCGAAAACCGGCAAGGAAATCACCATCAAGGACAGCATTGCCGACGCCTTCCTGCAACAGATTCTGTTGCGCCCGGCTGAGTACAGTGTGATTGCCACTTTGAATTTGAACGGTGACTATGTGTCTGACGCGCTGGCCGCACAGGTGGGTGGTATCGGCATCGCCCCCGGTGCCAACCTGTCGGATTCGGTGGCTTGTTTTGAAGCCACCCACGGCACCGCTCCCAAGTACGCTGGCAAGGACTATGTGAACCCGGGTTCCGAAATCCTGTCCGCTGAAATGATGTTGCGCCACATGGGCTGGGTTGAAGCGGCCGATGCCATCATCAAGTCGATGGAACGCTCGATCAAGAGCAAGAAGGTCACCTATGACTTCGCCCGCCTGATGGAAGGTGCAACCCAAGTGAGCTGCTCCGGATTCGGCCAGGTCATGATCGACCACATGTAAGTGATTTGCCACAGCCCCTGGGCTGTGTGTGACTCAAAAAAAGCCCGGCAGACGTCGGGCTTTTTTTGTGGGCGAGAGAGACCGGGTGAGGCTCAGGCTGGTTGACGCATCAGGTCCATCAGCAGGCCATGGCGCAGGCCACCGAGCGACTGCTCCAGCCGGGTGATGCCCAAGAGGGCGAACAGCGCCCGCATCAGACTCAGGCCGCCGCCAATGATGGCCTTGCGGTCTTCACGCAGCCCCATCATGCTGAGTTGACCGGCGCTGTGGGCGGCCAGCAATTTTTCCAGCAGCCAGTCCAGGCCGTCCTGACTCACGTGGCCAGGCGGCCAGCCCGCAGCCGCCAGCACATCCACCACCGCATTGACGGTGCCTGCTGAGCCGTAGGCCTTGTCCCAGTGGTGGGGGGCGCAGAAAGCCAATGCGGGTGCCAACACCGTCTTGGCGGCTTGCTCCGCAGCAGCGAAGGCGGGTGCGCTGAGTTCTCCGTGAGCAAAGTAGCGCATCGACCAGCCGACACTGCCTACCGGGTAAGAGGCCATTTGCCGGGTCTGTTTGCCGCTGCCAATGATCAATTCAGTGGAGCGCCCGCCAATGTCGATGACCAGACGACGCTCGTCGGTGGTATCGGGCAGAGCCTGTGCCACACCTTGGTAAATCAGACGGGCTTCCTGCTCGCCCGAGATCACCTCGATGGCGTGGCCCAGCAAGCGGCTGCCCTGGGTCAGGAACTCGTCGCGGTTGTGGGCCTCACGCAAGGTCTGGGTGGTGACCGCGCTGAGCCGGTCCGGGGCGAAGTCGCGCAAACGTTCACCAAAGCGGCCCAGGCAGTCCCAGCCCCGTTGCATGGCCTGGGGAGTCAGTCTGGACTGGTGGTCGAGCCCGTTGCCGAGTCGCACCGTTTCTTTGAGGTAGTCGCTACGACAGAACTTGCCGTCCTCCAAGTAACCCATTTCCAGGCGAAAACTGTTGGAGCCCAAATCCACTGCCGCCAGGCGCATTCCATCTTGCATGTTGGTGTTTGCTATTTTTTGACGGGTACCAGCATAGCATCCAACGCACCACCGACATCGTGTTGTCCAGGCTCTTGTGATCTCTGGATACGCCTGATCTCCTAGTCTTTTTGTGTGAAAACTTGATGACAGTTTGGCCAAATGGCTGCCGTGTTTGTTGGCGATTGACCGATTGTTGCCTTGGGTCAATGCTTTGGCGATTTGTCATCTGGATGACTTGTCCATTGGCTAACATGCCCACATGTTTGTGGTCTGAAAGCTTGGAATCATCATGACAAGGCACTTGGACAATCTCGAACGACTGTTTCACAAGCTCTACCGCCGTTATGGGCCTGATGACCCGTTGTGCCAACAGGCGCAAGCCGAGTTTGAGGACAGCAAGGCGATGGAGCCGATCACCGGTCTGCAGCAGGACTGGACCGTTCCATATAGCCGTCTGATCAAGGATCAGAACAGCGAATTCATGCGGCACATCCAAAAGTGAGTTTGCTTGTGAGAGTGGCAGCATGAGTCTGGCCGCAGACAAAGTGTCTGAGCTGCTCAAAAAACAAAAACGCATCGAGAGTTTGGTTCACAACCAGAGCATGCCGCGTCAGGCCATGGTGGAGACGCTGGTTCAGCGCCAGCATGTGGCCGAGCTGCACAATCTGCTGTCTCCATGGTCTGCCAGCGAGATTGGCACCATTCTGGAATCCCTGCCAGCAGACGAGGCGATGCTGTTGTGGGCACAACTGTCTGCCGAGAGGCAGAACGACGTCCTGTGGGAAATCTCCGATTCACTTCGGGCGCTGCTGGCAGACAGCCGGGAGCCTGCCTTCAATGAAAGCCAGATCAACGCCTTTGTGCTGGTGGATGGCCGCCTGCGGCAAATTGCCGTGGAAGGTCGCAAAAGCCTGGAAGGTCTGCAACCGATCTGGATTGACCTGCTGGGTGCCAGCAAAGCCGAGCGCAATTTTGTCGGTCTGCACTTTGGCTTGAATTTCTCGGACCCCGATGATGTGACCGACCTGGAAGCGAGCTCACGCTACCGCATTGAAGAAAACGGTGATATCCACCTGCATTCCAACTTTTTGCTGGACCGCGAGGGCAAGTCGCGCAGTGTGCCGGTGAGTTTTGTGTTGCATCAAGGGGTCCTGTTCACCTTGCGCAACCAGGAGTTGCCGGTGTTTCGACTACAGCGTCGGCGCACCCTGACCCAGCCGGGTTATGTGTCTGATTGCACCGACGTGCTGCTGGACTTGTATGGCGCCGATGTGGAGTACTCGGCCGACTCGCTCGAAGACATTTACGCCACCTTGGGTGAGGTCGGGCGCCAGGTGCTCAGTGAGGGCATCACCGATCGCGAGGCCGCCGCCATTCTGGGTGACATTGCCGAGGAGGAGGACTTGAATGGGCGCATTCGGGGCAACATCCTGGACACCCAGCGTGCCATCCATTTTTTGATTCGCAGCAAGATCATGTCGACCTCACAAGGGGAGGACGCGCGGCAGATCCTGCACAACATCGAGTCACTCAACAGCCACACCTCGTTTCTGTTCGACAAGATCAACTTCCTGATGGATGCCACCATTGGTTTCATCAACATCAACCAGAACCGGCGCATCAACCAGCTGACGGTTTTTGGTGTGGTGTTCACACCCATCAATATTCTGGCGGGTATGGGAGGCATGTCCGAGTTTTCCATGATGACCCAAGGCATTCCCTGGCCGATAGCTTATGGCGCGTTTCTGGGTGGGGCGGTGCTGATTGGGGTTATCACATTCCTGGCACTCAAACATCTGGAAAGCCGTCAGACCCGGGGCAAACGGATGTGAACCGTTGAGGGGGTGCTGCGCTCACACGGCGCCAGGCGCGCCCAGGTCTTGCAGCTGTCCATAGGTCAGCGTTTGGTCAAGCGGCGCGCGCGCTGCAGCGAAATCAGCTCCAGGATGCCCCAGACCAGGCAGGCGGGTATGGCCAACAGGCGAAAAAAATTGGCTTTGAGGGGCATGGTGTGGGTGTGTCAGGGCTGCGGTCTGGTGACGAAGTTAGCCACCCTGTGTGACGACCGTGTGACAGGGTTCATAACAGCTGGGTTTGCCCTGTGTCACGCGCTTGACATGTCTGTCTACTAGCCTCTTGTCGCATGTTGCCTGCACAACGCCCCCTTGGCCCCCAAAAACCGTGACGGCACCCAAGTTGCCTGAGCTGGATGCGCTGGAGCGTGTCATCGAACTGGGTGCCGGGCGTTTGTCGTCCCGCGTGGCCTGCCAGGTGAGTCTGCCCGGAGGGGGCAGCTACCCGGTGCATGTCATCTGCCTTGGTAACCCCGATGTGGCTGTACCTGGGGTGGGCTATTTTGGGGGGGTGCATGGTCTGGAGCGCATTGGGGCGGAGGTGGTGATTGCGTACCTGCACAGCCTGGTGATGCGGCTGCAGTGGGACAGCGCCTTGCACCGGCAGCTCGAAACCGTGCGCCTGGTGTTCATGCCAATCATCAACCCAGGTGGCATGGCGCTGGGCACGCGTGCCAACCCCAATGGGGTGGATCTGATGCGTAATGCACCGGTCAATGCCAGTGACCCGGTGCCGTTTCTGGTGGGGGGGCAGCGCATCAGTTCGGGACTGCCCTGGTATCGCGGCCCCAGAAGCGGGTTGATGGAGATTGAAAACCAGGCGCTGTGCGAGGTGGTGGCGGCTGAGCTGCTGACGCGTGAGTTCAGTGTTTCGGTTGACTGTCACTCCGGCTTTGGTGCGCGTGACCGTGTCTGGTTTCCGTTTGCGCACAAACGTGCGCCCATGGCACACCTGGCGGAAATGCAAGCCCTCAAACACATTTTTGTGCAGTCCAACAACCATCACCGCTACCTGATCGAGCCGCAAAGTCTGCAGTATCTGGCGCATGGTGATGTGTGGGATCACTTGTATCTGCAGTCCTGTGCGCAGTCAGATCGGGTTTTTTTGCCTTTGACACTGGAGATGGGCTCCTGGCTGTGGGTCAAGAAAAATCCGCGTCAACTGTTTTCGCGCCACGGCATGTTCAACCCGCTGATCGAGCATCGCCAGCAGCGTGTGCTGCGCCAGCACCAGTTGCTGTTGGACTTTTTGTCGCGTGCGGCCTGTGGTTACCGCCTGTGGTTGCCCACCCCAGAGACCCGGGCGCAACACCATGCCCAAGCTTTGCAAGACTGGTACTGAACACCCATGGCCACCTGGATTTTGTTGCGTGGACTGACCCGGGAGAGCCGACATTGGGGTGACTTTCTGGGCCTGTTCCAGCAGGCTTTTCCAGGGGACACGGTGGTGACCCTGGACTTGCCTGGTAACGGGCGTCTGAACCACCAGCGCAGCCCAACGACTGTCGAGGGCCTGGTCGCGGACTGCCGTGCTCAGCTGGCCCAACGCCAGATGGCGCCACCCTACCATCTGTTGGCGATGTCGCTGGGTGCGATGGTGGCCGTGGCGTGGTCACACAGCCACCCGCATGAGGTGGCCGCCCAGGTGCTCATCAACACCAGCATGCGGCCCTTCAACCCGTTTTACCAGCGGCTGCGACCCGCCAACTACCTCAGCCTGCTGCGCCTGGCCTGGCCCGGCACCTCGGCCGAGCTGTGTGAGCACACCATTTTGCGTCTCACCAGCCGTCGGCAGGATACTTCGGTGTTGCCGCAGTGGCTGGCGCTGCGTCGTGCCAACCCGGTGGCGGGCCGCAATGCCCTGTGCCAGCTGGGGGCGGCAGCCCGCTTTTGTGCGCCTGCTGGCCCCTTGGCCGTGCCCAGTCTGTTGTTGGCTGGCGAGCTGGACCAGCTTGTCAGTGTGGCCTGTTCACGCAGTCTGGCGGCGGTCTGGCAATGCCCCTTGCAAGTGCATCCTGGCGCCGGGCACGATCTGCCGCTGGACGACGGTCCCTGGGTCTTGGCACGTGTGGCGCAGTGGCTGTCACATCGCTGAAATATCAGTGACACACAATACTTTCTACAGGCTCAGTGCTGGTCTTGGGGCGTCATTTGTCTGGCCAGCGCAGGTCGATGATTCGGAAAGAGAAGTCGTTCATGTCACATCGTTATGACGCGTCTGCCACCGGGGCCACGGGCTCGTTTTCGCGCAAGATAGCGGTCGTTCTGGCGCTGGTTCTTGCGGTGGCTTTGTTGGGCTCAAGCATTGGGTTCTGGTCGCTGCAACGTGTCAGTGGGGACACCGAGCGCATGGTGGGTGAGGTCATGGCCACCGAGCGCCTGGCAGCTGACCTGCAGCGTCATATTCTGGTGAATGTGGCCCGGACCAAAGGTTTGGCCTTGAGTTCTGAGCCCCAGGTAGGTGACGCCCTGATGCCTGAGATCAAACAGACGGCCGACCAGGTAGCGGCCTTGCTGGCTCAACTCGGTGACAAACTCACCGTGCCAGAAGATCAGGCCACCCTAGCGCGCATGCAAGCTGCCAACTCCCGGTTTGCCAAATCACTGCAGGATCTGATTGCGGCGCGTGACGGTGGCGTCACCGCCAAAATCGAGCAGGCCTACACCGAACAGTTCACACCCGCAGCCAATGAGCTGCAGGCTGCAGTGAAACAACTCGGTGATGCCCAGCGGGCCAAGATCGACACCTCGGCGCAGGGGATTGCTGGACTGAGCCTGAACGCGCGCTGGGGCCTGGTGGTCTTCAGCGTGTGTGCCTTGTTGCTCAGCGCAGTGTTGTCGGTCTGGCTGATTCGCAGCATCAAAACACCGATCCAGCTGGCGGTGGACACCGCCGACCGGGTGGCTTCGCTCGATTTGACGCACCACTTTGACGGCCACAACCGCGATGAAGCCGGCCGACTGCTGATTGCCCTGAGCCGCATGCAAACGTCTTTGCACAGCTTGGTACACCAGGTGCAGACCGCCAGCCACAGCGTGGCCCAAGGCTCCACCGAGATTGCCGCTGGCAATCTGGATTTGTCGAGCCGGATCGAGACAGCCGCGTCCTATTTGCAGCAAACAGCCGCCTCCATCGAGGATGTGGTGGCCAACATGCACAGCTCGCTGGAGGCCGCCAGCCGGGGTGATGCGCTGGCCAAATCAGCCAGTCTGGAGGCCACCCAGGGCAGCGCCGTGATGACCGAAGTGATGCAGACCATGCAGGACATCCACACCTCGTCCAGCCAGATCGTGGAAATCATCTCCGTGATTGATGGCATTGCTTTTCAGACCAATATTCTGGCGCTCAATGCTGCGGTGGAAGCAGCGCGTGCCGGTGAGCAAGGACGTGGTTTTGCGGTGGTGGCGGCCGAGGTGCGGACATTGGCCAACCGGTCTGCGGTGGCGGCCCGTGAGATCAAGTCACTGATCGGGTCTTCTGCCAGCAAGATCGAACTCGGTACCCAGAAGGCCCAACAAGCGCTTGACACCATGGTGCATATGGTGGACTCAGTCAAACGTGTTTCGGCGGTCATTGGCGAGATCCATGCTGGCAGTCTGGCCCTGAGTGGCACGATGACCAACATCAACCAGGCGGTGACCCAGCTCGACAGCCTGACCCAGCAGAACGCGGCGGTGGTCGAAGAGTCGGCCGCAGCGGCGCAGAACCTGCAGGACCAGGCCGCAGGACTGCGCGATGTGGCCGCCCAGTTCAGATTGCCCAATTCGGCGCTGTTGCTGACCTGAGACTGTCGGCGCTGGCGCTTGGTCTAAACCAGGAGACACACCATGACATTCGAGCCAGAGCAAGACGAGCGCAGCGGGCGCCGCCATGAACCGCGTTTTGTCAGCCAGGTCACCCGCAACACCTTTGCGATGGTCTTGGAGGGCGGCCATGCTGGCAGCCTGCACGAGTTGACCGACTGGCGTTCCAAACCGGCGCTGGCGTTTGGCGGCAAGTTCCGCATCATCGATTTTGTGTTGTCCAACTGTGTAAATTCCGGGGTACGGCGCGTGGGTGTGGCCACCCAGTACCGGGCGCAAAGCCTGATCCGGCATTTGCAACTGGGTTGGAGTTTTCTGGATGGTCGCCTGGGCGAGTTCATCGAGATCATGCCGGCCCAGCAGCAACTCAACGAGTCGCAGTGGTACCGGGGTAGTGCGGATGCGGTGTTCCAGAACCTGCGTGAAATCCGCAGGGCGGCGCCGCGTTATGTGCTGGTGCTCTCGGGGGACCACATCTACCGCATGGACTATGGTCGCATCCTGGCCGCGCATGTGGAGCGCCAGGCCGACCTGACCCTGGCCTGTATGCCGGTGCCTGCCAGTGAGGCGCAGCGTTTTGCGTCGCTGGTGCTGGATGACACGCAGCGTGTGGTGGGGCTGGGCAGCCCTACCGAGCCGCCTCAGGGCGGTGAGAGTGCCTCGGTGATGGTCAGCATGGGCATTTACGTTTTCAACGCCGACTTCTTGTACGCCCAGTTGCAGCGGGATGCGGATGACCCCAACTCCAGCCACAACTTTTGCCAAGACGTGATTCCGCATTGTGTGCGCGAGCATCGGGTGTACGCGCAGAACTACGCAGACAGCCGCGTGGGAGACCTCGACAAACCCGCCTACTGGCGAGATGTGCACAGTCTGGACGCGTATTGGGCGGCCAATATGGATCTGGTTCAGGTCACGCCGCATCTGAACCTGTATGACAACGAGTGGCCGATCTGGACCTGGCAGCCGCACAGCCCGCCCGCCAAGTTTGTGCACGACGAACCCGGCCGCCAAGGCACAGCCCTGGATTCTCTGGTGGCTTGTGGCTGCATCATCAGCGGTGCCACGGTGCGGCGCAGCATGTTGTTCTCGGACGTGCGTATCCACAACCATTGCCTGGTGGAGGACGCGATCATCTTGTCCAATGTCCAGGTGGGTGCCAACTGCATCCTGAAAAAATGCATCATTGACAAGAATTGCACGGTGCCGGAGGGCACCCAGATTGGCCTGGACCCGGTGGAAGATGCCAAACGTTTTCATGTCACCGCCGGCGGGGTAACCCTGGTCACCCGGATGATGCTGGGGCAGGAAGTGGCCTTGTTCTGAGATCGGCCTGGTGTGCTGTTCTTGTTGGCAAAAAGTGCGTCCAGCCCTTATTGGAAAAGGGATTGTTGCTATAAACTTGCTAACAACATACCTTTGTTGACACGGATCTGCAGGCCTTTCTCGCTGGTCTTGGCATCGTGTTTGGCGCGTGCCGCGACCGAGGCCACCTGTTCGGCATTGGTGAACTCGTCGTGGTGGATGATGACGGCACCGATGGACAAGGTGGTCAGCGGGAAAAAACGTGGCACACCGTGCCTGTCTTCGGCCTGAATACCACCGGCCTCGCGCGCAGTCTCGTCAAACAAGGCGCGAGCCTGCTGCGCAAATTCCGCAATGATGGCTTCACACTGCATCTGCCAGTTGTCGCTTTGGTACAGCAAGATGAAGTCGTCCCCACCCACATGGCCAACAAAATCCCGTCGCGGGTCGCAATGTGCCTGGCACAGGCTGGCCAGCAGTCGGATCATTTCGTCCCCGCGCCAGTAGCCGTACTGGTCGTTGAAGGGTTTGAAGTTATTCAAATCGGCATAACAGGCTACAAACGGCACACCGCTGGCCAACAGCCGTTCAATGTGTTGTGAGATCGGGATATTGCCGGGCAAAAACGTCAGCGGGTTGGCGTGGCGGGCCGCTTCGATACGGGTTTCGGTCACCGAGCGCACCAGCTGTTCACCGGTTCCCATGCCTTCATAACGCCCGTTGTCGGTGACGATGAAGCCGTCCACCAGATAACGCTGGTCGTCCGAGGTCAGGATGCCGACCAGGTCGTCCACGCTGTGGTTGCGCTCGACCACCCGGGGCTCCAGGTTGGCGTGGCTCATGCACGATTTTTGCCCCCAAATTTCGCGGTAATACAGCTTGCTGTATTCGTTCATGAAGGTGGTGCGGTTGATGATGGCCACAGGGCGGACTTCGTCCACCACAGCGATGGCATGCAGCTTGGGGTGACTGAAAAACAAACGCGCCAACTCGTCGTTGGTGGCGCTCGGGCTGACGGTTGGCGCCTTGATCACCGCCAGGCGGCTGATCGAGCCCGCGCTGGCCGTGCGTCGCATCTCTGGAAACACGGCGATGCTGCGGTCGCGCAAGGTCACCCGGGCCTTGGGTTCAATTTGGAAGCGTGGCACGTGGGCCGGACGCCCCAGCAGGTAACCTTGCCCATATGGAATACCCAGGTCGCGTAGGACATGGAGGTCCTCTTCGGTTTCAATGCCTTCGGCAACCAGCGAGGTGCCAAAAATGGCCGCGATCTGCTGCAAGGCCTGGATGGTTTTGAGTTTGTCGGCGTACTGGCTGATGTCTTTGGTGAAGTATTTGTCAATCTTGACAAACTCAGGCTTGATCTGGGACCACAAGCGCAAGCTCGAACGGCCATCCCCAAAATCGTCCAGCGCCAAGCTCACACCCGCAGCGCGGATCTGGCGCACCGCCACGGCCAGTTGGTCCATGTCCGCCACCCGCTCGTATTCGGTGATCTCCAGGACCAGCATGCGTGGCGAGATGCCCAGTGTGTTGGCCATGGTCATCAGACCCTCAAACTCGCATTGCGCCAGCGCCTGGATCAGTGCGTCCGCGCTGATGTTGAGAAACAGGCGTCCGGCCTCACGCAAACTGCCCCAGCGTGCCATGGCGGTCAGCACACACTGGTTTTCGAATTCAAAGTTCAGGCTCTCAAACTCAGCCGCCTGCAAGAGTTTGTCAGGGGTGTGCAGCGGCGAGCCTTCCGGCCCCCGGATCAGCGCCTCATGGGCATAGATGCCGCCGTCTTCGAGTGAGGCGATGGGCTGAAACACCGGGTACAGCATTTTGCGCCGCAGCAAAGTCGCCAGGGTGCCACGACCACGCCGTACCGCGTTGGAACTCAGAACAGGCGTCAGAGGCTCAGAGGCGGCACAGCGGCTTCCCCTCGCATGGAACTGTGCGACAGGTGGCAAAAAAGACGTCAATACGTGTAAGTCGTTCATCAAGATGGAGGAGCCGTGGGCCAGCGGCGCAGTTTATGAAACGCGCATGACATTTCTGTGACGATTTGGCCAAAGGCTTACACGGTTTGGCAGGCCGCTGTTGTATCCACTTGACTCTGAGAGACCGCCGAAGGCGCCCAGTGCACCAGTTCCAGCCGCCCATTGTGGTGTTCCACCAAGGCGGTGCAACTCTCCACCCAGTCGCCGTCGTTGCAATACAGGATGCCGTCGATGTGGCGCATTTCGGCACGGTGGATGTGGCCACACACCACGCCGTGGTGACCACGGCGCTTGGCCTCGTGGGCCAGGGCTTCTTCAAAATCGGCCACATACATCATGGCTTTTTTGACCTTGTGTTTGAGGTAGGCCGACAAGGACCAGTAAGGCATGCCCAGTTTGGTGCGCCAATGGTTGAGGTAGCGGTTGAGTTTGAGGGTGAACTCGTACAGGTTGTCACCCAGGTAGGCCAACCATTTGGCGCACTGGATCACACCGTCAAAGGCGTCACCGTGGGTCACCCAGAGTTTCTGGCCGTCGGCGGTGGTGTGGATGGCGTCGTCCGAGACCTCGATGCCACCAAACTGGTGGCCAAAAAAGCCGCGCGCAAATTCGTCATGGTTGCCCGGCACATAAATGATGCGGCAGCCTTTGCGCGCCCGGCGCAGCAGCTTTTGCACCACATCGTTGTGTGATTCCGGCCAATACCAGCGCCGGCGCAGCTGCCAGCCATCCACGATGTCACCCACCAGGTACAGGTAGTCACTGCGGTTGGCCTTGATAAAACTCAGCAAGGCCTGGGCCTGGCAGCCCGGTGTGCCCAGATGCAGGTCAGATATAAAAATGGCGCGGTAATGGGAGCGGCCGGACTCTGAGGGGTCGTGGCCAGGCGGCAGGGGGGAGGGTGGCGTCAGACCGTTGTCAACCCGTCGCAAGGCTTCAAAGAGCGCCTGCTCAGCCGGGAACAAAGTGGGTTGAGGCAGTGCTTGCATGTCACGCTCCGCAGTTTGGATACGTGATGGTGACGCCAGCATGTGACGTGTTGATGGCAAGTACAAGACATTTCAGTGACTCTGAATTGTGTTGTCAGCTGCTATTTTGAGGGAGGGCTGCCGGTCGGCAGCGCAACGCACAGCGACCGGTCGATCGGGTTGTTTGGCTTTTAAGGATATTTGGCCTCTAGCCCTTGATTCATAAGGGCTGAAAGCTATCGATATTGATGCTGGAGGTCCGGACTTGCCTCACACAACGGGCTGTTTGCGCGGCTGTGTGAGGCCTGTGGCAGGGTCAGTCTGCCGCTGCTTGCAAGCGCTTACGCGGTCGGGGCCAGTTGTGGATTGATCGCAGAGGCTTCCAGTTCCTGCGCCAGGTTGCTGGAGTCGAGCAGGCGAAGTTTGCTGGCGTAATGCCGGTCAAGCCGCCATTCGTCGAGTATTTCCAGCGCCAGTTCGAACCGTTTGTCGTCGAGTTGGTAAAGCTGCGCCACCGAAATGCTGGTTGCACTTTCCAACGCCAGCACCAGGCGGGCAATGATTTGCGCAGCCGGATCACTGGGGTTGGTTTCGATGAGTTTGCGGGCTTTCTTGATCGCAAGCATGTAGCTTCTTTCCGTAGGTAGAGTGAATGCGGGCCGCTGTTGGCGGCCCGCTTGATGTCGTCGCCAGCGCCCAGCGCATGGCTCGGTTCTTAGGGTATCCCAGTGTGCTGCGGATTTTGATGACGAACGTGTGACAGTCGCATAAACCAGACAACTGTTCAAGAGGCGTCACAGTTGTTGTCACGTTACTGACATATTCGTGTCTTAAATTACGGTTCGTTCAGCAGGCATTTCCGTTTTTCTGCTCTAACCTTGAAAGGGTTCTACATGATGACCAACACGTTCAAAACCATTTTGACCACCACGGCCTTGGCTTTTATCGGCATGGGCTCTGCCAGTGCGCAAGAAATCACTGGCGCTGGCGCCAGCTTTCCCGCACCTCTGTATGCCAAATGGGCAGCCGACTACAACAAGGCCACCGGTGTCAAGGTGAACTACCAGTCTGTGGGTTCGGGTGCAGGCATCAAACAAATCGATGCCAAGACCGTTGACTTCGGTGCCTCCGACATGCCGCTGACCGACGATGTTTTGAAAGCCAAAAACCAGTTTCAGTTTCCCACTGTGATTGGTGGCACGGTCCCGGTGATCAATATCAAGGGCATTGGTCCGGGTCAAATGAAGCTGGACGGCCAGGTTCTGGGTGACATTTATCTGGGCAAGATCACCAAATGGAACGATGCCGCCATCAAGGCACTGAACCCAGGTTTGGCTTTGCCTGATGCAGACATCGCGCCGGTGCGCCGTGCGGATGGTTCTGGCACCACCTTCAACTTCACCAACTACCTGAGCCGCGTCCATGCTGAGTGGAAATCCAAGGTGGGTGAGGGCACAGCGGTCAACTGGCCGGTGGGTGCGGGTGGTAAAGGCAACGAAGGTGTGGCATCGTTTGTGAACCGCCTGCCAAATTCGATTGGTTATGTTGAGTACTCCTACGTCAAGCAAAACAAGATGACCTACACCTTGATGAAAAACAAGGATGGCGTTTTTGTGGAACCCAGCGAAGAAGCTTTCAAGGCGGCAGCTGCCGGTGCTGACTGGAATAAATCCTTTTACCAGCTGATCACTGACCAGCCAGGCAAAGGCACTTGGCCCATTTCCACGGCGACCTTTATCCTGATGCACAACGTGCAGGACAAGCCAGCCAATGCCACCGAAACCTTCAAGTTCTTCAACTGGGCCTTCAAAAACGGTGACAAAGCAGCTGCCGACCTGGATTACGTGGCGCTGCCTGATTCGGTGATTTCCACCATCGAGAAGTCATGGGCCAACGTCAAGGATGCCTCTGGCAAACCTGTGGCATTGAAGTAAACCACCGTCTTAGCCCGTACATTTGACAGCAGGAGAGCCATACGTGTCAGCTACACTTTCTGCGCGGGATGAGACCATCCCTTCACCTAACACTGACGCGCGTGATATGAACAGACTTCCTCCTGTCAAGACAGCACGTTCGGGACCTTTGGCTGACCGCCTTTTTGGCTGGTTGGCCCAGGGTGCGGCCTGGCTGACGCTGGGCTTGCTGATCGCCATTTTGCTGTCCTTGACGGTCAGTGCTTGGCCTGCGATCAGCAAATACGGCTTGGGCTTTTTGGCCTCCACCACCTGGGATCCCGTCAAGGAAGAGTTTGGCGGCCTGGTGATGATCTACGGCACGCTGATGACTTCGTTCATCGCGCTGCTGATTGCGGTGCCGGTCAGTTTTGGCATCGCCCTGTTTTTGACCGAGTTGTCGCCAGCCTGGCTCAAGCGTCCTCTGGGGACGGCGATCGAGCTGCTGGCGGCCATCCCGTCGATTGTTTACGGCATGTGGGGCTTGCTGGTGTTTGGTCCCATTTTGTCTACTTATGTGCAGCAACCTCTGCAAAAGATGTTCCTGGGCGTGCCGTATCTGGAAGCACTGTTCTCAGGCCCGCCAGTGGGTATCGGTATCTTGTCGGCTGGCATCATTCTGGCCATCATGATCATTCCGTTCATTGCGGCAGTGATGCGTGATGTGTTTGAGGTGACCCCGACCCTGCTTAAAGAGTCTGCCTACGGCCTGGGTGCCACCACCTGGGAGGTGGTCTCCACCGTGGTCTTGCCCTATACCAAAGCGGGTGTGGTGGGTGGCATCATGCTCGGCTTGGGTCGCGCCATTGGGGAAACCATGGCGGTGACCTTTGTCATCGGCAACTTCAACCAGCTGGATTCACTGAGTCTGTTCCAGGCTGCCAACAGCATCACCTCGGCCTTGGCCAATGAGTTTGCCGAGGCAGGTGAAGGTTTGCACCAGGCGTCGCTGATGTACCTGGGGCTGGTATTGTTTTTTATCACTTTTGTGGTGCTCTCGTTGTCGAAGCTGCTGCTGTCACAGCTGAAGAAGAGTGAAGGAACCAAGTCATGAGCACCGCTGAGACCTTGCTGCGAGCCAAAGCTTTGACCGAGATGCGTGCCACCCGTTATGCTGCACGCAAACGGGTCAACATCATTGCCCTGGTGCTGTCGATGATGGCAATGGGTTTTGGCTTGTTCTGGTTGTTCTGGATTCTGTTTGAAACCGTTCGGCTCGGTACGGCCGGTTTGACTTGGGCCGCACTGTCCCAAATGACGCCGCCACCCAACGACGAAGGGGGCTTGCTCAACGCCATCTATGGATCGTTCCTGATGGTGATGTTGGCCACTTTTGTGGGCACGCCCATTGGCATCATGGCAGGTATTTACCTGGCGGAGTTTGATACCAAGGGATGGCTGGCCAACGTCACGCGTTTTGTGAATGACATCCTGCTGTCGGCGCCGTCGATTGTGATTGGCTTGTTTGTGTATGCGGTGGTGGTCACACGGTTCAAGTCCTTTTCGGCCTATGCGGGCATCATGGCACTGACCCTGATTGTGATTCCGGTGGTGATCCGTACCACCGAAAACATGTTGCAACTGGTGCCACCGGGCCTGCGTGAGGCAGCCTATGCACTTGGTGCACCGAAATGGAAGGTGATTTTGAGCATCACCATGCGCTCGGCACGGGCTGGGGTGGTCACAGGTGTTCTGCTGGCGGTGGCTCGGATTGCAGGTGAGACCGCACCTTTGTTGTTCACGGCTTTGAGCAACCAGTTCTGGACCTCGAGCCTGAGTGAACCCATGGCCAGTTTGCCCGTCACCATCTTCAAATTTGCCATGAGCCCCTATGAAAACTGGCAGCAACTGGCTTGGGCGGGTGTGTTCTTGATCACCCTGGCGGTTCTGGGCCTGAACATTCTGGCGCGTGTGTTGACACGTCAAAAGAACTAGACCCGTAGACACACCTCAAACAACTTCATGACCATGACTACTGAAAAAACACAGCCTGCCAAGATTGCGGTGAAGAACCTGGACTTCTTCTACGGCAAATTTCACGCACTCAAAAACATCAACCTCGATATTCCCGAGAAGAAGGTCACGGCCTTCATCGGCCCCTCTGGTTGTGGCAAGTCCACGCTGCTGCGGGTGTTCAACCGCATGTTCGAGCTGTACCCGGAACAACGCGCCCAGGGTGAGGTGGTGCTCGACGGTGAAAACCTGTTGACCAGCAAACAAGATGTGGCACTGCTGCGCGCCAAAGTCGGTATGGTGTTCCAGAAGCCCACGCCTTTCCCCATGTCCATCTACGACAACATCGCTTTTGGTGTCAAACTGTTTGAGAAGTTGAGCCCCACCGATATGGAAGAGCGGGTGGAGTGGGCACTGCGCAAGTCGGCGCTGTGGAATGAGGTCAAGGACAAGCTCAAGCAAAGTGGCTCCAGCCTGTCGGGTGGTCAGCAGCAGCGGCTGTGTATTGCCCGTGGTGTGGCCATCAAGCCCGAGGTGATCCTGCTCGATGAACCCTGTTCTGCGCTGGACCCGATCTCTACGGCCAAGGTCGAAGAGCTGATCATCGAACTCAAACAGGATTACACCGTGGTCATCGTCACCCACAACATGCAGCAGGCTGCACGTTGCAGCGACTACACGGCGTATATGTACCTCGGTGATCTGGTTGAATTTGGTGCCACCGAGCAAATCTTCTTCAAGCCCAACCGCCAGGAAACTGAAGACTACATCACTGGCCGGTTTGGTTAGTCATCACCGAGGAATCTCATGCCTGAAAAACATTTATCGTCCCAATTTGACAGCGAGCTGGGCACCGTTTCGACCCGTGTCATGGAACTCGGCGGGCTGGTGGAATCGCAAATCCGACAGGCCATTTATGCCTTGTCGCAGTTCAGTGTGGAAGTTGCCCAGCAGGTGGTCACCGCCGAGGCCAAGGTCAATGCGATGGAAGTCGATATTGACCGTGAGCTCTCCAGCATCATTGCCCGGCGTCAACCAACCGCCCGCGACCTGCGGCTGTTGATCGCCATTTCCAAGGCCACCGCCAACCTCGAGCGTGTGGGGGATGAGGCAGAAAAAATTGCGCGTATGGTGTTGTCCATCATCAGCAGTGGTGCACCGCGCGCATTGCCTTCCTTGGAGCTGCGGGTAGCCTCTGATCTGGCCTCCGGCCTGCTCAGAAAAGCATTGGATGCTTTTGCCCGTCTGGACACCTCGGCTGCCTTGTCCATCCTCAAGGAAGATGACTTGATTGACAAGGAGTTCGACGGCTTTGTGCGCAAACTCATCACCTACATGATGGAAGACCCGCGCATGATCTCGCCAAGTCTGGATCTGCTGTTTTTGGCCAAGGCCATTGAGCGTATTGGTGACCATGCCAAAAACATCGCCGAGCTGATCATCTACATCGTCAAAGGGGCTGATGTGCGGCACGCGGCCATGGACGAGATTGAGTCGGTGGTGAAATGAGGCGAGTCCCCTGTGTGCTGATCGTCGAGGATGAGCCCGCCATCGCCGAGCTGATCTCGGTGAACTTGCGCCACAGTGGGTTCCGTCCGATTTGGGCGATGGACAGCGCAACGGCTCAGGCCGAACTCGACTCGGTGTTGCCAGATGTGATCCTGTTGGATTGGATGCTGCCCGGTGAGTCAGGGTTGACCTTGGCCAAACGTTGGCGTGCCCATCCTCGCACCAAAGATGTGCCCATCATCATGTTGACCGCGCGTGGTGATGAGCCAGACCGCGTGGCAGGTCTGGATGCTGGTGCTGATGATTACATCAGCAAGCCGTTTTCAACACGGGAGTTGTTGGCCCGTATTCGCGCCGTGCTGCGCCGTCGTGCCCCCGAGCAGGAAGCCACGCTGGTCACCATGGGTCAGCTCAGTCTGGATGCCGCCACCTACCGGGTGAGCTTTGGTGACCAGGCGCTCAAGCTGGGTCCGACGGAATTCAAACTGTTGCATTACCTGATGACCCACGCCGAGCGTGTGCACAGCCGCTCGCAGCTGCTGGACCAGGTCTGGGGTGACCATGTGTTTATCGAAGAACGCACCGTGGATGTCCACGTCAAGCGGCTGCGTGAAGCGCTGGGCGAACGCGCGGCTGCGATGATCGAAACCGTGCGCGGTGCTGGCTACCGCATCACCACCCAGAATCAGAGTACTGGTACCTCCTCTGCTGTGGCATAGTCTGCCGAGAAGAATTATTGATGTTTTTGCGAATCTGCGGCTTTGTCGCCTTCCAGTTGGCAGGCGCGGTTCTGGGTTGGTTTCTTGGCCTGACGGGGCAGAGTCAGCTGGTGGATGCCTTGCTGGGCGCCCTGGGTGGTTCGGCGTTGTGGCTGGTGCTTGACACCACCCGCGCTGCCCAGGCGCTGCACTGGTTGAGCCCGGAGCGCGCAGACTCGCCCCCGATCAAATGGGGGTTGTGGGGCGAAGTCCTGGAGCGGGCTCAGCGGCTGTTGCGCTCGCAACGCCGGACCATTGAAGAGGGTGAAAACCGCCTCCATGATTTTCTGTCCGCGCTGCAGGCGTCTCCCAACGGCGTGATGTTGCTGGACAACCAATCTCGCATCGAATGGTGCAACCAGACAGCTGCGGTGCACTTTGGTCTGGATGCGCAGCGTGATCTGCAGCAATACATGGTCAATCTGGTGCGTGACCCAGCCTTTGCGGCTTACTTGTCCGGGCGGGCTTTTGACCATGAATTGCTGATGGCCGGGCGCGAGAGCACGGCAACACGCCCGGTTCGCCTGTCGGTACAGCTCTACCACTATGGTGGGGGACGCCTCTTGTTGTTGTCGCGTGACGTGACTGCGGTTGAGCAGGCCGAAGCCATGCGGCGTGACTTTGTGGCCAATGTGTCTCATGAAATTCGCACACCCCTGACCGTGTTGGCTGGTTTTGTGGAGACCTTGCAGACCCTGGAGTTGGCCGCTGATGAGCGAGACAGTTACCTGACGCTGATGGCGCAGCAGTCGATGCGTATGCAAAGTCTGGTCAGTGATTTGTTGATGCTGTCGCGGCTCGAGGGTAGTCCGGCGCCCAGTGTGGACACCTGGAGTTCTGTGCCGACCTTGATGCGGCAACTGGAACAAGACGCGCGTGCCCTGACAGCGGTGGTCAACCTCAATGAGCAGCAAGTGCATGCATTGGACTTCCACTGTGCCTTTGAAGGCGAGATCGCCGGCGTGGCCACTGAGTTACACAGTGCCATGGGTAATCTGGTCAGCAACGCCATTCGCTACACACCGCCGGGTGGTCACATCGGGGTCAGCTTCAGGCAGTTGCCAGATGGGCAGGCTGAGTTTGAGGTGGTGGATGCGGGTCCAGGTATCGCACCCGAACACATTCCGCGTTTAACCGAACGGTTTTACCGTGTTGATCGCAGTCGTTCCCGTGAAACCGGTGGCACCGGTCTGGGCTTGGCGATTGTGAAACACGTGGCGCAACGCCACGGTGCCCATCTGGCGATCGAGAGCAAGCTGGGTCAGGGCGCGAGATTTCGCATCACGTTCCCTGCAACCCGCCTGCGTGCCACACATCAGTGAGCCTGGCGCTCAAAGATATAGATTTTTTCGTCAGGCGTGGCCGGGTGGTGGATGCTGCCGCGCAGCAGCCAGGGTTTGCCGGGGACAAAGCCAGATGTGGTGATGGGATTCTCCCCGTTGGCGATCAGCCAGGCGCACTTGGCCCCGGAGCTGGAGGGCATGAGGCTGAGCTGACCATGCAGTTGCAAAGCGGCGGTCTGGCTGCGGCTCAGCCCTAGCGTGGACACACAGCCTGGGTTCTCAGGCAGCAACTTGGCAGCCTGTTGCACCATCGGCACATAACTGCGGGCAAAGTCCAGCAAGGGCAACCACAGTGTCATCAACAACAGCCAGCACAAAGCAGCGCCACCGGCAGGCAGGACCACACTCTTCCAGAGCGCCGCGCGGTGTCGACCTACACGCCAATATACGAGCCAAGCCCATATCAGGCTTGCACATAATGCTATTAAAAAAGGAATGAGTGAGAAACTGTGCACAAACCCTGGTGCCAGTTTGGCCACATTCATCGCTGGTCGCGCGGGGAATCCGGTCTGCATGGAGATCCACACCACCCAGATGATCAGCGCGCAACCACTGAAAAAAATCAGCGTGAACCAGTCAATCAAGGCTGCCACACTGCGCCCCAGGGTTGGCAAGGCAAATGCGGACAGCGCGGCGAGGGCTGGCAAACCCAGCAACAGCGATCGGTCCGCCGCATGGGTGGTCAAGGTCGCTGCGCTGGCCACTAGGGCAAAACACAGGGGCAGCCACAGATGTCGGCTTGCAAAACGCTCACCCAGCAGCAGGTGCCGCCAACGCCAAAGTGTCCACAGTGCCAGCGGCCAGGCTGGCCAGGTGAACCACAAAAACAGCCGACCCAGGCTTTGCCACTCGTGCCAGCTGGCGTGTGGCAAGTCGATCCGCCATTGCCAGAGATTGAGCCAGGTCGATAGCGCTGCGCACACGAGTGTGATGACCAGCAGACCAGCCGCCCTGAGTTTGCGGGTACCGGTTTCATTGCTGTTGTGGCTGGATTCGAGCAGGTAAATGGCAGCACAACCCACGCCCAGCGCCAAGGCCATGCTCGGTGAACCCGAGAGGGTCATGCCCAGCAGTCCGGCCACCGCTGCGATGCCCGGCATCAAAACACGGTAGGGCAGGGCCGCCGTGGCGTAAAACACCAGTGCGGTGAAACAAAGCTGCGTCAGTGCCGGCGTGGTTTCGTGGGCGAGTTGGGCCAAACCCAGGCAGGCGATGAAGGCCAGCAGGCCACCATCCGCCACAGCGCGGGCGTAGTCCGTGGGTTTGGCCTCGCCGCCAAAGGCAAACGCCACCGGCTGGGCCAGTGGACTGCGTGCCAGGTAATAGGTGCCGTACCAGGTGGCCAGCAGTGTGGCGACCAGGAGCAGCACAAAGGGCAAACGTGCCGCCCAGTCCGCCGACACCCAGGCGGGAGCCAGCTGCATGGCCCAGGCCCCCAACCAATAGGGAAGCAAGGCATGCACTTCGGGCGCCTGACCGCTCAGCGAGGGGTGTAACCAGTCTGCTGAGCCTTTGGCCAGTTCGGCCATATAGCCCAGCGTGGTGATGTCTTCACGTTTCCAGGGGCCACGCCCCAGGAACCCGGGTAACACATAGGCCAGGCAAAACAGCCACAACGCGACACGGGGTAGGCGGCGTACGGCATCCTGGGCAACAATGGCCGGGGTGGGGAGATTCACGGTGGGGGCCCGCTCCGATGGAAGGGATGTTTTGCGCAAAGAAAAAGGCAGCGCGGAATGACCCGGCTGCCTTTGGCAGAACGCAAGAAGTGCTTACTTGGCAGCGGTTTTGCCGAAGCGGTTGCGGAAGCGCTCGACACGGCCGCCCATGTTGTCCACCGATTTTTGTGTACCGGTGTAGAAGGGGTGCGATTCGCTGGTGGTATCGAGCTTGTACAAAGGCAACTCGCGACCATCTTCCAAAGTGATCATTTCCTTGGTGCTGGCACAAGAGCGGGTGACGAATTTGAACCCATTGGACATGTCCTGGAAGCAAATTTCGCGGTAATTGGGGTGAATGCCTTTTTTCATGTGTTCTCCATCAGTTGCGTTAGCCGCGTCAGCCCTTGCACAAACCCGATGTGCAATTCAAAGCCGCTCGTACTTTTCGCGAAAAGCCTTGGATTATAGACCAGCTGTGCTTAGCCACCCCGACGCATCATGTCGAAGAACTCGGAATTGTTCTTGGTGGCTTTCATCTGTTTCAAGACCATCTCCATGGATTCGATCTCGTCCATGTTGTAGAGGAATTGGCGCAGGATGCGGGTCTTTTGCAAAATTTCTGGCTGCAGCAGCAACTCTTCGCGGCGTGTACCACTGCGGTTGAGCTGGATCGATGGGAACACCCGTTTTTCGTAGAGACGGCGGTCCAAGTGGATTTCCGAGTTGCCGGTGCCTTTGAACTCTTCAAAAATCACTTCGTCCATGCGGCTGCCGGTGTCCACCAGCGCGGTGGCGATGATGGTCAGTGAACCACCTTCTTCCACATTGCGGGCGGCACCCAGGAAACGCTTGGGGCGTTGCAATGCATTGGCATCCACACCACCGGTCAACACCTTGCCGGAAGAGGGCACCACGTTGTTGTAGGCGCGAGCCAGACGGGTGATCGAGTCCAGCAGAATCACCACGTCTTTTTTCAGCTCGACCAGGCGTTTGGCGCGTTCGATCACCATCTCTGCCACATGCACGTGACGGGCAGCGGGTTCGTCAAAGGTGGAGGCAATCACCTCGCCCTTGACGGTTCGTTGCATTTCGGTCACTTCTTCAGGGCGTTCATCCACCAGCAGCACCATCATGTGGCTGTTGGGGTAGTTGGCCGAAATGGCGTGGGCGATGTGCTGCATCATCACCGTCTTGCCACTCTTGGGCGGGGCCACCAGCAGTGCGCGCTGGCCTTTGCCAATGGGGGCGATGATGTCAATGATGCGCCCGGTGATGTTTTCTTCACCCTTGATGTCGCGCTCAAGACGCATCTGCTCTTTGGGGAACAGCGGCGTCAGGTTTTCAAACATAACCTTGTGTTTGTTTTCTTCGGGGCCGCCGCCGTTGACCTTTTCGAGCTTGTTCAGGGCAAAGTAGCGCTCACCATCCTTGGGTGTGCGCACTTCACCTTCGATCATGTCGCCGGTGTGCAGGTTGAAGCGCCGCACCTGGCTTGGGCTGATGTAAATGTCGTCTGTCGAAGCGGTGTAGCTGGTGTCCGGGCTGCGCAAAAAGCCAAAGCCATCGGGCAAGATTTCGAGCACGCCGTCGGCAAAAATCTGTTCCCCGGCGCGGGCGCGTTTCTTGATGATCGCAAACATCAGCTCCTGTTTGCGCATGCGCCCGGTGTTTTCAATCTCAAGATCTTCGGCTTGCTTGAGGACTTCTGACACGTGCAGTGCCTTGAGTTCGTTTAAATGCATGGATTGACGCAATCAATGTGAAAAGCAAATGTGGGGGAGGATTTGACGGCCGGACTTGTTGTGAGAAGTCGCGTTAGCCTCTGCCGGAGACTCTGACCAACCCACTGGGACAGTTGGCGAGTGCTCGGATTATGACAGGAAAAAACCGGGTTTTGCGCTGCAGGAAAACGCGGGCGCAGCGCGGCCCGCTACCACGTTAACTCAGGCGAGTTGCTGGTCAATAAAAGCAGTCAGTTGGGCCTTGCTCAATGCTCCCACCTTGGTGGCTGCCAGCTGGCCGTTTTTGAACAGCATCAGGGTTGGGATGCCACGAATGCCAAACTTCGCCGGGATGTCACGGTTTTCATCCACATTCATTTTGGCAATCTGCACTTTGCCTTCGTAAGCCGTCGATACTTCGTCCAGAATCGGCGCGATCATTTTGCAAGGGCCACACCATTCAGCCCAGTAATCGACCAGCACCGGCACGCCGGATTGGAGGACATCGGTCTCGAAAGAGGCATCGGACACATGTTTGATCAGTTCACTAGCCATGTTTGTTCCTGTTACAGATTTTTAAAAAAATAATTAATAGCGAAATTGTGACAGAAATATCCCCGGCTCACCGACGAGGCCTGCCTTAGCCATGTGGCTAGCAGGCCAGTCAAAACCAGCGAAAGAAAGTTTTAATTCCTATGAAAAATGTATGTGTGATTGGCGCCGGCCCGGCCGGATTGATGGCAGCCGAGGTCTTGTCGCGGGCTGGGGTCGCGGTTTGCCTGTATGACGCCATGCCCAGCGTGGGGCGCAAATTCCTGTTGGCGGGAAAAGGGGGGTTGAATCTGACCCACTCCGAACCTGCGGATATTTTTGCCTCTCGTTATGGGCAACGTCGCCAGCAGATTGAGGCGATTTTTGAGACCTTTGACTCGGGCGACGTGCGCAGCTGGGCCAGTTCACTCGGGATTGAGACCTTTGTGGGCAGTTCGGGCCGCGTTTTTCCGGTCGACATGAAAGCTGCGCCTTTGCTGCGCGCCTGGCTGCGCCGTCTGCGCCATCCGGAGAACGGCCCGGCGGTGCAGTTTCAGATGCGCCACCGCTGGACGGGCTGGAGCACCGGCGAGGACGCTCTGAGTAACCTGCACTTTGACATGCCTCACGGCCCGGTGCAGGTGCAGGCCGACGCGGTGGTGTTGGCGCTGGGGGGCGGCAGCTGGGCTCGGCTCGGCTCCAACGGTGCCTGGGTGCCCTGGTTGCGTGACCGGGGTGTGGCGGTGGCGCCACTGTTACCCGCCAACTGTGGTTTTGACGTGTTGGGTGGCTGGAGCGACCACTTTGCTAGCCATTTTGCCGGGCAGCCGTTCAAGTCGGTGGCGATTTCACTGACCACCTCGCAAGGTGTGCAGTTCCAGCGGCGGGGTGAGTTTGTCGCTACGGCCACCGGGGTGGAAGGCAGCCTGATCTACGCCGCATCTCATCTGTTGCGTGACGAGATCATTGCCAGCGGCCAAGCCACGTTTCACCTGGACTTGTTGCCGGATCGCTCGCCCGAGTGGGTGTTGGCGCAGGCGGCTTACCCGCGCGGCACCCGATCACTCTCCAGCCACCTCAAAAGCCGCCTGCATATCGAAGGTATCAAGGCGGCGTTGTTGCACGAAACCCTGTCCAAAGAGCAGATGCACGACCCGGCTGTGCTGGCGCAAACCATCAAGGCTTTGCCCATCACGTTGCAGGCCACCCGGCCGATAGACGAGGCCATCAGCACCGCTGGAGGTGTGTTGTTCGAGGCCGCTGACGACCACTTGATGCTCGAAGCGTTGCCGGGTGTGTTCTGTGCAGGTGAAATGTTGGACTGGGAGGCACCCACCGGTGGTTACCTGCTGACTGCCTGCCTGGCCAGTGGCGCCAAGGCGGGGCAGGGCGTGTTGAACTACTTGAGCAAGAAATGAGCTTCTAGACCAATTGGAATAAGGGTATATCGCTATGTAAGATATAGCTCCCGATGTCCGCATCGGCAGCCCCAACACGCGCCCTGGCACACAGGCGTCGTGGTCAGCACGTTTCGTTCACCTAAGCCTTCAACGGGAGACAACATGAGTGTTCAGCAGCTGTATGCACAGAAAAAGATGGCCGCCAGCGATGCGGTCCGGCTGGTCAAAAACGGTGACATGATTGTGGTGCCAACTGGCGTGGGCGAGCCGCCCGCGCTGTTGACTGCGCTGTCGGAGATCAGGCGCAGTCTGCTGGATGTGAAGGTGGCCCAGATTCTGGCGATTCGCAAATACGCCTATCTGGACCCCGACACCGTGGACCACATCCGCCACGTGGCCCTGTTTTACGGTGCGGCCACCCGAGCGGGCGGGCAGGCCGGTTGGGTCGACTTCATTCCCAACTACTTTTCAGAAATCCCCAGCCTGATCCGGCGCGATCAGATGCCAGCCGATGTGGTGTTCAGCATGGCATCGGGCATGGATGCACATGGTTACTTCTCGCTTAGCCTGGCGGCCGACTACACCATGGCCGCCATTGCGAAAGCGCGTGCCGTGGTGTTGGAGGTCAATCCCAACGTGCCGTTTGCCTTTGGCAACTGCCATGTGCACATCTCGCAGGTGGCGGCGCTGGTGGAAAGCAATGAGCCGGTGCTGGAGGTGGGCCTGCCGCAAATTGGGCCGGTGCAGGAAGCCATTGGCAAATATGTGGCCGATCTGATCGACGATGGCGCCACCCTGCAAATTGGTTATGGCGGCATCCCGGATGCGGTGGTGATGCAACTGACCACCAAACACGATCTGGGCATCCACACTGAGATGATTGGCGACGGCATCCTGACCCTGGTGGAGAGCGGCGCGGTGACCAACAAGCGCAAAAACTACCTGCCCGGCAAGATGGTGGCCACCTTTGCGCTGGGCTCCAAGCGGCTGTACCAGTTCATGGACCGCAACCCGGCGCTCGAAATACACCCGGTTGACTTCACCAACCCGCCTGCCTTGGCTGGTAAAAACGACAACTTGGTGGCCATCAACGCCACCTTGCAGATTGATTTGCTGGGCCAGTGCGGCTCCGAGAGCCTGGGCCATGTGCAGTATTCGGGTACGGGCGGCCAGGCCGACTTTGTGCGCGCCGCCAACATGTCCAACGGTGGCAAGTCCTTCATTGTTTTGCCGTCCACCGCCAAGGGCGACAGCATCTCGCGCATCGTGCCGGTGTTGTCACCCGGCACCCATGTCAGTACCAGCAAGAATGACGTGAACTATGTGGTGACTGAATTTGGTGTGGCTCAGTTACACGGCAAATCCGCCAAACAGCGTGCCCGCGAACTCATTGGCATTGCACACCCGGATTTCCGCGCAGAGCTGATCGAACAGGCCAAACGGATGCAGGTGTATTGAGAGAGAAAAGGGGAGTTGACGGACCTTAACCCCAGCACTGGCTCCACAGTTAGGGCTGCTTGGTTCCCCACCTGACCCGGTTGGCCGCTTCACCATGTGGGAAGGCCCGTCACTCGCTATTGTAATGGGTCGCGGGCGTCTTGCATTGGAATCCCGGCAACATGCCAAGTCGGGCTTGGGCGCCACGGTGGGTGGGGTGGGGCACCTTAGAATCGCCGGATGTCCTACCTCGTGCTCGCCCGCAAGTACCGCCCCCGCAACTTCACCGAAATGGTCGGGCAGGACCACGTCGTGCAGGCGCTCTCCAACGCCCTGAGCACGCAGCGGCTGCACCATGCCTACATGTTCACCGGCACGCGCGGGGTTGGCAAGACCACGGTGTCGCGTATTCTGGCCAAGTCGCTCAACTGCCAAGGGGTAGATGGCACAGGTGGAATCACCGCCAGCCCTTGTGGTGTCTGCCAAGCGTGCACGGATATTGATAGCGGCCGGTTTGTCGACTACACCGAGCTGGATGCCGCCTCGAACCGAGGTGTGGACGAGGTGCAGTCGCTGCTGGAGCAGGCGGTGTACAAGCCGGTGCAGGGCCGTTTCAAGGTTTTCATGATCGACGAAGTGCACATGCTCACCGGGCACGCCTTCAACGCCATGCTCAAGACGCTGGAAGAGCCGCCCGAGTACCTGAAATTTGTGCTGGCCACGACCGATCCGCAAAAAGTGCCGGTCACCGTGTTGTCGCGTTGTTTGCAGTTCAATTTGCGCCCGATGGCGCCTGAAACCATCCGCGAACATTTACACAAGGTGCTGGAGGTTGAGCAGGTGGCCGCCGATGTGCAGTCGCTGCGCTTGTTGGCGCGCGCCGCCCGTGGTTCCATGCGCGACGCCCTGAGCCTGACCGACCAGGCGATTGCTTTTGGCTCCGGTGCGCTGACCGAGGCCACGGTGCGCCAGATGCTGGGCAGTGTGGACCGCTCGCATGTGTTTCGCCTGATTGACGCGCTGGCTCGAGGGGATGGCAAGACGGTGGTCGATACCTCCGAGACGCTGCGCCTTAATGGCCTGAGTGCCGCCTCGACGCTGGAGGAAATGAGCGCGGTATTGCAACGCATGGCGGTGTTACAGGCGGTGCCTGGCATGGCGGCTGAGGACGACACCGACCCCGAACAAGCCGAGTTGCAACGCCTGGCCGCACTGCTGCCGATGGATGAAACCCAGTTGCTCTACAGCATCTGCCTGCATGGCCGTACCGAGCTGGGTCTGGCCCCCGACGACTACGCGGCGCTGACCATGGTGCTGCTGCGGCTGCTGGCGTTTAAACCGGCGACCGGCGCCATCCGCGCTGTGGCTGAAAAAAAAACACTGAAAACCCCGCAGCCCGCGCCTGAGCGCCCGGCGCCGTCGCCACCCAGTGCACCTGTTGCGCCGGTTCAGCCGGTTGCTCCGGTGGCCCAGGTTGTTGGCACTGCGCTGGACGATGGCGCCGAGCCAGATGAACAAAATCAACCTGTAGCCCTCGTATCTCAAGGGTCAGTAGCTCCTGAAAATGAAGCAGTTCAGCTTGTGCCAGAAGGTCAGCGCCTGCCGGTCAGAGACCCCTCTGAGCCGCCGCTTGCCAGTAAGAATTTTGAGCAGAATCAGACACCAGCCCTTGTGGATCAAGGGCAAGTAGCTACAAACATTGAAGCATTCCCGGTGCGGGTGCAGGCCGACTCAGCACGTGATGTGGTGGCCGCAAGCACCCCCCACGCGATCAGCACCACGCCCGAGGGTGACTTCTGGCATAACACGGTGCAGGCCTTGGTTGCCGCCGAAGCCATCAACGCCATGGCGCGTGAACTGGCCTTGCAGTCACAGCTGGTGGCGCGTGACAACAACGACTGGCTGCTGCGCGTCGAGCGCGAGTCGCTCAACCATGCTGGCAGCAAAGACCGCCTGACCACCGCCTTGGCCGCCGTCGGGCACCCGGTGCGCCTGGTGATTGAGGTGGGGCGTGTCACCGACAGCCCGGCCAAGCGCAACGCGGCGGCAGCGGCGCAAGCCCAGTTGGCTGCCGAAAAAATCGTTTTTGACGACCCGTTTGTGCAGTCGATGATGCGGGAATTTGACGCGAAAATTGTGCCTGGCAGCATCAAGCCGCTGTGATGCGCAGGTGCTCGAGAATCTTTTTTATCACCAACTGAAGGAACCCCATGTTCAACAAAGGACAACTCGCCGGCTTGATGAAGCAGGCGCAGGCGATGCAGGAAAACATGAAAAAGGCCCAGGACGATCTGGGCAACATCGAAGTCAGCGGTGAATCCGGCGCGGGCCTGGTCAAGATCACCATGACCTGCAAACACGAGGTGCGCCGTGTCACCATCGACCCGAGTTTGTTGACCGACGACAAAGACATGCTCGAAGACCTGGTGGCGGCGGCGTTTAATGCGGCGCTGCGCAAGGCGGAGGAGACTTCGGCCGAGAAGATGGGCAAGATCACCGCAGGGATGCCAGGCCTCCCCGGTGGCATGAAATTCCCTTTCTGAGGGTGGCTACCGAGCCAGCGTGATCCGTCGTTGGGCGCTGCTCGCAATCCTCACGTACAAAGAAGTACGTTCCGGTTGCTGCGCTCCGTCCGCCTAGGCTGACGCTGGCTCGCTACGCCCGCCATGCCGTTGCAAATACATTTTCTTTGAGTATCCGCACCTATGTCTGACACCAATGCGCTAGAAGTGCTGATCCAGTCGCTGCGCTGCCTGCCGGGCGTGGGGGTGAAATCGGCGCAGCGCATGGCGTTTCACCTGTTGCAGCACAACCGTGCGGGCGCCGAGACGCTGGCGCGGGCCTTGAATGAGGCGACCCACAGCATCCAGCACTGTGCGCTGTGCCACACCTTCACCCAGGCCGAGGTCTGTGCCACCTGCCTGGATGAGCGGCGTGATACCAGCAAGCTCTGTGTGGTCGAAACCCCGGCTGACCAGTCGGCGGTGGAGCGTACCGGCGCTTACAAGGGCCTGTACTTTGTGCTGATGGGCAAACTCAGCCCGCTGGACGGCATCGGCCCCAAGGACATTGGTTTGAAAAAGCTGTTTGACCGGGCGCTCGATGGCACCGTGCACGAGGTGATTCTGGCCACCAACTTCACCGCCGAGGGCGAAGCCACGGCGCATGTGATTGCAGAAGGCCTCAAAGGCCGGGGCCTGCAGCTCACCCGTCTGGCCCGGGGTGTGCCGGTGGGCAGCGAGCTGGAATATGTCGATTTGGGCACCATTGCCCACGCGCTGGTCGACCGGCGTTAACCCCTCAGGAGTTGTCATGCTGTTGCCCTCGTTCACCTTGGCTTACTGGTGTGTGTTGATCGCGGCTTTGTTGCCGATTGTGTGTGCCGGTATCGCCAAGTGGGGGACGTTCACCAAGCCGCCACAGCAAGGGGGTTTTGACAACAAACACCCGCGTGCCTGGTTGGCTGGCCAGACTGGCTGGCGTGCCCGCGCCAATGCCGCGCAAGCCAACAGTTTTGAGGCGCTGCCGTTTTTCATTGGTGCGGTGGTGATCGCCCACCAGTTGGGCGCGTACCAGGCCCGGCTGGATGTGCTGGCCGCCCTGTTTGTGGTGCTGCGGCTGGTCTACATCCTGCTGTATGTGGCCAACCAGGCGAGCCTGCGCAGTGTGGTGTGGTTGTTGGGCTTGGGGCTCAACATCGGCATTTTGTTTGCTGGCTACCGTTAAAAACGCGGGTCGGTAGCGCACCGAATCGGGCTGGTGCCTGGCGCTGTGGCCAAACGCCCGGCCTCACTCAGATCACTTCTTCTTGGCGGGTGCCGTTTTCTTGGGCGCCACAACTGTTTTTTTGCGCGCAGGCACCTTGGCGGCTTTTTTGGTATTGCTGCTCTGCGATGAGTGTGCGGCTTTGCTTGACGGTGCCGCCCTCACGGCCCGGCTTGCACGTGCAGGCAAATACACCACCACTTTTTGACCGGCTTTGAAGACGGCTGACGCATTGACGTTGTTCCAGCGTGCGACTTCCGCCACGTTCAGACCATAACGTTTGGCCAGGGAGGCCACGCTGTCTTTTTTGCCTGCTTTGACGCTGGTCTTGCGCAGCACCACCTCGGGCGCCAACGACAGCTGGCCGTTGTCAGCCACATGGTTGCTCACGTCATTGAGCACGCTGCTGTCACGGCGCACCAGCAAGGTCGAGCCAGCACGGATCAGCATACGGCCCTTGATGTTGTTGACCTCACGCAGCTCGTTCTCTGACATGTTGAAGCGGCTCGCGGCATCAGCCGGTTTGAGGGTGGTCGGTGCAATCCAGGCGGTCCAGCTGGCGAGTCCGCTGCCGCCATAGGCCTCCAGATTGGCCTGAAACACCTCGGCGTTGTCCCAGGGCAGCAAAATGGTGGGTGTGCCTGCCGCCAACAGCACCGGTTTGGAGGCTGATGGGTTGAGCGCCCGGAAGTCGCTCAAAGGCACCTCGGCCAGTTTGGCCGCCAGCGCCACATCGATGTCGCGGCGGATCTCCACCGTTTGGAAATACGGGTGGTTGCCAATGGCGGGCAAACGGGTGTTGAACTTGTCCGGGTCGGCCACGATGTTTTTGACCGCCTGCAGCTTGGGCACATAAAACTGCGTCTCCATCGGCATCTTCAGATCAAGGTAGCTGGTGCCCAGGCCCAGCTTCTTGTTTTTGGCAATGGCCCGGGAAACACTGCCTTCGCCCCAGTTGTAGGCGGCCAGGGCCAGGTGCCAGTCGCCAAACATGCCGTACAGGCGCTGCAGGTAGTCCAGCGCGGCGCGGGTGGAGGCCAGCACATCACGCCGCTCATCCCGAAACATGTTCTGTTTGAGTTCAAAGTATTTGCCGGTGGCGGGCATGAACTGCCACATGCCAGCCGCCCGGGCGCTGGAGACCGCCTGCGGATTGAACGCGCTTTCAATAAAGGGCAGCAGGGCCAGCTCGGTGGGCATGCCGCGCCGCTCCAGCTCTTCCACAATGTAGAACAGGTATTTGCCACCCCGGTCGGTCATGCGTTGCACATAGTCGGGTCGGGTGGCGTACCACTGTTCGCGGTCACGCACCAGGTCGTTGTCGAGTTCGGGCATGGCAAAGCCGAGGCGTATGCGGTCCCACATGTTGGCCGGCGGGGTGAGGGCATGCACCGGCAGTGAGCTCAGTGTCAGGCTCGGCAAGGCGCGCAAACCGCCACTGGGGTAGACCGGGTTGCGCAATCCCGGCGGGTTGTTGTCGCTGCGCACACCGGGTGCGCCGGGTGTGGTGGCCAGGGTGTAGGTGTCCGGTTGACCACTTGGGGTGGTGCTGGCGCAGCCTACCAAAACGAGGCAAAACAGCAGGGCTGCCGATTTCAAAAAATGTGTCAAAACTGATTTTTCCAGGTTCGCAGCGCCGCAAAAACACCCACCGGGTCTTGCGCGGTGGCGTCAAATTGCTGCACGGCGCGGATCACACTGGGGAGGTGTGTCCGCAAAAAAGGGTTGATGGCTTTTTCCAGACCGATGCTCGAAGGCAGGCTGGGCAAGTGCTGTTCACGCAGCGTTTGGACAGTGGCCTGGTGGTTGACCACGTCCTGGTTATCGGGCTCAACGGCATGGGCAAAGACCAGGCCGCTGGCTGTGTACTCATGGGCACAGCAGACGCGGGTGTGGTCAGGCAAGGCGGCCAGTTTGCCCAGCGAGTTGAGCATTTGCGCAGGGGTACCTTCAAACAGGCGTCCGCTGCCCGCGCTGAACAAGGTGTCACCACAGAACAGCAGCGGGTCCTCGCCCTCGGGTTCGGTGTAGAAGGCAATGTGGCCAGCGGTGTGTCCGGGCACGTCGATCACCTGCAGGCGCCAACCCAGCAACTCAATGACATCACCACCGGCCAGGCGCATCAAAGGTTCGGGCACCTGCTCCAGCAGCGGCCCGAACACCCGTGCACCGGTTGCCTCGCGCAGTTCGGCCACACCGCCGGTGTGATCGTGATGGTGGTGCGTGACTAGAATCGCCTCGAGTTGGACATCCAAGCGTTTGATGGCCGCAAAAACAACCTGGGCATCGCCGGGGTCCACCACCAGGGCACGCTGTCCATCGTGCAGCATCCAGATGTAGTTGTCGTTGAAAGCAGGCAGTGGAATTAAGTTCATGAGCGGTCAAATTATAGGGATGCACGATTGGTTGGCCTCGCCACCAGGGCAGTATCTGCTGGCTTGGGAGCGTGTCCAAATGGCGCAGGCGGTGGCGAATGTTTTCGGGTATCACGCCTTGCAACTGGGCTTGCCCGAGCTCGATGCACTCGAGGCCAACCGCATGCCACACCGCTGGTTGGCCACCCCCACCCCGGCTGAGGCCACGATCCTGCCGCAAGAGTCAGCCACAAGCCCACGGGTGGCGCTGGTCACGGATTTCTCAGCCTTGCCGTTCTCGGCCAACAGCCTCGATCTGGTGGTGATGCCGCATGCGCTGGAGTTGTCCGCCGATCCGCACGGCGTCTTGCGTGAGGTGGCGCGCGTGCTGGTCCCTGAAGGCCGGGTGGTGATTTGTGGACTCAATCCCTTGAGTATGTGGGGCTTTTGCCAGCGGCGACCGAACTGGTTTAGCTGGATGGGCGCGCAACGCCTGCTGTTGCCCTCGGCGGGGGAATGCATCGGCTATTTGCGATTGCGTGACTGGCTGAGTCTGCTGAATCTGGAGATCGAAGACAGCCAGTTTGGCTGCTACCGGCCCGCCTGCTCCAGCCAGGCCTGGTTGCAGCGCTTCAACTGGATGGACAAGGCGGGTGCGCGCTGGTGGCCGATACTGGGTTCGGTGTACTGTCTGGTGGCGGTCAAGCGGGTGCGCAGCATGACCTTGATCAACCCGGCCCGAAAGGCCGTCAGGCGCTTGGCGGTTGCTCCTGTTACTGTAGCTAATAGCTCAGGTAACATGAGGGCTACAGGCCAAAATGACATACAAACTTAAACACATGGACAAACACATTGAACAGCATTGATATTTATACCGATGGCGCCTGCAAGGGCAACCCTGGCCCGGGTGGCTGGGGCGCGTTGCTGAAGTCGCCAGAGGCGCAAAAGGAGTTGTGTGGCGGTGAACTCGACACCACCAACAACCGCATGGAGATGATGGCGGTGATCGAGGCCTTGTCGGCGCTCAAGCGCCCCTGCAAGATCACGCTGCATGTGGACAGCCAGTATGTGCTCAAAGGCATGACCGAGTGGCTGCCGGGCTGGAAGGCGCGCGGCTGGAAAACCGCCACCAAGGAGCCTGTCAAAAATGTTGATCTGTGGCAACGGCTGGATGCTTTGGTGAACGGTGGCACTCACCAGATCGAGTGGCGCTGGGTGCGTGGTCATAATGGTCACCCAGGTAACGAGCGAGCCGATGAACTTGCAAATCGGGGGGTCGCCATGGCGCTGCAAAAGCGCTGATCACACGGAGGCAACACGTATGCCCACATTGACATCGATGAGTATTGTTTGGCGTTTGACCCTGCTGATCACCGGTGCCATGTTGGGTCTGGTGTTGTTGGCGTGTGTGTTCCTGTGGTCTGAACGTGCCCTGATCCTGGAAGAACGGCAAACAGCCGTTCGCCAGACGGTCGAGGTTGCTCAGGGTGTGCTGACGCGTTTTCACGCGCTAGAAACACAGGGCAAACTGACACAGGATGACGCCCAACGGCAAGCCATCGACACACTGCGTCAACTGCGTTACAGCGGTGCCGAGTATTTCTGGATCAATGACATGCACCCCCACGTGGTGCTGCACCCGATCAAACCGGAACTCGAAGGCACGGACGTCTCAGGCCTCAAAAGCCCCACCGGACAATTCATTTTTGTTGACTTCGTCAAGCAGGTCAAAACGGCAGGTGATGGTTTTGTCAGCTATGTCTGGCCCAAACCAGGCAACACCGAGCCGGTGCCGAAAATTTCTTATGTCAAAGGTTTTGGGCCTTGGGGCTGGGTCGTTGGCTCCGGGGTGTATGTTGACAACGTCAATGCGGCGGTCTGGCGTCGGGCCGGCGGTTTTGCGGCTGGCACCCTGTTGCTGCTGGCTCTGTTGGCGGGTTTTGGCTGGTTGATCTCACGCAGCATCCTGCGCCAGCTGGGGGGTGAACCCAGTGTTGTCAGTGACCTGACCCAGCGGATTGCCCAAGGTGATTTGGCCACTCACATTGAACTGCGAGCCCAGGACAACAGCAGCATCTTGTATGACTTGCGAACCATGCGTGACCGTTTTGCAGCCATCGTGAGGCACGTGCGCGACGGCTCGGAAGGTGTGGCCACTGCCAGTTCCGAGATCGCCCAGGGTAACCAGGACTTGTCGGACCGCACCGAAAGCCAGGCCAGTGCGCTGGAGCAAACTGCGGCTTCCATGGAACAGCTCAGTGCCACAGTGCAGCACAACGCTGACAGCGCTGCCCAGGCCAGCCAGATGGCGGTACATGCAAGCAGTGTGGCGGTGCAGGGTGGTCGGGTGGTGGCCGACGTGGTGGCGACCATGGGTGGCATCAACGAGGCCTCGCGCAAGATCAGCGACATCATTGCGGTGATTGACGGCATCGCCTTCCAAACCAATATCCTGGCGCTGAACGCGGCGGTGGAAGCCGCCCGCGCCGGGGAGCAGGGGCGTGGTTTTGCCGTGGTGGCCAGTGAGGTGCGGTCTTTGGCCGGACGCAGTGCCGCAGCCGCCAAAGAGATCAAGAACCTGATCAGTACCAGCGTGGAACGTGTGTCCACTGGCACAGCGCTGGTGGATCAGGCGGGCAGCACCATGAACGAGGTAGTCAGCAGCATCGCCCGACTGGTGGACGTGGTGGGTGAGATCAGCGCAGCCAGCCGCGAACAGAGCCTGGGTGTGTCACAGGTCGGTGAGGCCGTCACACAAATGGACCGGGTGACCCAGCAAAACGCGGCCCTGGTCGAGGAAATGGCCGCTGCCGCCAGTAGCTTGAAGTCCCAGGCCAATGACTTGGTGCAAACGGTGGCAGTCTTCAAGCTCTGAGCGTGTTTTGCCAGCTTCCGTGGTCTAAACGGGGTGCTGGCTATGGCAGTCTGGTCGCCGGATAGTTGTCAAACATGTTGGTTTTTAGCGACACCATGCGACCAAGCCCGATGCTACCTTCTCGCCTCCATTGACTGAGACGAGCAAAACATGCCCAAAACCCTGATTGAACCCTTTCGCATCAAGAGCATTGAACCCATTCGTATGACGACCCGTGAAGAGCGGGTGCACCTGCTGGAAGCGGCCAAACTCAACGTTTTTAAATTGCACGCCGAAGATGTGTTGATCGACTGGTTGACCGACTCCGGTACCGGCGCCATGTCCAGTCGCCAGTGGGGCGCCATCATGGAAGGTGACGAGAGTTACGCCGGTGCACGCAGCTTCTACCGGCTGGAAAAAGTCATCCAGGACATCACCGGTATGAACTTCTTTGTGCCGACCCACCAGGGCCGGGCCGCAGAAAAAGTGCTGTTCACCGCCGTCTGCAAAAAAGGCGACGTGGTGCCCAACAACTGCCACTTTGACACCACCCGTGCCAACCTGGAGTACCTCGGTATCGAGGCGTTGGATCTGGTGGTTGCCGAAGGGACGCAACCCGCCACCATCCACCCGTTCAAGGGCAACATCGACCTGGAGCGGGTCGAGGCTTTGCTCAAAGCGCGCGGCGACCAGATCCCATTTGGCATGATCACCGTCACCAACAACACCGGTGGTGGCCAGCCGGTGTCGATGGCCAACATCCGCGCTTATGCTGCCTTGCTCAAGAAATACGGCAAACCTTTCATCATGGATGTGTGCCGTTTTTCCGAGAACGCGATGTTCATCAAGATGCGCGAGCCGGGTTATGAACACACCTCGATCAAGGCCATTGTGCAAGAGATGTTCTCTTATGCCGACGGTGCGACCATGAGTGCCAAGAAAGATGGCATGGTCAACATCGGCGGTTTCATCGTGCTGCGCAGCGAAGAGTGGATGGACGCGGTGCGCAACGTACTGATCATGACCGAAGGTTTCCCCACCTATGGCGGCTTGGCTGGGCGCGACCTGGAGGCGCTGGCGGTGGGGCTGGAGGAGGGCATGCAGGAAGACTATTTGCGTTACCGACTGCGCACCGCCGAATACCTGGGTGAACGGCTGGAGGCGGCGGGTGTCAGCTTCGTCAAACCCACCGGTGGCCACGCGGTCTACATCGACGCACGTACCGTATTGCCTGATATGCCGGTGGCGCATTACCCGGCCTGGGCTTTGTGCAATGCCCTGTACCTCGAGGGCGGCATTCGCGGTGTGGAAATCGGCTCTGTGATGTTTGGCAAACGCCTGGCCGATGGCACCGAGACCTACCACAGCATGGAGCTGGTGCGCTTGGCGTTCCCGCGGCGCATGTACACCCAGAGCCACTTTGACTACGCTGCCGAAGTGATTGCCGAGGTGAAGGACAAGGCTGCCAGCATTCGTGGTGTGAAGATCACCAAACAGCCGCCCTTTCTGCGTCACTTCACGTGTGAGTGTGCCTGGGTGGACGCCTGAACCAGACGGGGGCCACAGCTGTGGCCTTCACCGAGACAAGTGCGTGACCTACCTGATACCAGCAATGGGGCCACGCCTTACCAGCTGACCACCGCGCGGTACAACATGTAAGTCGCCAGCAGGTACAAGACGCTGGCAAACACCCGTTTGAGACGTTTGACAGGCAGTTTGTGGGCCGCTGCCGCACCCAAGGGGGCGGTCAGGATGCTGCAACTGGCAATCACCATCAGAGCGGGCAACCAGATGTACCCCAGGGAGTAGGGCGGCAGATGGGCCACACCCGAGCCACTCACCACAAAACCCAGCGCATTGGCCAGGGCGATCGGGAAGCCCAGGGCGGCCGAGGTGGCCACCGCCGCGTGAATCGGCACATTGCACCAGGTCATGAAAGGCACGCTGACAAAACCACCACCAGCCCCGACCAGCCCTGACAAAAAGCCGATCACCGAACCGGTACCGACCAAACCCATCGGCCCAGGCACCGAGCGGCTTGGCGCAGGCTTTTTGTCCAGAAACATCTGGGTGGCGGAAAATCCCACAAACAAGGCAAACACCAAGGCCAGGGCCGAGCCCTTCAGGACGGCAAACACCCCGATGCTGGCGATGCCCGCGCCCAGAACAATGCCTGGCGCCAGGCTTTTGACCAGGTCCCAGCGGATGGCGCCACGTTTGTGGTGCGCCCGTAAGCTCGACACGGAGGTGAAAACGATGGTGGCCATGGAGGTGGCAATGGCCATCTTGATGGACAGCTGCGGGTCAACACCCTGGCTGGAGAGAATGGCTGTGATAAACGGCACCATGATCATGCCGCCACCAATCCCAAGCAACCCCGCCAAAAAGCCCGAGATCAGACCCAGCAGGCCTAGGGCAAGAATCAGGGAGGGTTCAAAGTGCATTGGCCATATCAAAAAAAGGTGTCTGCCGTGGCACCAGACCGGCATCCTGAACCGGGGTTCAGGTGGGCGAGGTCAGCGTCGTCTTGGGTTCATCTAACGCGAGATGATCACGCCAACAACACAATGTTCCAAGCCCTGGCTCAATGAGCATTGGTTCAAGGAATATACAGCCCAGCGAACACGACAGACGGCTCCATTGTAGGCGGCGATCTGGGGTCAACACGCAGTGAGAGGGATTTTTGTGGCAAGGGGCTTGAAGTCAGCCTGCCATCCGTTCAAGGCCGAGCGGGTCGGCCTCAACGCGACATCTGTACATAGATCTCGTTGGTTTTCACCATGCCCAGTTCCATCCGGGCTTTTTCTTCGACCATTTCGAGGCCTTCCTTGAGGTCTTGCACCTCGGCCTCCAGCTGGCTGTTGGCCTGCTGGAACTGCTCATTTTTCTGAAGCTGGTCGCTCAGGTCGGCGCGTAATTGCGCCACCTTGGGCAAACTGCCCCGGCCCAACCACAGCTGCGCGTGCAACAGCAGCAGCAGCGTGATCAGCAGGGTCGGGACGAGGCGTCTGCCCACAACTGGCGTTTAGCGCAGGTTGTAGAACGCAGCGCGGCCAGGGTAGGAAGCGACTTCACCCAAGTCTTCTTCGATGCGCAGCAGTTGGTTGTACTTGGCCATGCGGTCAGAGCGGCTCAGGGAACCGGTCTTGATCTGCAAGGCGTTCATACCCACGGCGATGTCGGCAATGGTCGAGTCTTCGGTTTCGCCAGAGCGGTGGCTGATCACGGCGGTGTAACCGGCGCGTTTGGCCATTTCGATGGCGGCGAAGGTTTCGGTCAAGGTGCCGATCTGGTTGATCTTGATCAGGATCGAGTTGGCAATGCCTTTGTCGATGCCTTCTTTGAAGATCTTGGTATTGGTCACAAACAAGTCGTCACCAACGATCTGCACGTTTTTGCCCAGACGGTCGGTCAAGACTTTCCAGCCATCCCAGTCGCCTTCGGCCATGCCGTCTTCGATGCTGATGATCGGGTATTTGTCGACCCAGGTGGCCAACATGTCGGTCCACTCTTCGGCGCTCAAGACCAGGCCTTCACCTTCGAGGTGGTATTTGCCGTCTTTGTAGAACTCGCTGGCAGCGCAGTCCAGGCCCAGGGCGATGTGTTCACCAGCCACAAAACCGGCTTTGTCAATCGCTTGCAAAATCAGCTGGATCGCGGCTTCGTGGCCACCTTCAACCTTGGGTGCAAAACCACCTTCGTCACCCACAGCGGTGCTGATGCCCTTGTCGTGCAGGATCTTCTTGAGCGCATGGAACACTTCTGCGCCGTAACGCAGGGCTTCACGGAAAGAGGGGGCGCCAACTGGGATGATCATGAACTCTTGCAAGTCCAGGTTGTTGTTGGCGTGTTCGCCGCCGTTGATGACGTTCATCATCGGCACGGGCATCTGCATGCCACCCATGCCGCCGAAGTAGCGGTACAGCGGCAGGCCGGACTCTTCAGCGGCAGCACGTGCCACAGCCATGGAGACGGCCAACATCGCATTGGCGCCCAGGCGGGATTTGTTTTCGGTGCCGTCCAGGTCGATCAGGGTCTTGTCCAGGAAGGCTTGTTCCGACGCATCCAGACCCAGCACGGCTTCCGAAATTTCGGTGTTGATATGTTCGACGGCTTTGAGGACACCTTTGCCGAGGTAACGGGTTTTGTCATTGTCACGCAGCTCGATCGCTTCGCGGCTTCCGGTAGAAGCGCCGCTTGGGACTGCGGCACGACCCATGGTGCCGCTTTCCAGCAACACGTCGCACTCGACCGTGGGGTTACCACGGGAGTCCAGAATTTCACGACCTACGATATCTACGATTGCACTCATTGGCTTCTTTCAGTAGTTAAACACACGGGAAAAGGGGTTATAGATGGGGCGTGATTGAATCACGCCGAGAAGTCATTTTCAAGAAAGCCATGCTTTTTGGTAACCCGGTCGAGGTCCAACAGGGTCTCCAGCAGGGCTTTCATGTGTTTGAGGGGCACTGCATTGGGACCATCGCTCAGGGCTTGCGCCGGGTTCGGGTGGGTTTCCATGAACAGGCCAGCCACACCCACGGCCACAGCCGCACGTGCCAGCACCGGCACCATCTCGCGCTGGCCGCCACTGCTGGTGCCTTGGCCGCCGGGCAGTTGCACCGAGTGGGTGGCATCAAACACCACGGGCGCTTGGGTGTCACGCATGATGGCCAGTGAACGCATGTCGCTCACCAGGTTGTTGTAGCCAAAACTGGCGCCACGTTCACAGGCCATGAAGTTGTCCTCCACCAGACCCGCTTCACGCGCCGCTGCACGGGCTTTGTCGATGACGTTTTTCATGTCACCGGGGGCCAGGAACTGCCCCTTCTTGATGTTCACTGGTTTGCCACTCTGGGCCACAGCGCGGATGAAATCGGTCTGGCGGCACAAAAAGGCCGGGGTTTGCAACACATCCACCACCGACGACACCTGGGCGATCTGGTCTTCAGAATGGATGTCGGTGAGCACCGGCAAACCCAGTTCACGTTTGACCTTGGCCAGAATCTCCAGGCCTTTGTCGATGCCCGGACCACGGAAGGTGTTGCCGCTGGAACGGTTGGCCTTGTCAAAACTGCTTTTGAAAATGAACGGGATGCCCAGGCTGGTCGTGATCTCTTTCAGCGTGCCCGCCGTGTCCATTTGCAATTGCTCGGACTCGATCACACAGGGCCCGGCAATCAGGAAAAACGGCCGATCCAGGCCAATCTCAAAACCACAGAGTTTCATCAGGCCAACGCTTTCTCAGGGGTGGAGGTGACTTGTTGGTCCAGGGCTGCGCGCACAAACGCGTTGAACAGCGGGTGGCCAGCCCAGGGTGTGGACTTGAACTCGGGGTGGAACTGCACCCCCATGAACCACGGGTGCACCGCTTGCGGCAGTTCGACGATCTCAGTCAGGTGTTCACGCTGGGTCAGCGCCGAGATCACCAGCCCGGCCTGGCGCAGCTTGTCGAGGTAATTCACATTCGCTTCAAACCGGTGGCGGTGCCGTTCGGTGACCACATTGCCATAAATCTTGTGCGCCAGCGTGCCCTTGACCACGTCCGAGCTTTGAGCGCCCAGGCGCATGGTGCCGCCCAGGTCCGAGTCTTCGGTGCGTGTCTTGATGCTGCCGTCCGCGTCTTTCCATTCGGTGATCAGGGCAATCACAGGATGGGGGCAATCGGGCACAAATTCGGTGCTGTTGGCGTCGGTTAAACCGGCCACATGGCGTGCAAATTCGATGGTGGCCACTTGCATCCCCAAGCAGATGCCCAGGTAAGGAATCTTGGTTTCGCGGGCAAAACGCGCCGCGCAGATCTTGCCTTCGACACCCCGCACACCAAAACCACCAGGCACCAAAATCGCGTCAAACTTGGCCAACTGCGCCACGTTGTCAGGCGAGAGGGTTTCCGAGTCGATGTAACTGATGTTGACGTGCACATGGTTTTTCATGCCCGCGTGGCGTAGCGCCTCGTTGAGTGACTTGTAACTGTCGCTCAATTCGACATATTTACCCACCATGGCAATCGAGACATTGCCCTTGGGGTGTTCGGTTTCATTCACCAGGTCATCCCAGCGTTTGAGGTTGGCAGGTGGTGTGTTCAGGCGCAACTTGTCACAAATCAGACCGTCCAGGCCTTGTTCATGCAGCACCCGCGGCACTTTGTAAATGGTGTCGACGTCGGGCATGGAGATCACACCCCATTGCGCCACATTGGTGAACAGCGAGATTTTTTCGCGCTCGTCGTCTGGGATGCAGCGGTCAGCGCGGCACAACAGAGCGTCGGGCTGGATACCGATCTCGCGCAGCTTTTGCACCGTGTGTTGTGTTGGCTTGGTTTTGAGTTCACCCGCTGCAGCGATCCATGGCACATAGGTCAGATGCACAAAAGCGGCCTGGTTCGGGCCTAAGCGCAGGCTGAGCTGGCGCACTGCTTCCAGGAACGGCAGCGACTCGATGTCACCCACGGTGCCGCCGATTTCCACAATCGCCACATCCACCGCGTCGGGCGTGCCAAAGTCGGCACCGCGTTTGATGAAGTCCTGGATTTCGTTGGTCACATGCGGGATCACCTGAACGGTTTTGCCCAGGTAGTCACCACGGCGCTCTTTTTCGAGCACGCTTTTGTAGATCTGGCCGGTGGTGAAGTTGTTGGCCTTTTTCATGCGCGTTTCAATAAAACGCTCGTAGTGGCCCAGATCAAGGTCGGTTTCCGCACCGTCATTGGTCACAAACACTTCACCATGCTGAAATGGCGACATCGTGCCGGGGTCGACATTCAGATAGGGATCCAATTTGATCAGAGTGACTTTGAGGCCACGTGATTCAAGGATCGCGGCGAGTGAGGCTGAGGCGATTCCCTTGCCCAGGGAAGACACCACGCCGCCGGTGACGAAGACAAATTTGGTCATGTCGAGGGGAGCTGCACGCTCATGGAGCTGGTAAAAAAGGATTATAGAAGGCCGCCTTGTTGCGGCCATGTAACCGAGTACGGCTCTGTTACATTGCGGCGCATGAAAGATCTTGCTGGAAAACACATTGTTCTGGGACTCACTGGGGGAATTGCCTGCTACAAGTCGGCCGAGCTGTGCCGACTGCTGATCAAAGCAGGTGCGACGGTGCAGGTGGTGATGACGGCCGCTGCCGAGCAGTTCATCACCCCGGTGACGATGCAGGCGCTGAGCCAGCGCACCGTGGCCACCTCGCAGTGGGACGCGCGTGAAGCCAACAACATGGCGCACATCAACTTGAGTCGCGAAGCCGATGCCTGCCTGATTGCCCCCTGCAGTGCCGATTTCATCGCCAAGTTGGCGCACGGTCAGGCCGATGAGTTGCTGAGCCTGATGTGCTTGGCGCGACCCGCTGACAAAGTACCTCTTTTGTTAGCGCCGGCCATGAACCGCGAAATGTGGGCTCATCCGGCCACCCGGCGCAATCTGGCGCAGGTGGTGGCCGATGGCGCGGTGGTGCCGGGGGTGGGCAGTGGCGAGCAGGCCTGTGGTGAAACGGGTGACGGTCGCATGCTGGAGCCCCAGGACCTGCTGGACGAGCTGATCGCTTTTTTTCAGCCCAAGTTACTCACAGGTCAGCATGTGCTGGTGACCGCCGGGCCGACCTACGAGGCGATGGACCCGGTGCGTGGCATCACCAATCTGTCGAGTGGCAAGATGGGGTTTGCCATTGCCCGCGCCGCGCGCGAGGCGGGCGCCGAGGTCACGCTGGTGGCCGGTCCGGTTTGCCTGCCGACGCCGCGTGGCATCACCCGGGTAGATGTGCGTTCAGCATCAAATATGCTTGAAGCCGTTATGGATAAAGCGCCAGTAGCTGATATTTTTGTAGCAACTGCCGCAGTGGCCGACTGGCGCCCGGCGCAAGAGGCCGAACAGAAAATCAAGAAAGACGGCTCGGGCCAAGCGCCCACGCTGAGCTTTGTAGAGAACCCCGACATCCTGGCGACGCTGGCGCAGTCACCCCGTGCGCAAAGCGGCGAGCTGTTTTGCGTCGGTTTTGCGGCAGAGAGCCAGGACCTGGTGGCCAATGCCCAAGCCAAGCGGCTGCGCAAGGGCGTGCCTCTGCTGGTGGGCAACATCGGTCCGGCCACCTTTGGTCAGGATGACAACACTTTGTTGCTGGTGGACGAGCAAGGTGTGCGCGAGTTGTCGCGTGACACCAAGTTGGCATTAGCTCGTAAATTAATAGCGGACATCGCACACAAAACAAGGGCTACAGGCTAAAAATGCTAGATATTGACATCAAGATTCTTGACCCGCGGCTGACCGATCAGCTGCCCACCTATGCCACACCGGGCAGCGCTGGGCTGGATTTGCGCGCCTGTCTGGACGCGCCATTGACCTTGCAAGCCAATGCCTGGCAACTGGTGCCCACGGGCATGGCGATTTACCTCAAGGACCCAGGCTACGCCGCGTTGATCCTGCCGCGCTCTGGGCTCGGTCACAAACATGGCATTGTGTTGGGTAACCTGGTGGGGCTGATTGACAGCGACTACCAGGGGCAGCTGATGGTCAGCGCCTGGAACCGCAGCAGTACTGCGTTCACCATCGAGCCGATGGAGCGTATCGCCCAGCTGGTGGTGGTGCCGGTGATGCAGGCGCGTTTCAAGGTGGTGAACGAGTTTCCCGCCAGCGAGCGCGGCGAGGGCGGTTATGGCTCCACCGGCAAAGCCTGAGTGTTACGGGCGCCTGAGGGCGCCCGCGCCATTCAGTGCAGGCTGTCGCTGCCGGGTGCCTGCAGCATCGGTGTGATCCGGAAAAAACCGGTGCCAGCGGTGCCGCTGCCAATTTCTTCCTCGGTGGCTTCACGCACCGCACGCACGGTCAGGCTAAGGCGCAAGGCAATACCTGCCAGCGGGTGGTTGCCGTCCAGCACCACATGTTCCGGATAGATCTCGGTCACGGTGTAGAGCGCGTCATGTGGTGCATCGGGGTTGCAGCCAGCGGGTAGGGCGCTGCCGTCAAAACTCATGCCTTCTTCGAGTTCATCGGGGAACAGCGCGCGGCTTTCAAGGAACACCAGTTGCTCGTTGTACTCGCCAAACCCTTGTTCGGGTTCGATCTGCAGTTTGACGGTGTCGCCTGCGCTACAGCCTTGCAACGCGTCTTCAATGATCTGGAACAGGTCATCCCCGCCGATCAGAAATTCAACCGGGTCCTGGAGCACGTCCAGTTCTTCACCGAGGGTGTCGCTGAGGGTCCAGCTTAAAGCGGCTACGCATTGTTCAGTAATTTTCATACCTAGAATTGTCGCATTAGAGGAGCATTCCATGGACATCACCCAAGCCCTGCCTTTGCTGGGCGGCATCAGCCCGCAGCAGTTCATGAAACGCTACTGGCAAAAAAAGCCCCTGCTGGTGCGCCAGGCTCTGCCTCAGTTCACCCCCCTGTTGAGCCGCTCCGAGCTGATGGCCCTGGCCGCAGACGAGGATATGGCCTCACGTCTGGTGGTGCAACAACCGGGTAAGAATCCTGGCTGGCAACTCAAACACGGGCCGTTTCAGCGCAAAGCCTTGCCCCCGTTCAAACAAGCCGGCTGGACCATCCTGTTGCAGGGTGTGGACCTGCATGACGAGTCTGTGCACCAACTCATGAACCAGTTTCGTTTTGTGCCCGATGCCCGGCTCGATGATGTGATGATCAGCTACGCCACGGACGGTGGCGGTGTGGGGCCGCACGTCGACAGTTACGACGTGTTTTTGTTGCAAGCCCATGGTCGCAGGTTGTGGCGCATCGGGCGGCAGAAAAAGCCGGTGTTGCAGGACGGTGTGCCGTTACGCATCCTGAACAACTTTGTCCCGGAGCAGGAATTTGTGCTTGAGCCGGGAGATATGTTGTACCTGCCGCCAGGTTATGCCCATGATGGCATCGCCCAGGGGGAGTGCATGACCTACTCGATTGGTTTTCGCATCCCCAAAAAAGCCGAGTTGGCACGCGAGCTGTTGCAACGTGTGGCGGAGCAGGCCGAGGATGAACTCGGTGAGGTGTTGTACCGCGACGCCAGCCAGCCTGCGGTGGCACAAGCGGCCGAGATACCGGCCGCCATGTTGGCGTTTGCCCACCAAGCGGTCGAGGATGCACTCAAGGACCCGCTGGCATTGGCGCGGGGCTTGGGTGAATACATGACCGAACCCAAGCCTCAGGTCTGGTTTGAAGCCTTGCCGCAGGAAGACGAGGTCGAGCTGGCCGGATGTGCGGTGCAACTGGATCGCCGCACCAGGATGATGTTCGATCAGCAGCACATTTTTATCAACGGCGAGAGTTTTCTGGCTGCTGGCCGGGATGCCGAGCTGATGCGTTTGCTGGCCAATCAGAAAAGCCTGAGCGCCAAAGAGCTGCAAAAGCTCAGCAAGCAGGCTCAGAAGCTGCTTGCTGCATGGGCCGTGGCAGGGTGGTTGCACCTGATTTAGGCTGTAAGCATAAGATATGTGGTATGTCAATGGTAGAAACCATTGGTATGGTGACTATAATCAAGCCCCAAGCAACGCTCGCTTCAGCGATGTATGCTTGTTGGGATGCAGGTGACTGCATCAACAATTTCCGGAAATTGTCTTTTTTTTTAGGTAATTACAAATGAACAAAACTCTCGTACTCGCCGCTGTGATCGCTGCTGCTGCTTTGGCTGCTTGTGGCAAGAAGGAAGAAGCTCCTGCACCCGCTGTTGAAGCACCTGCCGCTGCTGCCGCTCCCGCTGCTGAAGCACCTGCTGCTCCCGCTTCTGACGCTGCTGCTGCTCCCGCTGATGCCGCCGCCGCTGCAGCTGCTGAAGCCGCCAAGGCTGCTGCTTCCAAGTAATTGGATACAGCCAAAAAGAGCCACCCTCGGGTGGCTTTTTTTTTGCTTATTGACTCAGGTCACCGTGGTTTGTGTCGGAAGATAAGTGCCAGAAGGTCGGTTTGTTGACAAAACCACCAGTGATAATCGCCCCGTCGTTTCATTAAAAACAAAAGGTAGTTTCATGTTGACAGCTCTGGTCATTGTTTTTGTGCTGGCTTACGCCGCCATTGCACTTGAACACCCTCTCAAAATCAATAAGTCAGCCTCGGCCCTGATTGGCGCAGGTTTGTTATGGACCATCTACGCCGTGTCCAGTGCAGACGCCCATCTGGTGGGTGAGAACCTGTCCGAATCGCTCATGGGCACCGCACAAATCGTGTTCTTTTTGATGGGTGCCATGACCATCGTTGAAGTGATCGACGCCCACAACGGGTTCGAGGTGATCACTTCGCGTATCAAAACCACCAAACTCTCCACCCTGATGTGGATGGTCGGTTTTGTGTCCTTTTTTCTGAGTTCCATTCTGGACAACCTGACCACCACCATCGTGATGGTGTCGCTGATGAAAAAGCTGCTCGACAAGCGCGATGACCGGCTGTTTTTTGCCGGCATCATCGTGATTGCCGCCAATGCGGGCGGCGCCTGGACGCCGATTGGTGACGTGACCACCACCATGTTGTGGATTGGTGGCCAGATCACCGCACTGAACATCATGAAAGAACTGTTCGTGCCGTCCATGATCAATTTGTTGGTGCCCCTGGCTGTGACCGCTTTTCTCTTGAAGGGCAAACCCGTGGTGTCACCAGAGCGCCAGTCCGATTCAAACCGGGTGGCCTCCACCAACGCAGAACGCAACATCATGTTTTTCCTGGGCTTGGGGATTCTGGTGGCGGTGCCGGTGTTCAAGACAGTGACCCATTTGCCTCCTTTTATGGGCATTTTGTTTGGCCTGGGCATTTTGTGGCTGGTAGGCGACCTGTTGCACCGCGACAAGTCTGACGAAGACAAGGACCACTTCACCCTGGTGCATGCTTTGTCCAAGATCGACATGGGCTCGATCGTGTTTTTCATCGGCATCCTGCTGGCTGTGGCCTCGCTGGAACACACCCATATCCTGACCTCGCTGGCGCAGTGGCTCGATGCCACGGTGGGCCGCCAGGACATCATTGTGTTGATCATCGGTCTGGTCAGTGCCGTCGTGGACAACGTGCCGCTGGTGGCTGCATCGATGGGCATGTATGACCTGGCCCAGTTCCCTGCGGACAGTTTCCTGTGGGAGTTCATGGCCTATTGCGCGGGCACTGGCGGTTCCATCCTGATCATTGGCTCTGCTGCGGGTGTGGCCGCGATGGGCTTGGAGAAAATTGATTTCTTCTGGTACATGAAGAAAATCAGCGGTCTGGCTTTGCTGGGGTATTTTGGGGGCGCCTTGTGGTACATCGTTGAGATGCGCCTGTTCGGACACTGATCCCGTTATGAAACCTGCTGTTTTGGTTGGGAGTGCCGTTTTTCCCGAAGTTCTGGACAAGCTGGCGCAGCATTTTGAGCTCACCGCCAACCAGGAAGACGTGTTGTGGACACCCACCGAGCTGGCGCAACAGCTCCAGGGCAAACAAGGTGTTTTCACCACCGGCAGCCAGCGGATTGATGCAGCGCTGCTGGCGGCTTGCCCGGACCTCAAGATCTGCGCCAACATGGCGGTGGGTTACAACAATTTTGATCTGGACGCGATGACGGCGGCCGGTGTACTGGCCACCAACACGCCCGATGTCTTGACCGAGACCACCGCCGACTTTGGTTTTGCACTGCTGCTGGCCACGGCGCGGCGCATCACCGAGTCCGAGCATTTTTTGCGTGCGGGTTTGTGGAGCCGCTGGCGCTACGACCTGTTTGCCGGTGCCGAGGTGTTTGGCAGCACCCTGGGTATTCTGGGTATGGGCCGCATCGGGCAAGGCATCGCCAAACGCGCTGCCTTGGGTTTTGGCATGAAGGTGATCTACCACAACCGCTCGCGGCTGGACGAGGCCACCGAAGCGGCCTGTCAGGCGCGTTGGGTCAGCAAGGACGAGTTGTTGCGCACCTGTGATCACCTGATGTTGGTGCTGCCCTACAGTGCTGCGTCCCACCACAGCATTGGGGCCGCAGAGTTGGCGCTGATGAAGCCGACGGCGACCTTGGTCAATATCGCTCGCGGCGGCATTGTCGATGACGCGGCCCTGGCTGCAGCTCTGCGTGCCGGCCAGCTGGCGGCTGCCGGACTCGATGTGTTTGAGGGGGAGCCAGCGGTGCACCCGGACCTGCTGGCCTGCCACAACGTGGTACTGACCCCGCACATTGCCAGCGCCACCCAAGCCACCCGGCTGGCGATGGCGCAGCTCGCGGCAGACAACCTGATCGGTTTTCTGCTGCATGGCAAGCCGCTGACACCTTTGAATCCGCAGGTGCTGGCTGCCTGAGTTGGCGTTTTGTTGTGCCCCGGCGCTGGTTATATGCCACGCTTTGGGGGAGCTTGGCGGTCACGCTGGCGCTTGTCAAATGTTATGAATGTGATAGCTGTCCTCCCTTTTGATACAAGGGCTGGAAGCCAATTTCGTATATAAAAATGTTAAAACCGCTGGCCAGGGGTATTCGGTTTTGAACCACAATCGACACCCAGGAGATTTTTTACCGTGACTGATTTGGCAATGTGGGGCGCGCTGGCGCTGGGCGTGATCAATGGGTTGTTGTTGCTGGTACTGTTGCAGCGCCAGAGTCAGGCCAGGCAGCCCGACGCCATCGAACTGGCCAAGCAACAGCAAGAACAACAAGCCCAGCTGACCCGCCATCAGGCGCTGCTGACACTCATCACCCAAAACAGCGACAAACTCGCACGTGATTTGCAGCGCGACATCAGCGACTCCTCACGCAACGCGCGCCAGGAATTGGCTCAAAACCTGGCCACCTTCCAGCAGACACTGGTGCAGCAGGGCGCCGAAGCCACGCGCACCCAAAACACCCAGATTGACGCCTTTGGCCAGCAGCTGGCGCTGCTGCAGAAAACCTTGTCTGACACACTCTCGACCCAGCTCTCGGGCTTGAGTGAATCCAATGTGCGGCGCATGAGCGAAATCCGCGAGACGCTCGAGAAACAGCTGGCGCAGCTCCAAACCAGCAACTCGGCCAAACTCGACGAAATGCGTGCCACCGTTGATGAAAAATTGCAGACCACCTTGCAGGCCCGCCTGGGTGAAAGTTTCAAACAGGTGGCGGATCGGCTGGAGCAGGTGCACAAGGGCCTCGGTGAAATGCAGACCCTGGCGCAGGGCGTGGGTGACCTCAAACACCTGCTGACCAACGTCAAAACCCGCGGCATTTTTGGCGAGGCCCAACTCGCCAGCCTGCTCGAGCAGGTGTTTGTGCCCGACCAATATGCGGCCCAGGTGGCAACGCGTCCGGGCAGCAAAAACGTGGTCGACTTCGCCATCAAGCTGCCTGGACGTTCTGACTCGGGCGAGCCGCTGTGGCTGCCGATTGACGCCAAATTCCCCAACGAAGATTACGAACGCCTGCTTGACGCCCAGGGCCGTGCCGACGTGGTGGCCGCAGAGCTGGCCGCACGTGCGCTGGAGCAACGCATCCGCCTGGAAGCCAAGTCGATTGCCGACAAATACCTGGAACCACCTTACACCACCGACTTTGCAATCCTGTTCCTGCCGACCGAAGGCCTGTACGCCGAGGTGCTGCGCCGCCCCGGCCTGATGGAGGCTTTGCAACGCGACTGCCGTGTGACGCTGGCCGGGCCGACCACACTGTTGGCGATGCTGAGTTCCTTACAAATGGGTTTCCGAACCCTGGCGCTCGAGAAACGCTCCAGCGAAGTCTGGCAGGTGCTCGGTGCGGTGAAAACCGAGTTCGGCAAGTTTGGTGATGTGCTGGCCAAGGTCAAGGCCCAGACCGAAACCGTGCTCAAGACGCTGGACAGCGCCCAAACCCGCAGCCGTGCGATGGGGCGTGCTCTTAAAACGGTAGAGGCTTTGCCCGAGACCCAGGCCCAGTCGCTGATCACGCTGGACCGCGACTTTGACAGCAGCGAAGGGGCACCCGGCGCGTGAGTTCTGCCCCTCTGAGTGAGCCCAGCGCGCCAAACCCGGTATTGACCCAAATGGGTCTGGCACGGCTGATCGGTGGCCATATCTGTCTGCACGCCTGTATGGCCGGTATGCGCCTCGCGTCACCTCTGCTGGCCCTGCGTGAGGGCTACAGCGCCCTGGCCGTGGGCACGCTGCTGGCCTTGTTTGCGCTGACACAGGTGTTCCTGGCCATGCCTGCCGGGCGTTACACCGACCGCCATGGTTTCAAAAGGCCGATGAGGCTGGCTGTCGGCATGGCCAGTGCAGGTGCGGCGTTGGCCTTTGTGTTCCCGGTGTTTCCGGTCTTGTGCCTGAGCGCCTTGATGACCGGTGGCGCCACCGGGGTGGCATCGATCTGTGTGCAGCGCCATGTCGGGCGCTCGGCGCAAGACACGACGCAGCTTAAGTCCATGTTCAGTTGGCTGTCGATTGGCCCGGCACTGGCCAATTTTGTCGGGCCGTTGGTGGCGGGTATCCTGATTGACCAGGGTGGTTTCAGGCTGAGCTTTGCCTGCCTGGCGTGTTTTCCGCTGATGACCTGGCTGTGGGTGCGTCACACCCTGGAGTTGCCGCCGGTGGTGGCCCAGCCGGGTGGCAAAAAAGGTCGCGCCTGGGACCTGATGCGCGAGCCCATGATGCGCCGCCTGATGCTGGTGAACTGGCTGCTGTCGTCCTGCTGGGATGTGCACACCTTTGTGGTGCCGGTGCTCGGGCATGAGCGCGGCGTCAGCGCCTCGGCCATCGGTGCGATTCTGGGTGGGTTTGCGCTGGCGGCCACGGCCGTGCGGGTGGTGTTGCCGTTTTTGGTGGCCCACCTGCGTGAATGGGTGGTGGTGACCGGCGCCATGCTCAGCACCGCGCTCTTGTTTGCCATCTACCCGCTGACCCACTCGGCCTGGGCCATGGCCGTGTGTTCGGCGCTGCTGGGGCTGTCCCTGGGTTCGGTACAGCCAATGATCATGAGCACCTTGCACCAGATCACCCCGGAGGCGCGCCACGGCGAGGCGCTGGGCTTTCGGCTGATGGCCATCAATGCCTCCAGTGTGTTCATGCCGATGTTGTTTGGCACCGCTGGTGCCGCCCTGGGCGTGTCGCTGGTGTTCTGGACCGTGGGCACCGCGGTGGGCCTGGGCGCACGCTCAGCCTGGTTTTTGCGCCCGCCACCCAAAGCGGGCGCGGCGCAGCCCTGAGGCTTTACAGCGCGTAAAAGTGTTTGATCACGTCCCAGGCGGCTTCGGGCGTGTCGACGTAGTGGAACAGCTTGAGGTCTTCGGGTGAGATCACCCCTTCTTCCACCATCACATCGATGTTGAGCAGGCGTTTCCAGTAGTCACTGCCAAACAGCACGATGGGCACCGGTTGGGCTTTGCGTGTCTGCACCAGGGTGATCACTTCAAACAGCTCATCGAGCGTGCCAAAACCGCCAGGGAAGGCCACCAGCGCCTTGGCGCGCATCATGAAATGCATCTTGCGGATCGCAAAATAGTGGAACTTGAAGCTCAGCGAGGGCGTGACATAGGGGTTGGCCGACTGCTCATGCGGCAGTGCAATGTTGAGCCCCACGGTGGGTGCGCCCAGCTCGTGGGCACCCCGGTTGGCCGCTTCCATGATGCCGGGGCCACCACCTGTGCAGATGTAGAGTTTGGCGCTGTGGGTCTGGTCGTTGCTGTAGGTGGCCACCAGCCGGGCAAACAGGCGTGCCTGGTCGTAGTAGCGGGCGTTACGCAGGTGGCGCTGGGCCAGCTGGATGTCGGCCGGGTCGGCGCAGGCCAGGGCGGCCCGCATGGCGGCGTCGGCGGTTTCGGGTGAAGGAAAACGGGCGCTGCCAAACACCACGATGGTGTTGTCGATGCCTTGTTCACTCTGGTCGATCTCGGGTTTGAGCATTTCCAGCTGGATGCGGATGCCACGGGTGTCGCGGCGCAGCAGGAATTCGGGGTCGGCAAAGGCCAGTCGGTAGGCATTCGGGTGCAGCACCGTCTCTTCGACGGGGTGGTGCAACAGATCAGCCAGGGCGTCAGCCAGCTTGTGTTCGGTGACGTGTTGGGTCAGAGGTTGGGTGTGTTCCATGGTCCGAATTGTCAGGTAAAAAAAAGGGCCTCACGTTGTGAAGCCCTGCTTGTTTTTGGCAGTGAAGCCGCTCGCTGGTCCTTAGACCCGTTTGCGGTATTCGCCAGTACGGGTGTCGATTTCGACCTTGTCGCCTTGAGCCACAAAAATTGGCACACCGACTTCAAAGCCAGTTGCGATTTTTGCGGGTTTCAGAACCTTGCCAGAGGTGTCACCCTTGACGGCGGGTTCGGTCCAGGTGATTTCACGCACCACGGTGGTGGGCAGTTCAACCGAGATGGCCTTGCCGTCGTAGAACACCACTTCGACTTCCATGCCGTCTTCGAGGTAGTTCAGCGCGTCGCCCATGTTCTCTGCTTCCACTTCGTACTGGTTGTACTCAGCGTCCATACACACGTACATCGGGTCGGCAAAGTAGGAGTAGGTGCAATCTTTTTTGTCCAGAATGACTTGGTCCATCTTGTCATCGGCCCGGAACACAACTTCGGTGCCGAAGTTGGCGATCAGGCTCTTGAGCTTCATGCGCACCGTGGCGGCACCGCGGCCACCGCGGGCGTATTCGGTTTTCAGGACGACCATCGGGTCTTTGCCTTGCATGATGACGTTGCCGGCGCGAATTTCTTGAGCGATTTTCATAGTCAGAGAGTGAAGTTAGGCCGCGCATCTGGCGGCGAGGGCGGCTGGAGCACTCGATGAAAAATCGACCACATGCCGCAAAGCCCGCTATTTTAGTGGGTTTTTGTCATGAAATCGAGCAATTGGCTTGCCAGATCGTTTTGCTGCAGCAGCGTTTGCCTGGCGCGCTGGCAGGCAGCTTGCCAAGTTCGCTCGTCTTCGGTCGTGAACAGTGGCGCGGTGCCGTCATCGGTGCCCCTACCCGGCAAACCGTTCCAGCGCTGGTGTGCGTGGCGCAATGTGGGTGGTGCGTGCAGCCAGTCCAGGAAAGCGTGGAGCTTGTGGTGGTGGGCATCATCGTCTTGCGGGTAGATCTGCCAGACCAAGGGTTTGCCAGCCCACAGGGCGCGCACCAACGAGTCTTCGCCGCGCACAAAATTGATGTCACAGGCCCACAGCAGGTGGTCGTAGTCGGTTTGTGACAGTAACGGAAGGTATGAAATTGAGAGCTGCTGGCCCTTGTTGATAAAGGGCTGGAGGCTAATTTCATGCTCAACCAAGCGGCGCACCGCAGCACTGGCCCGCCCTGCGGTCACCAACAGCTGTGTGGGTCTGTCGTCCGCAGCCAAGGTGTGTAGCAAATCGGGCAGGCCTGCAGGTTCGTAACAAAACAGCGAGACCAGGCGCTGGCCTTGCCAGGTTATGCCTTGAGTTGTTAACCAGGCGCTGCGCTCGAAACTGGCCTGGCGCTGCAGCAGATCGGCTTCGCGCAACAGGCCGCCGGTGTCGGAGGTGAAGCCAGGGTAGAAAAAATGTTTGGCAAGCCCTTGGCCCGGCCCAAACATCACGGGTGAGGGCAGGGTGTGGCAGCGCGCCACATAGGCCTCGGCACTCAGGTATTCGAGGTTGATCCACTGGCTTTTCTGGTCTGTAGCCCTTATTTTGTGGGCGTATGCCGCTATGAATTCAGGATCAATCTCGCAGCCAAAGGCTTCCACCAGCACATCGCCGGGCGTCTGACCGTGTTGTGTGAAAGGGCTGGTCCAGGGCAGCACCGTCACACCGGGCGTGCCATCGGGCGCCATCCAGGCCAGGGCAGAGGCATCGTCGACCCAGAGCCGCACGGTCTGGCCGCGTTGTGCCAGATCCACACACAGGCGCCAGCAGACGCCGATGTCACCAAAGTTGTCGATCACGCGGCAAAAAATGTCCCAGTGCAATTTGGGCTGAGCAGGTGGCAATTTCATGACCGGGATTGTCCACAATAGCGCCCTATGTCTGATTTGCCTGAAAAACCCGTGCCATCCGTTGACCCCGTCAAGCTGCCTGCCGAACTGCCGCCCGTTGTGACCCTCAGCCCCGATGGTGGGGAGCCAGAGGCGCCAGCGGGCGCCCATCCCGAGCAACTGCTCAGCGATGTGGCGAGCCTGCCCGCGCTACCGGGGGTCTACCGTTACTTTGATGCGCAGGGACAAGTCTTGTATGTTGGCAAGGCGATCAACCTCAAAAAACGGGTATCGAGTTATTTCCAGAAGAACCACGGCGGCACCCGCATTGGCCACATGGTGGGCAAGATTGTGCGGCTGGAGACCACGGTGGTGCGCTCCGAGGCCGAGGCGCTGCTGCTTGAAAACAACCTGATCAAGACGCTCAACCCCAAGTACAACATCCTGTTTCGGGACGACAAAAGTTACCCCTACCTCAAGATCAGCGCCCCGGCACCGTTGCCCAAAGACAGCAGCCTTCTTGCAAAAAAAGGAGCGCCTGGCCCTTTATCAGCAAGGGCTGCAGGCCCAAAAGACACAGCATCCTCGGTGACCCGCATCAACGGCGACTGGTTTCCACGGGTGTCCTACTACCGGGGTGCGGTCGAGAAAAAACACCATTACTTTGGCCCCTACCCCAGTGCCTGGGCGGTCAAGGAGGCAATTTTGCTGATGCAAAAGGTGTTCAAGTTACGCACCTGCGAGGAGTCGGTGTTTGCCAACCGCACCCGGCCTTGTTTGTTGTACCAGATCAAACGCTGCTCCGGCCCCTGTGTGGGTCACATTTCACCCGCCGACTACGCCCAGGATGTGGCGGACGCCGAACGGTTTTTGAATGGCGACGCACAGGAGGTGATGAGCAGCCTGCAGGCACGCATGATGGCGCACGCCGACAAACTCGAGTTCGAACAGGCGGCCGAGCTGCGCAACCAGACTTCGGCGCTATCCAGCGTGTTGCACCAGCAAAGTGTGGACAACGTCAGCGACCGCGATGTCGACATCCTCGCGGTCAAGGTGCAGGGCGGGCGCGCCTGTGTCAACCTGGCCATGGTGCGGGGCGGGCGCCATCTGGGAGACCGTCCTTATTTCCCAGTGCAGGTGCAAGACGGCGCCGCGCTGGAGCTGGAGGACGAGGGCGCTGAGGTCCGATCAGTCGAATCACAGATCCTGGACGCCTTCATCGCCCAGCATTACCTGAATGTGCCGGTGCCACCCTCGCTGGTGGTCAGCAGCCCGGTGGACAAGGCGCTGCTCAAAGCGCTGACCGCACAAACCGGCATCAAGGTCTCGGCAGTGCATGCGCCGCGTGAACAGCGCCGGGTCTGGCTGGAGATGGCGCAAACCAATGCCAACTTACAACTGGCCCGGCTGTTGTCTGAAGAAGGCTCCCAACAGGCGCGCACCCGAGCGCTGTATGAGGCGCTGGATCTGGGCTTGGACGACCTGGACGAACTGCGCATCGAGTGTTTTGACATTTCGCACACTGCGGGTGAGTCAACCCAGGCCTCGTGTGTGGTGTTTCACCACCACAAGATGCAAAACGCCGAGTACCGGCGCTACAAAATCACTGACATCACACCTGGCGACGACTACGCCGCGATGCGCCAAGTGCTGTTGCGCCGTTACGGCAAGTTGGCCGAGGTCTTGCAGGAAGCCAAACGCACGGGTGAAACCCCTCCGGGCACCGGTCGTCTGCCGGACCTGGTGCTGGTCGATGGTGGCAAGGGCCAGGTCAGCATGGCGCGTGAGGTGTTTGTGCAGCTGGGGCTCGATCTGTCGCTGATCGTGGGGGTTGAAAAAGGTGAGGGCAGGCGTATCGGCCTGGAAGAGCTGGTGTTTGCCGATGGGCGCGAGAAGGTCTACCTGGGCAAGGATTCGGCGGCGCTGATGCTGGTGGCGCAGATCCGCGACGAGGCCCACCGTTTTGCCATCACCGGCATGCGCGCCGCACGTGCCAAGGTGCGTATGGACGGTGGCAAGCTCGAAGACATCCCCGGCATCGGCCCCAAACGGCGTGCCCGGCTGTTGCAGCGTTTTGGCGGTGTGCGGGGGGTGGCGATGGCGTCTGTGGATGACATGGCCAGTGTCGAAGGCATCTCGCATGAACTGGCGGAAGAAATCTATCGGGCGTTGCACTGAACGCAGGCTGTAGGCCGGTGGCTGCATGCCACAATCGAGACATGTTCTGGACCATTCCTACCCTCATGACCTGGGCGCGTATTGCGGCCATTCCCTTGATCGTTGGTGTGTTTTACCTGCCGATTGAGCCAGCCCACCGCAATGAGATTGCCACCGTGATGTTTGTGGTGTTTGCTGCTACGGATTGGCTTGACGGTTTTCTGGCACGCCGGCTCAACCAGGTCTCGGCCTTTGGTGCCTTTCTGGACCCGGTCGCTGACAAGTTTCTGGTCTGTGCCTGTGTGTTGGTGCTGGTGCACCTTGGGCGCGCTGACGTGTTTGTCGGGCTGATCATCATTGGCCGCGAGATCGCCATATCAGCGCTGCGCGAGTGGATGGCGCAGATTGGTGCTTCGCGCAGTGTCGCGGTGCACATGATTGGCAAACTCAAAACCACCGCCCAAATGGTGGCGATCCCGTTTCTGCTGTATGACGGGCTGCTGTTCGGCTTGATCGACACCCATCTCTGGGGTGTCTGGCTGATCTGGCTGGCCGCGATCATGACCGTCTGGTCGATGGTGTATTACCTGCAAAAAGCCCTTCCGGAAATCCGCGCCAAGGTCAAGTAAGGAGAGCACGTGGCCACACACAAGATTGCTGTCATTGCCGGTGACGGCATTGGCCAGGAGGTGATGCCAGAAGGCCTGCGGGTGCTTGAAGCTGCGGCCGACAAATTTGGCATCGACCTGCAGATCGATCACTTTGATTTTTCCAGCTGGCAATACTTCGAGCGGCACGGCCAGATGTTGCCTGACAACTGGAAAGATCAAATCGGCGGCCACGACGCGATTTACTTCGGTGCGGTGGGCTGGCCGGAAAAAATCCCGGACCACGTGTCGTTGTGGGGTTCTCTGCTGTTGTTTCGACGCGAGTTTGACCAGTATGTGAACCTGCGCCCGGCGCGCCTGATGCCCGGCATCACCTGCCCGGTGGTCCGCCGTGACGGCAGTGCGCGTGCGCCCGGTGAGATCGACATGGTGATCGTGCGTGAAAACACCGAGGGTGAATACTCCAGCATCGGTGGGCGCATGTTTGCCGGCACCGAGCGCGAAATCGTGATGCAAGAGACGGTGATGTCACGCGTCGGTGTGGACCGGGTGCTCAAATTTGCGTTTGATCTGGCCCAGTCGCGCCCCAAAAAACACCTGACCAGCGCCACCAAATCCAACGGCATCGCGATCACCATGCCATATTGGGACGAGCGGGTGGCCGAGATGGCCAAAGCCTACCCAGATGTCACGGTGGACAAGTTCCACATCGACATCCTGACCGCACATTTTGTGCAGCGGCCGGATTTTTTTGACGTGGTGGTGGGCAGCAACCTGTTTGGCGACATCCTCAGTGACCTGGGTCCGGCCTGCACCGGCACGATTGCGATTGCACCGAGTGCCAACCTCAACCCTGGGCGCACCCACCCCTCGCTGTTTGAGCCGGTGCATGGCTCAGCTCCAGACATCGCTGGCCAAGCCAAGGCCAACCCGATTGGCCAGATCTGGAGTGGGGCGCTGATGCTGGACTTTTTGGGCCACCGCGCAGCCCATGACGCGGTCTTGCAAGCCATTGAGCAGGTGTTGGCCCCTGGCAGCGGCGCACCTCGCACGCCCGATCTGGGTGGTTGCGCCAAGACCCAGGATCTGGGCCGGGCAATCACTCAAGCGCTGCAATCTTTGTAGCTATTAGTCCTTATTACATAAGGGCTAGAGCCGATTTGGCCATAAAAAAGCCACCTGCCGTTACCGGCAGGTGGCTCGTCTCAAGCGGGTTTATTTCAGGTCTTCGGCCAGCACCTTGATGATGCGTTGTGCATCGGCCACGGCGGCGGCGCTGCCATCGGCGTTTTGTACCGACACCGTGGTGGCATTGCCTTGACTCAGCACGGCCACGCGGAACTTCGATGGCTGGGCATCTGGTTTGGACTTGCCAAACAGTTTGCCAAAGAAGCCCGGTTCGTCTTTTTCCATGTCGGCGTTGGGGGCCACATAACGCACAAAGTACAGGCCCTTGCTGCGGTCACGGTCTTCCACGGTGAAGTTGGTGCGGTCCAGTGACAGACCCACCCGGCGCCAGGCGCGATCAAAGCCGTCCGCCAGTTGCACCACGGGTTGTCCACCCACGGTGGCGACCTGGGTGTTTTCCTTGACCACACCCGCAGCCAGCAGGGCTTTGGACTGTTCCTCACCCACACCCAGCTTGACCATCAGGCGGCGCAGGAACTCGGCCTCCAGCTCGGGATCGGCGGCACGGGGCTGCCACACGGTGCGTTCTTTTTCCTTGCTGTCATAGACCTCAATCATGCCGCGGTGGCTGATGAAAATCTCGGTGCTGCCGTCGGCACCGCGTTCCAGACGGGTGCGGAACTTGTCACGCTCACCGGTGGAGTAGAGCGAATCAAACACCTTGCCCAAGGTGGCGCGGACAAAGTCCTGAGGAATCTTGGCGCGGTTTTCGGCCCAGTCGGTTTCCATGATGCCCAGGTTAGCCTGGTCCATTGCGAGCAGGAAACCGTTGTCTTGCCAGAATTCCTTGACCGGCTCCCACAGCTTGTCGGCCGGGCGCTTGATCACCAGCCAGCGGGTGTTGCCTGAGCGCTCGATGCGCACGTCACCCAGTGAGGCGGTTGCAGTGGGGGTGGCCACCACCGTGTTTTGAGCGAGTTGGTAGCTCGATGCGGTCACCGCCGAACCAGGCACCTTGTAGCGGGTGTCCTTGGAAATCTGGGTCAGGTCAGGTGGGATTTCCAGTGACGGGGTTTTGTTGGTGGCCGCGCTTTTGTAGTCAACCTTGTCGCTCTGCAGAACCGAGCAGGCGCCCAGCGCCAGGGTCAGACCGAGCAACACAAATTTTGGGGAATGGTTCACAAAATATCCTTCAGGAAGAGAGGTTGGCAGGGTCAGCTCAGAGCAGGCCCACGGTGCGCAGGGCAGCTTCAACGGCAGGTTGGTAACTGGCGCTGAGCTCGGTCAAGGGCAGGCGCAGGGTCGGGCCACACAGGTTCATGCGGGCCGCAGCCCATTTCACCGGGATCGGATTGGCTTCGAGAAACAGGTTTTTGTGCAAGGGCATCAGTTTGAACTGAATGGCCATGGCGCGTTTCACGTCACCAGCTGTTGCCGCCATGCACAACTCATGCATCAGGCGGGGTGCCAGGTTGGCGGTGACACTGATGTTGCCTTGGCCACCACACAACATCAGGGCAACCGCTGTGGCGTCGTCACCCGAGTAGACGGAAAAACCTTCGGGTGCTTCGCGGATCAGCCACTGGGCACGGTCCAGATTGCCGGTGGCTTCCTTGATACCGATGATGCCCGGCAGTTGTGCCAGACGCAGGCTTGTTTCGACCGACATGTCTGCCACCGAGCGGCCTGGCACGTTGTACAGCACCATCGGCAGGTCGACTGCCTCGGCAATTGCCTTGAAGTGCTGGTACAGCCCCTCCTGGGTGGGTTTGTTGTAGTAGGGCACCACTTGCAGTTGGCAGTCGGCGCCGACTTTCTTGGCAAAACCGGCCAGTTCAATCGCCTCGGCGGTGCAGTTGGAGCCACAGCCGGCCATGATCGGCACCCGGCCTGCGGCTTGTTCAACCGACACACGGATGACCTCGCAATTTTCCTGGATGCTCACCGTGGGCGACTCACCGGTGGTGCCGACCACACCAATACAGTCGGTGCCCTCGGCAATGTGCCAGTCGATGAGTTTGCGCAAGGCTGGGTAATCTACCGCGCCGTCTGGCAGCATGGGGGTGATCAAGGCAACGATGCTGCCGGTGATGGGTCGGGATAGAGAGGTCATCTTGCGAGCTGGCTCCAGGGTTAGCCCTTTATTCTAGCGAGAGTGGATGCTGCGCCAGACGGGTTTCCAGGCAAAGTTGGGCGGGTGATGCCGCGCCAGTGTCTGGCACGCAGACGCTCAGAAACAGCCCCAGACCTGGTTGGCCAGCGTCAACATGAAGTCGGGCTGGCCATACATTGCAAACACCAGCGCCAGCAACCCGAGCATCAGGGCATATCCCAGGAGCTTGGCGGCGGGTTTCATGCGCTCAGGCGGCTTGTGGTGCGGGGCTGCGCACAATCGCCGTCTCCTTGACCGGCAGGTTCACGAGGGCGGCCAGCACCCCCAGTGCGATGGCGATATACCAGACGATGTCATAACTGCCGGTGCGGTCGTATAACCAGCCACCGAGCCAGACACCCAGAAACGATCCGATCTGGTGGCTGAAAAACACAAAACCACCCAGCATCGACAGATGCGCCACCCCAAAAATCTGGGCCACCGCCGCATTGGTTGGCGGCACCGTGGACAACCACAGCAGGCCCATCACCGCTGAAAAGACGTAGACGCTCAGCGGTGTCAGCGGTGCCAGCAAAAACACGCTAATCACCAGCGCACGCGCCAGGTAAATGAAGGCCAGGATGTGTTTTTTCTGCAGGCGTTGGCCCAGCACACCGGCGGCGTAGGTGCCAAACACATTGAACAGGCCGATCAGCGCCAGCGCATAACTGGCCACCTGGGGCGGCAGGCCATGGTCCTTGAGGTAGCTTGGCATGTGCACCCCGATAAACACCACCTGAAACCCGCAGACAAAATAACCAGCCATGAGCAACTGGAAGCTGCGGTAGTGCAAAGCCTCGCGCAGCGCCTGCAGGATCGACTGTTCACGGAAATGCCCAGCGCCACCCCTCACCCCAGGCTCGCGCAGGCCCCAGGCTAGCGGCAACAGCACCAGCGCGGCCAACGCCAAGGTCACCAGGGCGTTTTGCCAGCCCAGGCTGTTAATCAGGAAACCTTCGGTTGGCACCATCAGAAACTGGCCAAATGACCCGGCCGCGGCCGCAATGCCCATGGCCCAGGAGCGTTTGTCTGCAGGCACGTTGCGGCCAATCACGCCGTACACCACGGCATAGGTGGTACCAGCCTGCGCCATGCCGATCAGCACCCCGGTGGTCAGGGAAAAGACCAGCGGCGACGTGGCATAAGCCATGCCCAGCAGGCCCAATGCGTACAGGATGGCCCCCGTGACAATCACCCGAAGAGCGCCAAAGCGGTCGGCCAGCATGCCAGCAAAAATACCGGCCACCCCCCACACCAGATTTTGGATCGCCAGCGCAAATGCGAAGGTTTCACGGCTCCAGCTCTGCGCTTGTGTAATCGGCTGTAACCACAGGCCAAAACCGTGGCGGATACCCATCGAGACGGTCACGATGGCGGCACCACAGATCAGAATCTGGGTGAGGGAGAGTTTGGGCGGGTGTTCAGACATCGCTGGAATATAGCCAATCGGCATGTATTTCGCCGCTTTCGGGTCAACGGCATGGTCAGCACGGTTCAAACACCTGTTTTTGTATCCAGTGGATTATTGGTCCATGACTACAATCACGGCTTATGGCAACCAAACCCAACTCTGAATACTCTGAAGGTTCGATCCGCGTTTTGAAGGGGCTCGAGCCCGTCAAACAGCGCCCGGGCATGTACACCCGCACCGACAACCCCTTGCACATCATCCAGGAGGTGCTGGACAACGCGGCCGACGAGGCGCTGGCCGGGCATGGCAAAAAAATCAAGGTCACGGTGCACAGTGACGGCTCGGTCAGCATCGAGGACGACGGCCGCGGCATCCCGTTTGGCTTGCATCCGACCGAAAACGCGCCGGTGATTGAACTCGTGTTCACCCAGTTGCACGCTGGCGGCAAGTTCGACAAAGGCAGCGGCGGCGCCTACAGCTTCTCGGGCGGGCTACACGGCGTGGGTGTCAGCGTGACCAATGCCTTGAGCAGCCGACTGGAGGCCACCACCTACCGCGAGAGCCAGGTGGCACGGTTGGTGTTCTCGGGCGGTGATGTGGTGGAACCTTTGAGCGTGCGACCAGCTGGTGACGGCGAACGCCGCAGCGGCACCTCGGTGCGGGTCTGGCCCGATGCCAAGTATTTTGAATCGATGAGCTTGCCAATGGCGCATCTGGAACATCTGTTGCGCAGCAAGGCGGTGTTGATGCCCGGTGTCACGGTGAGCCTGACGCAAGAAAAAACCAAGGAAACCCAGACCTGGCTGTTCAAAGGCGGTCTGCGTGACTATGTGACCCAGACTCTGACGGCCGAGCCGGTGATCCCGCTGTTTGAAGGCGCCGGTTTTGCCGACGCGCAGAACGACAGTTTTGCCGACGGTGAAGGTGCGGCCTGGTGTGTGGCTTTCACCGAAGACGGCCAGCCGGTGCGTGAGAGTTATGTCAACCTGATCCCGACCACGGCCGGTGGCACCCACGAGTCCGGCCTGCGTGACGGCCTGTTCACAGCGGTCAAGAGTTTTGTCGAATTGCATTCGCTGCTGCCCAAGGGCGTCAAGCTGCTGCCCGACGACGTGTTTGCACGCGCCAGTTATGTGCTCTCGACCAAGGTGCTGGACCCGCAGTTCCAGGGCCAGATCAAGGAGCGCCTGAACTCGCGCGATGCGGTGCGGCTGGTGTCAAGTTTTGTGCGGCCAGCGCTTGAGCTTTGGCTCAACCAGAACGTGGAACACGGCAAGAAGCTGGCCGAACTGGCGATCAAGGCCGCGCAAAGCCGCCAGAAGGCCAGCCAGAAAGTCGAAAAACGCAAGGGTTCCGGCGTGGCGGTGTTGCCCGGCAAACTGACCGACTGCGAAAGCCGTGACATCCTTGAGAACGAAATGTTCCTGGTCGAAGGTGATTCGGCCGGCGGCAGCGCCAAGATGGGCCGCAACAAGGAAAGCCAGGCGGTGTTGCCGCTGCGTGGCAAGGTGCTCAACACCTGGGAGGTCGAACGTGACCGCCTGTTTGCCAACAACGAAATCCACGACATCGCGGTGGCGATTGGCGTGGACCCCCACGGCCCGGACGACTCGCCCGACCTGAGCGGCCTGCGTTACGGCAAGATTTGTATCCTGAGTGATGCGGACGTGGACGGCTCACACATCCAGGTGCTGCTGCTCACGCTGTTTTTTAAACACTTCCCTAAGCTGGTGGATGCCGGTCATATTTATGTGGCGCGCCCGCCCTTGTTCCGGGTTGATGCACCAGCGCGTGGCAAAAAACCCGCGTCCAAAGCCTATGCGCTGGACGACGGTGAGTTGACGGTGATCCTGGACAAGTTGCGCAAGGAAGGTGTGCGTGAAGGCGCCTGGACCATCAGCCGCTTCAAAGGCCTGGGCGAGATGAATGCCGAACAGTTGTGGGACACCACGCTCAACCCCGACACCCGTCGCCTGCTGCAGGTGGGGCTGGGCGGTTTAGACACCACACAGACCGCCGAGCTGATGACCAAACTCATGGGCAAAGGTGAAGCCGGTGCCCGGCGCGACCTGATGGAGTTGCACGGTGATTCGGTGGACCTGGATATTTAGTCATTTTTTGATAGCTATTTGCGCTTTATATATAAGGGCTGTAGGCCAATTTCGTATAAATTCATTGGCACCTGTGATACGCGCTGCGCGTTGGCCGCTTGGGGCGGTCTCCTCATACTGGGGTACCAGAAATCGTCAACCGCCCCAAACGGCCACCACGCGGACCTTTCGATAACGGAGATTGAGATTTGAAGACCGATGCCTTACAACTTTCAAGCCAATGACGGTGTTAGCGGTATCCCGGCTTTCACACCACCAGTGCCAGCGAAGTGGGGGCATTGGGCGGCTGACGATTTCTGGTACTCCAGTATGAGGAAGTCGCCCAATGCCTCCGCTACGCGGATACAAGACACAAACGTGGAAGACCAACAGCCGCTTCTGAAAATCAGCAGCCAGAGCTATGAAAGCGCGAAATAACATACAGCCAGCCCTTATAAATAAAGGGCTAGAAGCTACAACAGTCAGAGCAGATCACAAGAGTTTCCCATGACCGACATCCTTCAGATCAACCCACCGCAGCCGATCCAGCCCGAGCCGGACGACACCCCCAGCCTGGCCAGTTATGCCCAGCGCGCTTACCTGGAGTACGCGCTCAGTGTGGTGAAGGGCCGTGCCTTGCCCGATGTGTGTGATGGCCAAAAGCCGGTGCAGCGTCGCATCTTGTACGCGATGTCGCGCATGGGACTGGGTTTTGGCGGCGCCAATGGCAACACCGGCGCCAAGCCGGTCAAGTGTGCGCGTGTGGTCGGTGATGTGCTGGGCCGTTACCACCCGCACGGCGACAGTGCGGCCTATGACGCACTGGTGCGTATGGCGCAAGACTTTTCACAGCGTTACCCGCTGATCGACGGCCAGGGCAACTTTGGCTCCAGAGACGGCGACGGCGCTGCCGCCATGCGGTACACCGAAGCGCGCCTGGCCAAAATCACCAGCCTGCTGCTCGACGAAATCGACGAAGGCACGGTCGACTTCACACCCAATTACGACGGTTCCACCGAAGAGCCACGCCAGCTACCCGCACGCCTGCCGTTTGCACTGCTCAATGGCGCCAGCGGTATTGCGGTCGGCCTGGCCACCGAAATCCCGAGCCACAACTTAGGTGAAGTGGCGCAGGCCTGTGTGGCGCTGGTCAAGACCCCCGAGCTGACTGACGACGAGTTGTTCACCCTGCTGCCCGGCCCGGATTACCCCGGTGGAGGCCAGATCATCAGTAGCGCCGGTGAAATTGCCGAGGCCTACCGCACCGGTCGCGGTTCGCTCAAATGCCGCGCACGCTGGAAGATCGAGGACCTGGCGCGGGGGCAGTGGCAACTGGTGGTGACCGAGTTGCCGCCCGGTGTCAGCACCCAGCGTGTGTTGGAAGAGATTGAGGACCTGAGCAACCCCAAGGTCAAGGCTGGCAAAAAAGCGCTCACGCTGGAGCAAAACCAGCTCAAGGCCACGCTGCTCTCGGTGCTCGACGGTGTGCGCGACGAGTCCAGCAAAGACGCCGCCGTGCGCCTGGTATGTGAACCCAAAACCAGCCGCATCGGTCAGCAAGAGTTGATCAACACCTTGCTGGCGCACACCAGCCTGGAGACCACCAGCCCGATCAACTTGACCATGATTGGTCTGGATGGCCGACCCACACAGAAGTCGCTGCGCCAGATGTTCACCGAGTGGATCGCGTTCCGCCAGACCACCATTGAGCGGCGTTCACAACACCGCTTGAACAAGGTGCTGGAGCGCATCCACATCCTGGAGGGCAGGGCGCTGGTGCTGCTCAACATCGACGAGGTGATTGCGATCATCCGTCAGAGTGACGAGCCGAAAGCCGCGCTGATCGAGCGCTTCCGACTGTCCTCCGCCCAAGCCGAAGACATCTTGGAGATCCGCTTGCGCCAATTGGCCCGGCTGGAAGCGATCAAGATCGAGCAGGAATTGGCAGGTCTGCGCGGTGAGCAGCAAAAGCTTGAAGAGTTGCTGGGCAGCCCGACCGTGTTGCGCCGTCTGATGGTCAAGGAAATCGAGGCAGATGCCAAAACCTTTGCCGACCCGCGCCGCACCCTGATCCAGGCCGAGAAAAAAGTCGTGCTCGAAGTCAAGGTGGTGGATGAGCCGGTGACGGTGGTGGTCAGCCAAAAAGGTTGGGTGCGTGCGCAAAAAGGCTGGGCCAAGGAACGTACCGCTGGCGCGGCAACGGCCGGTGCCGCGCAGCCGGAATACACCTTCAAGGCCGGTGACGCCTTGTACGGCACCTTTGAATGCCGCACGGTGGACACCTTGCTGGCCTTTGGCAGCAATGGCCGCGTGTATTCGGTGCCGGTGTCGCTGCTGCCGGGTGGTCGGGGTGACGGCCAGCCAATCACCAGCCTGATTGAACTGGAGGCGGGCACCCAGCTGCTGTATTACTTTGCCGGGCCGATGGGTGCCACGCTGCTGCTCTCCAGTTCTGCAGCGTATGGGTTCCTGGCCTCGGTGGAGAACATGGTCAGCAAGTTCAAGGCGGGCAAGGCCTTTGTCACGGTCAACGATGGAGAGGTGCTGTGCGCGCCTTCGGTGGTGGCCTGTGAGGCGGGTTCAGCGCCGTGGCCAGCGGCCACCCATGTGGCCTGCGCCTCGGTGGGCGGGCGGATTCTGACTTTTGAGATCAGCGAACTCAAAACCTTGGCCAACGGTGGACGCGGCCTGATGTTGATCGACCTGGAAGACAAGGACACGCTGGCTGGTGCCTGTGCCTACAACCGCAGTGTGCGCATCGACGGCATCGGTCGCGGTGGCAAGGTGCGTGATGAAACCCTGGAAATCCGCAGCCTCAACAATGCCCGGGCCGCTCGGGCGCGCAAGGGCAAGCTGGCGGACCTGGGCTTCAAACCGGCGTCGGTGACACGGGTCGAGTGATCTGACAGCCAGTTGTCATACCAGGCTGCGATGATCTGAGGTGCAAGCGCCGGGATGTCGGTCAGACCACACTGTGCACCAGATCCGACCTGATTCGGGACGGGATATTGGCAAGCTTATTGCAGTGTCCTGGTGCTTGTGCCTGCTGTGTTGGCCCCTGCGATTGACTGGAGTGACCTGAGATGAAACCCGTTTTGATCCTGTGCCCTGGGCTGATGTGTGATGACGCCGTCTGGGCGCCACAACTGCCCGCCTTGTCGGCCACCCATGACTGCATCGTGATGGACTACGGCCTGCGCAACACCTTGGCCGACATGGCCCGCCAGGTGCTTGAGACCGCACCCCCCGGGGTGTTTGCGCTGGCTGGCCATTCGATGGGCGGGCGCGTGGCGCTGGAGGTGCTGCGCCTGGCGCCGCAGCGTGTGTCACATCTGGCCTTGCTCGATACCGGCACCCACCCTCTGGCCGAGGGGGAGCCCGGTATCAAGGAAAAAGCTGGCCGACTGGCCCTGGTGGCACTGGCCAAAGAGCAGGGCATGCGGGTCATGGGGCGCCAATGGTTACCCAACATGGTGCACCCGGACGTGCACGGCACGCCGCTGTTTGAGTCGATTCTGGACATGTTGGAGCGCAGCAACCCGGAGCGTTTTGCCGCACAGATCCACGCGCTGCTGGCCCGCCCGGATGCCGCCGTGGTGTTACCCACCATCAGCGGCCCAACCCTGGTGCTGACTGGTGAACAAGACCTGTGGAGCCCGCCAGACCAACACGCCAGCATCGCCCGCGCCATCCGCGGCGCTGAGCTGGCGCTGGTAAACCACAGCGGCCATATGAGCACGGTGGAACAACCCGAGGCCGTCACGGCGGCGATGGTGCGCTGGTTACAGCGGTAAATTGCTTCAATAATAAGAGCTACTTGCCCTTGTTGAATAAGGGCTAGAGGCCAATTTTCCTTAAAACCCCTGGCCAGACTGGTATAACACCCATGTGTGATCGTTGGCCCAGCAACACGCCTCAAAACATCTTGCTGAGCGTGCCGTTGACCCGGGGCGCGCACATCCCACACGGCGGTTTTTTGTCGACCGGTGTCAGGCTGATGAGGGGCAGATTCAACATCCTGTTATATCTACTATTGGATACATAAACCTAGGATTTACCCTTTAACAAGGGTAAATAGGCTTGTTTTAGTGGGTTCTTGTATACAGAATTGGCGCGTCAATCTGTTTAGCACCCCACTTGTCAACCCTGAAGAGGTCACTATGTTTTTGAAAAATACCTGGTATGTTGCTGCCACCCCCAACGAGATCGACGACAAACCCTTGGGCCGCACCATCTGCGGCGAAGCCATCGCCTTCTACCGTGGCGAGGCCAACAAGGTGGCCGCGGTGGAAGACTTCTGCCCCCACAGGGGGGCGCCGCTGTCGCTCGGTTATGTGTCTGAGGGCAAATTGGTCTGTGGTTACCACGGCCTGGAAATGGGCTGTCAGGGCAAAACCATTGCCATGCCGGGCCAGCGTGTGCGCGGTTTTCCGGCGATCAAAAGTTACCCGGTGGTGGAGCGTTACGGCTTCATCTGGGTCTGGCCGGGTGACCCGGCGCAAGCTGATGAGGCCAAGATCCCGCACATGGACTGGTATGACAACCCCGAGTGGGCCTACGGCGGTGGTCTCTACCACATCGCCTGCGACTACCGCCTGATGATCGACAACCTGATGGACCTGACGCACGAGACCTATGTGCACGCCACCAGCATCGGCCAGAAAGAAATCGATGAAACCCCCTGTAAAACCACCACCGAGGGCGACATGGTGGTCACCAGCCGTTTCATGAGCGGCATCCAGCCGCCGCCGTTCTGGAAAATGGGGCTGCGCGCCAACAACCTGGCCGACGATGTGCCGGTGGACCGTTGGCAGATTTGCCGCTTCACCCCGCCGAGCCATGTGATGATTGAAGTGGGTGTGGCGCACCAGGGCCATGGTGGTTACGACGCGCCCAACGACAAAAAGGCCTACAGCGTGGTGGTGGACTTCATCACGCCCGAGACCGAGACCTCGATCCATTATTTCTGGGGCATGGCGCGCAAGTTCAAACCCGAAGACCGGGCGCTCACCGCCACCATCCGCGACGGCCAAGGCAAAATTTTTGCCGAAGACCTGGAGATGCTGGAGCGCCAGCAAAAGAACCTGCTGGCGCACCCTGAGCGCGCCCTGTTGATGCTCAACATCGACGCCGGTGGTGTGCAGTCGCGCCGTGTGCTGGACCGCTTGATCGCCCAGGAAGCCGCACAGCCCTCGTCGGTGTTGGCTGCTTGACTATTTTTCTCATAGCAACATGACAAGTTCGACACTTTCTGTGCAGGTGGCACGCAAATGGACCGAGGCGCAGGACATCTGTGCGCTGGAGTTGCACGCCTTGCCGGGGCAGAGCCTGCCCGCGTTTTCGGCCGGCGCCCACATCGATGTGCATTTGCCCGGCGGCTTGACCCGCTCGTATTCGTTGTGCAACGACCCGCAGGAGCAGCATCGTTATGTGATTGGTGTGCTGCGCGACCCGGCATCACGCGGTGGCTCGGTGGCCGTGCACAACCTGGTGAACGCTGGGCAAACCTTGCAGATCAGTCCACCCAAAAACCACTTTGCCTTGCAGCACGATGCCCAACGCCATCTGCTGCTGGCCGGTGGCATTGGCATCACGCCCATTCTGTGCATGGCTGAGCAACTGGCCAAAAGCGGGGCTGACTTTGAGCTGCATTACTGCAGCCGTTCACGGGAACGTACCGCCTTTGTCCAGCACATCGCAGCGTCGGCCTTTGCCCAGCGTGTCCAGTTCCATTTTGACGACGCCGTACCCGCACAGCAGCTGGACCTGACGGTGCTGCTGTCAGCCCCCACACCGGGCTTGCACCTGTATGTTTGTGGCCCCAAAGGCTTCATGGACGCGGTGCTGGGCAAGGCCCGCGCCAACGGCTGGCCCGAGGCACAGCTGCACTACGAGTTTTTTGCCGCCGAGGTGCAACACAGCTTGGATGAGGCCAGCTTTGAAGTGCAACTGGCCAGCAGCGGCAAAGTGATCCCCGTGGCAGGTGGTCAGACGGTGCTGCAGGCCTTATCTGCTGCGGGGGTGGAGATCGAGTTTGCCTGCGAGCAGGGCGTCTGCGGCACCTGCCTGACCCGGGTTTTGCAGGGTGTGCCCGAGCACAAAGACAACTACCTGACCCCCGAAGAACAGGCCGCCAACGACCAGTTTTTGCCCTGCTGCTCCCGCGCCAAGACGGCGCGGCTGGTGCTGGATCTGTGAGCCGCGCTGTCTGCTGCGTTAGTTATAGCGCCCTGGCCAGATAAAAAAAGGACCAGGGCGCGATTCTTTCAAAATTACGCTTAAGCCTCACCCAAGCCAATCGGCGCGGGTGCCTGGGTCACGATCTGGGTGAACAGGCGGTCGTAGATGGGGTCGCGTGGGTACTTGCCGGTGAGGGGGTCGCAGTTGGTCTCAAAAGCGGCATCAATCACAGACCAGTCCTCGGCACTGAGCACCCGCAGGGCCGCAGGCAGCACCACGGTTTCTTCCAGGCGCATGTGGGTCATGTAAAAACTCAGGTAACGCCGGGCGGCGTTCTCAAACACGGCGCGGCGGGTCTCACCCAGCAGCTCCCAGGCCAGCAGTTGGTGTTGTAACTCACGCACCGCGACTTCGCCATGGGCGTGGTCCTGGCCCAGCTGCTCGATCGCCTCGCGCGTTTCGGGCGCCAGCCGGGCCACCGGCGGGAACAGCAGCTCGGTCTCTTTGGGGTGGTGGCGTTGTTCGGGAAACTCGTCGATGTAGAACAACATCGCACGCATCACCTCAAAAAAAGTTTGTGGGTTGGCACCGGGGCCACGGTCGAGCATCATGCCGATGGAGCGCAGCATCGAGGCCAGGGCGGTGTGTTCGTCGTGGATGATTTGAATGCTGGAGTGGATCAACTGGATTCCCCTTGGGTTTGAGTATCAAAACAGGCTGTAGCCCTTATTTTGAAAGGGCTTGTAGCTCTACAAATCAGAGTGAGCAAGGTGTCAACGCGCCACCCCCAGCAACTTGTCGAGCAGCGCGGGCTGCTCCTGCAGGCTGCGTGCGCTGCCCGCATACACCACGGTGCCATGGTCCAGCACCGCGGCGGTGTCCGAGATCGCCAGGATCGCCTGCGGGTGTTGTTCCACGATGATGGCTGAGAGGCCTTCCTCGCGGGTGATGCGCCGGATGGCCCGCAGCAGCTCTTGCACAATGATCGGCGCCAGGCCTTCACAGGGTTCGTCCAGCAGCAGCAGCGTGGGGTTGAGCACCAGCGCACGGCCCAGGGCCAGCATCTGTTGTTCACCGCCCGAGAGTTGGGTGCCCAGGTTGCTTTTGCGCTCGGCCAGCCGGGGAAACAACTCATAGACCCGTGCCGGTGTCCAGGGGCTCGACGCCCGGCCAGCACGCGCCGGGCGGGCCACAGCGGTGAGGTTTTCATGCACCGTGAGCGACTTGAAGATGTTGCGCTCTTGGGGCACCCAGCCAATACCCGCCGCCGCCCGTTCGTGGGACGGTAGCTTGTGCAGCACTTGGCCGCCCAGCAGGATGCTGCCCGCGTGTTGCTGGGTGGCGCCAGCCAGGGTGTTGATCAAGGTGGTTTTGCCGGTGCCGTTGCGCCCGAGCAGGGCCAGCGTCTGACCGGGGTCGATCGAGAGTGACACCTCGTGCAACACCACGGCTTCGCCATAACCAGCGCTCAAGCCTTGCACATTTAACAGTTCAGCCATGGGTTGCGGCTCCCAGCGTGTCATTGAGTTCGTCACCGTGGCCCAGGTACACCGCTTTGACCTGCGGGTCATTGGCGATGGTGTCGGGGTCACCTTCGGTGAGCACGGTGCCGTTGACCAGCACCGTCATGCGTTTGGCAAAGCTGAACACCAGGTCCATGTCGTGTTCGATCAGCAGCACCGACACATCGGTGGGCAGGGCGGCCACGGTTTGCAGCAGCTCCTCACGCTCACCGGCGGGCACACCGGCCACCGGTTCGTCGAGCAGCAGCACTCGTGGCTTGCAGGCCAGGGCAATCGCAATCTCCAGCAGGCGGCGTTTGCCGTAGGCCAGCACCTTTGTCTGCTGATCCATCACGGAGGTCAGGTGAAACTGCTCCAACAGTTGCTCGCAGCGCTCGGTCACACCTTTTTTGGCGCCCA